>WAQC01000149.1 GCA_015520425.1 Candidatus Pelearchaeum sp. | reverse complement strand
TCACCATAGCGCCGCATGAGCCTAGACGGACTATTGTCTTAGCCCCAAGCATGTGTAGCTCTTCAAACACTATCGCAGAGGAGGGGCCGCCTATCCCGTGCATGGCGACTGTAACACCTTTGCCACGATATTTTCCAGTATAGACCAGTAAGCCGCGGTTCTTATTCACGAGCTTGGCGTCCTGCAACATTGAGGCGAGTTGCTCAACGCGCGCTGGGTCTCCAGCGGTTATCGCCACCTCGGCCACATCACCAGGTTTTGCGCGTATATTCACTGGAAGACGCTCCATACCAACTCACCACAAACCCCCAGTAGCTGCTAATATAATTTTCAAGGACAGCATTATGCGGGAGCTATACGCTCCACGTCCCCTGGGGATAGCTGTATCCTGTCTTGGTCTAGTCGTAGTATTATTCTGCCCAGCTCGTCTATATCCTCCAACACGCCTATCAACGTGCCGTTGGCGAGTGTAACCACAACAGGACTGCCCAACAGCTCCATGTTCTCCTTCACTTCGCGGAGAAGCTCGTCATGCCATCCTGTTTTGTATGTTTCATATATGCTATTAAATTCTTGGAGTATTTTTGCCAGTAGCTCGTCTAGGCTTACTCCATGGCCGAGCTCGCGGAGGAGTGTTGTGGTCTCGCTGCGTATTTCCTCTGGGAGCGCGTCTAGCTCAAAATTAGCATTAACCCCCACTCCCACGAGAGCGCGTGTTATCACATCGCCCACGACCTCCAGCTCGGTGAGTATCCCAGCAACCTTCCCACCATGAACATAAACGTCGTTAGGCCATCTGATAGATGCTGGCAGTCCTGTTGCGGCGGTTATTCCACGCGCCACGGCAAGTGATGTGGCTAGACTAAGAAGAGGCGATGTCGTGGCGCTCTGCTTAGGCATAACCACTATCGTAAACCAGAGCCCTCCAACAGGTGAGTGCCAGGTTCTTCCAAGACGGCCCCGCGCGTTTGACTGTTTGCGCGCAACTATCACAGCGCCCTCCTCGTTCAACCCCATACGCCTAGCCTCATCCATCGTAGAATCAACCGAATCAAGAACCATAACCTTGGAGCCTATAGTCGCAGACAACCCAGCATAAACAACACGCTACACGCATTAAAGCATTAAGAGTCGCCATACCTGCTCTATGTTGGCCGTCATGCCCTATGAAGACTTGCTGGAACGTCTTCGCAAGATGAACCGCGAGGCGGAGCTTGGGGGAGGAGCGAAGAAGATTGAGGAGCAGCACGCTAAGGGGAAGCTCACAGCCCGCGAGAGGCTGGACATACTCCTAGACCCTGGGAGCTTCGTTGAGATTGACAAGTTCGCCGTCCATAGAGCTACCGAGTTCGGCATGGCCGAGAGACGCTACCTCGGCGATGGGGTAGTTACGGGATATGGGAAGATAGACGGAAGAACGGTCTTCGTCTTCTCGCATGACTTCACAGTAATGGGCGGCTCACTAGGCGAGGTCTTCGGGAAGAAGGTCTGTAAGATAATGGACCTAGCCCTAAAGACAGGAGCTCCCGTTATAGGGCTAAACGACTCTGGGGGAGCAAGGATACAGGAGGGGGTGGTAAGCCTCGCCGCGTATAGCGAGATATTCTTCAGAAACACACTAGCTTCGGGTGTAATCCCGCAGATTTCAGCTATAATGGGCCCATGCGCTGGTGGCGCGGTATACAGCCCAGCCATGACCGACTTCATCTTCATGGTGGAGAAGACAGCCACGATGTTCGTTACAGGCCCTGACGTGGTTAAAGCGGCGCTGGGACAGGAGGTGTCGTTTGAGGAGCTGGGAGGCGCTCATGTTCATGCAGAGATTAGCGGCGTAGCGCACTTCACAGCAGCCGATGATGAGGAGTGCCTAATGATGATTAGACGACTCCTCTCCTACCTGCCATCAAATAACAGCGAGCTACCGCCGCGTGTGGAGCCGCAGGATAGGCCAGACAGGAGGCTTGATGGAATAGAGAGCATAGTTCCAGAAGACCCGTATAAGCCATACGACATGAAGCAGATAATCTTGGAGGTCTTGGATGATGGTGATTTTATGGAGGTTCATGCGGGCTGGGCGCAGAACATGATTGTGGGCTTCGGCAGGCTTGACGGGAACACGGTTGGGGTTGTGGCCAACCAGCCGCTCCACATGGGCGGCGTGCTGGACATAAACTCCAGCGACAAGGCTGCCCGCTTCATAAGGTTCTGCGACTGCTTCAACATACCAATAATCACATTCGTAGATGTCCCAGGATACATGCCAGGAATAGAGCAGGAGCACGGCGGGATAATCAGACATGGAAGCAAACTCCTCTACGCATACTGCGAAGCAACAGTTCCGAAGATAACCGTCAACATACGCAAAGCCTATGGGGGAGCCTACTGCGCCATGGGCTCTAAATACTCGCGAGCAGACATAAACCTAGCCTGGCCAACCGCCGAGATAGCTGTGATGGGCCCCGAAGGGGCTATTAACATAATCTTCAGGAAAGAGGTAGCTTCTGCGCAGGACCCAGAGGCCAAGAGGCGCGAGCTGGCAGCAGAGTACCGCAGCAAATTCGCCAACCCCTATGTAGCTGCTGAGCGGGGCATGGTTGACGAGGTCATAGAGCCAGCGGAGACGCGCATCAAGCTAATAAAAGCCCTGGACATGCTACGCGACAAGGAAGAGTTTAGACCAGCAAAGAAGCATGGCAACATACCTCTATGAAAGGGGGCTCTATCAATGCTTATATAGCTCTATAGAGCGTTAGGGATTACAAGTCTGAGGGTGGGATTATTGCTTCACCGCGCTCGGTAAACGGCCCAACGGCCCGCCGCGATTTGGAAAATGCTAGCAGCATTCTTCAGGGCCGTCTCCTCCTCAGACTTATTATTATTCTCTAGAGGTGATTTTATGGCCTGGAAGAATCTTCTCCAGAGAGAGTATCTTCTTCCTGAGCGGGTGTATATCTTTGACACTACGCTGCGTGATGGTGAGCAGACGCCTGGTGCTGCGTTGAGGCCTGAAGACAAGATTAGGGTTGCCGAGGCTCTGGATGAGCTGGGTGTGGATATTATTGAGGCTGGCTTCCCGCTGGTCTCTAAGGGCGAGGCGGAGGCTGTCAAGACCATCGCCAACATGGGGCTGAAGGCCAAGATATGCGCTCTTGCGCGCGCAGAAAAGATTGACATAGACACTGCGCTAAACGCTGATGTGGATTGGATACATGTCTTCATAGCCACATCAGACATTCACCTGGAGCATAAGCTACGACTTACCCGTGAAGAGGCGCTGGAAAAGGCGCGGAGCATGGTTGAATACGCCAAGCAGCACGGCGTTACTGTCCATTTCTCAGCTGAGGACGCTACGCGGACGGAGCCCTCCTTCCTAATGCGTGTCTTTAGAGAGGTTGAGAAAGCTGGCGCTGATAGTATAGACATTCCCGACACAGTTGGTACGGCGCTCCCCTACGCCATGCGCTACCTAGTCAGGCTCACCAAGGAGAACGTGAATGTGCCAGTAAGCGTCCACTGCCATGATGATTTCGGCCTAGCTGTAGCCAACTCACTCGCAGGCGTAGAGGCTGGCGCCGAGATAATACACGCCACAATCAACGGTATAGGCGAGCGCGCTGGCAACGCCAGCCTAGAGGAGATAGTCTCGGCGCTCAACTTCCTCTATGGCGTGAAGACAAATATACGGCTGGAGAACCTGTACAAGACCTCCCGCCTCGTTGAAAAGCTAACAGGCATCACCGTACCCAAGAACAAGGCGATAGTAGGCGATAATGCCTTCTCTCACGAGAGCGGGATACATGTTCATGGGATACTCGGTAGCCCGCATACCTACGAGCCCGTAATGCCAGAATCCTTCGGCAGGCGACGTAGGATAGTGTTCGGAAAGCATTCAGGAGTCCATGGTGTAGAAGCCCTACTCAAAGAGTATGGCTTCACCGTAGAGCGGGAGAAGCTACGCCAGATACTCGCGCGCATCAAGGAGATAGGCGACTCTGGCGGCAAGGTCTCGGAGGAGGACGTACTCTCAATAGCCACGCAGGTCTATGGAAAACAAACACTAGAGCGCTCCAGCGTTAGGAGGCTAAGCATAAGCAAGGTGGATGGAGAATACGACGCAGCCTGCGAGCTTATAGTAGCTCATGAGATAGTCGCAGGCCGCGGTGCAGGCTCAAACCCAGTGGCTGCAAGCCTAAGAGCCGCGCTAAAGGCGGTAGAAAACATAGCCGATGTCCAGTTGGTTGATTACAAAGTTCTCTCAGGCATGTTTGATGAAAAACACCCAGCGGAGGCCGAGGTAATTCTGAAGATTAAAGATACGGAAGCCGTTGGGCGTGGCTTAGATAAAGACCCAGCGGTTGCCATTACTAGCGCTATAGCGAGCGCGGTTCACCAGTTGTTGCTTTCCCAGAGTAATTACATGAGGGTGGAGAGTGGTCATAGGGATGGCTAGGAGCGTTGATTTACTAATCAAGCAGATGCGGCGAAAGGGTGTGGATACAATCTTCGGCATACCAGGCGGAGCTAACATGCCCTTCTACGACGCTCTCTATGATGCTGACATAAACAGCTACCTAATGCGCCATGAGCAGCAGGCCGCTCACGCGGCTGAGGGGTATGCGCGCATAAAGAACAGGCCAGGAATATGTAGTGGGACATCAGGCCCAGGAGCGACGAACCTCATAACAGGGCTTGTGGACGCCTCTATGGATAGCATACCAGTTTTAGCCATAACAGGGCAGGTGGTCAGGGCGTTTATGGGCACCGACGCCTTCCAGGAGGCGGATATAGTGGGCTTAACCCTGCCCCATATTAAGTACGCCGTAACGGTCAAGGACTCGCGTCGCCTAGTTCAGGAGTTCGTTAATGCTTACACGGTTGCCATGACGGGTAGGCCTGGGCCTACGCTGCTGGACATACCGCGCGATGTTATGCAGGAAGAGATTGAGGAGGAGGATGTTGATGTGATGCCTGAGCCGCTCTTCAACCAACGGCCACGTGAGCCTGACGTGCATAGCATAATGGAGGCAGCTAAGGCGATAAGCCAGGCGGAGAAGCCCGTAATCCTATCAGGCGGTGGAGTGCTCTTCAGCGGCGCCACACCAGAGGTTCTGGAGCTAGCTGAGTTCATAGGCGCTCCAATAGTAACAACAACACCTGGGAAATCATCAGTCCCAGAGACGCATCCACTCGTCTTAGGAGTAGTCGGAATGCACGGCCGCATAGAGGCAGACCTAGCCATAATGGAGTCAGACCTAGTAATCTGCGTGGGAACCAGGCTCTCAGACAGGGCAATAGGGCCAGCACAGGACTTTGAGCGAAGCCGCAAGATAATCCACATAGACATAGACTCCAGTGAAATAGGAAAGAATGTAAAACCGACAATCTCACTCAACGGAGACGCGAAGCTAGTGCTACGCGAGCTGATAGACTACCTCAAACATATTA
>WAQC01000148.1 GCA_015520425.1 Candidatus Pelearchaeum sp. | reverse complement strand
ATTGAGAGCCGCGCAGTATCATAATACATGCCGAGGAAAAGCGCCTCCGCATCTTCGCGCGTTAGTTTCCTACCAGCGTGGAGCGCCAGGTCTAGTATTATCTCGGCGGTTGCCTGATACTCGTCTGAACAGAACTGCCTAACCCTGCTTTCCCCATAGTCGCTATGGAGATGGTGGTCTATCAGAATGGGTTTTTTCTCAGAATCCATGACGACTTGGAGTAGTTCTCCCAACTGCTCAAGGGAGCCTACATCAACCAAGATGAAGAGGCTTGAATCCCCCACATATTCCAACTCCATCCCTAGCCGCGATAATATTGCCTTTGAATGCGCTGTCGCCGTGTCTGGTATTGTAAAGCTAACGCGCGAAGCGTTATACTCTTCTTTTAGGAGATTCTTGAGGACGTATGCCGCTCCTATTGAGTCCGCGTCCCCTCCCCAGTGAGTTATAACCGCGACATCCTTTCCCCGCGATTCTTCTAGTAGGCATTCATGCAGCGCGGCTATCAGCTCAGGTTTTCTCATGTCGGCGTTTGTCCGCTCAGCGCTCGCTGAACCTCTTTCTGTAGGGTGTCAAGCTGAGAGCGCGTCCTGGCTTCCTGCCTCTCAAGAACCTTAAGCCGCGTATCAGCCAGCTCGCGCCTCTCGTTTAGCTCAGCCAGCATCTTATCCTTGGTCGTCTGAACCAAAACAGGGCCTACTGCCTTGAATACTACTATGTTGTCGTCTGACTTGTTAAGCTCTTCTAGCGCGTTATTTATTTCGGCTAGCTCCGTCTCTACCCTCTGCTTCTCCGCCAATAGTACGCCTAGACTCTGCTGTAGCTGTTGCAGCCGTACTATCTGCTGCTGTATGCTTGGCGGTATCTCCCTACCCGACGACACTACTCACCACCTCTCTCGCACCTAACGCTATATCCAAGAGCCTGATAAAGGAGTTGGCCGCTGCGCGCGCAGCGACTATATCATCAGCCACTATCTCCAGCCTTAGATTATTCTCGTCTTGACTTAGGCTAGCGCTGGTTCTTCTGGTGTTTAGGGAGGTTACCTCAGGCTTGAGCGCTGCTAGGGCTACTCTCCTCTCCTCAGGCGTTGCATCCACGTTGACTAGAATCCTAACCTGTGCCATCCTGCTCACCTTGCTGAGGGTGTGTATGCCTGGCCTGCGAATTTATACCCACAGCGTCTGCACATCCATATTCCAGCAGCCACGCGGCGGACGTTGCGCGTCTCGCAGCGTGGGCAGTCATAGCTCTCGCGTACGCTCAGTATAGTCTCTACCCACCGCTTCCTGACGGTGGAGCCATACCTAGCCCCTAAGCCTCCCGCAGGATTCACATCCCTACGCTTACGAGCCAAGACCGACCGCCTCCACAAGTATAGACCTAAGCTCCTCCGCCTTCTTGCTACCCAGCTCAATAATCTGCTCCATCATATTTAGGGATAAAAGTCCAGGTGTGTTCTTCTGTATTGAGACGATGTTTGAGTCTGAGTCGTAGCCCAGTATTACCGAAGTATCTAGGGCCCGCTCCTCCATCGGCGACGGGTCTACCAGTAGCCTATCCTGTATCACGCCTATCATCACGCTAACGGGGATTGTGCGGATTGGTGTTTTCATACTCTCGCCCTCTACACGCTCCAGCTTACCATTTCTCATCTCGTAGCGCGGTATCTTGCACGTAGCCAGCGCAGCGACAGCGGAGAGAACAGCAGGGTCAAAGTAGTTTCCATCATAATCAAGGACGTAGATGTCTATGTAGAGCATATAGACCTTCTCCCCCTCCGTTATGACCAGCTTCTCAAGGTCTATCGCGCGGCTTTCGCGGATGCACCTATCAACTATACGCGCCAGCTCTACTGCGCGCTCATCTGGGGGGCCTGGCTCAAACGACGCTGATGCGAGTGGCAGGAGCTCCGCATTAACAGTGAAGACACCCTCATTAGGCCTGTCCGAGTAGGGTGTTCCAGTCTCCACCTTAATGCCTGTGAGTATCTTCGTACCACCCATGGAAACCATGGCGGAGCCGTCGGCCTTCTCTATTACGGAGGTGCTTATGCTCACCGGCCTTACCTCGTGGGGAGCCCTCCCGTCTATACGCTTCCCCTGCTTGAGAAGCTCGTAAATCCTGTTCTGCATTATCTTGATGGGCGACGTCTTGGGGGATTTTGTGCTCAGCGACATGCTATCTCACCTACTCTTCAAGCGATACTACGCTGTACCTCTTTTTCAGCGCCTCTATCTGGAGCTGGTATATCTTCTTGATGCCTTGACTGGCCATCTCTAAGGCTTTCTTCAGCTCCTCGCTGGTCATCCTGCCGTTGAGCTGCAGGAGGACTATGGAGTTTCTGCGCGGGGTCATGGCTACTGGCATGTCAGCCTCGCCGTACTTGTCCTCTATGTCGTTTATGTCCAGGACCAGCGTTCCAGCTACCTTACCAACCGCTGTCGCCGCTATGAGGTCGCTCATCGGTATCCCCGCATCGGCTAGAGCGAGTGATGCTGCTGTAATTCCAGCCGTCCGCGTTCCGCCGTCAGCCTGTATGACCTCCACGAAGACATCAATCATGGTTCTCGGAAACTCTTCTAGGAAGACGACGGTCTCCAGCGCCTCCCGAAGAACCTTGGAGAGCTCTATCTCCCTCCGCGTCATCCCCAGCGGCTTACGCTCATCAACGCTGAAGCTCGCCATGTGGTATCGGCAGTTGAGCACAGCCCTGTCTGGTAGCTCAAGATGCTTGGGATGAACCTCACGCGGCCCAAAAACAGCGGCGAATATCTTTGTTCTCCCAACCTCTATATACGCCGAGCCGTCGCTCTTCTCAAGGACGCCTGCCTCAATCCTTATAGGCCTGAGCTCGTCAGGCCTACGTCCATCTACACGCCTACCCTCTTCATCAATTAGCTTTATCTCCTTGCTCTCTGTCATCATGATTTCTTCCCTTTGCTGACTTGAGGAGCGCAGCCACCCTATCTGTTAAACCTTGAGAATGTGCCTCTTTCTCAACAACCCTTATTGCCGAGATTGCTGCGAACTCCCCTTCCGACGACTTCCCGCTTACGACTATTAAACCATTTCTACCGACCCAGAAGTTGCAGCCAGTCTCCTTCTTGAGTAGGGCTATCATTGAGCCTTTCCTCCCGATTAGGCGCGGGATGCGCGCGGGGGTCATGGATATTATGATTCCGTTGGTGAGTTTCTTCATCTCCTCAGATTCTAGGAATATGCCGCGTATGTTGCTGCTCTTTACCCGCGCGTATATCACGTCGCCCACCGTAAGGCCCTGCGGCGGCCCCTGTCGTTCAGGGTATTTGAGGACAGCGGTCAGGTAGCCGCCCAAATCTACTTCTATGGAGCTGGGCTTAACGTCTGTAACAACGCCCACAATCCAGTCTCCCGCTTCGGGCTTATACGGCCCCTTGAGCGGTATAACAACCACTACACCATCCCGTAGCTTGGGCAGCCCTGCCTGCGCCGCATACACCTTCCCGCCCAGCACATACGTGCCAGGCCCGCTCTTCTTGGGGTCGTCTGCCAAGAGCTGCCCTGGGACTACTATCTCCTTCTCATTGAAGTAGTACATCTCCTCCCTATCCACCTTCTCGTTATTAGCTGACAGGAGTTACCTCAACTCTCCCACTACATAGTTTGTTAAGCTTCTCTATTAGCTCTGTGTGCAGGCCTGTCGGTAGCTCCGCCTCACAGACCCAGCTCCCGTCCCCGCGCCATTCTTCGTGGAGTATCTTACCCATGCTCCTAACTATGCCGTAAGCCTTGCCGACAAACTCGCCAGGCATCCGTATCTTCACGCGCATCATCCCAATCTTCAGCGGCAAGACGCGCGAGAGCCGCTCTATCACCTTCATAGCCTGCTGCTGCGCATCTACGAATGGGTCTATTGAGACACCTATCTCCTCCAGAGCCAGCTCTATCCTCTGGGCTGGGTGGGGCATGTTGGTGCGCGGGTCTATAGCGTTCCTAGAGATGAAGTCAATTATCTGCCTCCTCTTCTCCTCAATAAGCCTACGCCTCTGGTCTGCTGTTACCTGCAGCTCGCCCTGCTCCAGTATCCGCTCTGCTATCTTCATGAAGTCAGTCGCCCCAAACGCCTTCTTCAGCTCAGCCTCAGAAGCGCGCGTACCCTTCTTCCAGTCCTTATAGACCTCCTCGTAAACGATTATCTTGGAGAGCGGCACCTTCTCGCCCATCTTGTATTTGAGCGCGTTATCTGGGTCTACCAGTATCTCAAATGTTGTTCCTCCCCTTTCAAGCCTTGCTATTGTGTATGTTTGTTTCGGCATTACCTCTGCCCGCCCTTTTTCTTCTCCTCTAGGAGGGGGGCTAGGATTGGGTCCAGCTCTGCTGGTGGGACTTGCGTGTATGTCTTCGTTGCTGCTGGTATCTTGACTAGCCTCACTGTCCAGCCCTCATCAATCTTATCAACAGATGAGACGAGTGCCTGGAGTGCTAGCTTTACAGCCTCGTCAAGCGTCATCTCCTTCTTGTAAGAGCTCTCAAACACCTCTTTTACGCGGTCAGCGCCCCTACCTATTGCCCATGCATCATATTCCAGAACCAAGCCGCTTGGCTCTGCGTAGAAGAGGCGAGAGCCTGTTCTGTCTACGCCGCTTATTAGCAGAGCAGCGCCAAACGGCCTGACGCCAGCGTGCTGTGTGTATATCTGCATTATATCGCCAACACGTTTGGCCACCGCCTCTATGGTAGGCTCCTCATCGTAGGAGAGCCTGAGTGTCTGGGAGTAGATTCTTGCGTTATCCACCAATACGCGGGCATCGGAATTAAGGCCCGCGGCTGCCGCGCCTATATGCTCATCAACTTGGAAGAGCTTCCATGAGAAGTCGGGGTTCTGGAGCCTCGTGTGCATTCTCTCTTCAACAGCCATTACTACACCTTCTTTACACGTTACCGCGAGGGCGGTTGAGCCTGACCTTACGGTTTCTAGAGCATATTCAACCTGATACAACCTCCCCTGTGGGGAGAAGACCGTGATAGCCCTGTCGTACGCTCCAGCTATGCCTAACGCCATTTACGCTCACACACCTCTACGTAGCCCCCGCCTCGCCTCTTAATTAAGGATTATCGGACATCGCGGCTCTAGTTTGGGGCGCAACGATAAATTTAGCCGTGCTTATGTTGGCTTTGCCTAGGGCATGGCGGAGCTTGCTTTCCAGTTCTTCTTCATAGCGTTCATAGCCCTAGCGATACTAACGCTGGTTGCTGTCTTACTGCTCACTGGGCAGCGCGGCTCCGATGTTAAGGGAGGCGGCCTAATACTAATAGGCCCTATACCCATAGTCCTCGGCGGCTCTGGAGCTAAAGCCTTGCTGGCCGTCGTGGCAGTATTACTGCTCTTCATAGCCCTTCTCGCTGGGTGGTGGGTTGCTTGAGTGGAGCGAAGCTACTCCTGGTGGCGATACTAGCCCTGTTGCTGCTCTTCATGCTTCCTCTGGCTCTCGTAGGAGGGCAGGGCGAGGCGTGGTTCGGCGGGCTGGTTCTCATAGGGCCATTCCCCATAATCTTCTCCAGCAACGACCCAGCAACGGCCATACCCGCGATGCTCGCGGCCTTCCTCGTACCAATCCTCCTCCTAATCCTCGCTGCGAGGATTTCGCGTAGAGCCGCCGAGAGCTAGCGTGTTGAAACATATATAGTGCGCTGGGCTGGCGTCATGGGGCGTAGAAGACCTTGCCGTACTGTCTTGAATGCGGTTCAAAGCTCATCTACGACAGGAGCACTAGGCAGTATGTTTGCGAGAGCTGTGGCTCTACCTACACCTCTCAGGAGCTACTTGTTGCGCGGGAGAGGATGCAGGCCTCCAAGTTTGAGAATGAGAGGAAGAAGCGGGAGCGCAACGAGTATCTTGAGTGGTGGCTCAGCGCGAAGCAGTCGCGATAGGGGGCAGTATCTTCTCCAGCGCTAGAGCCGCAGCTATTAGCTTACGGTCTTGAAGAACATCAGCAACTAGCTGAACTCCTATCGGCAGTCCTTCGCGAGACTTCCCAGCGGGTATGCTTATCGCGGGAGCCCCAACCACGTTTATCGGCTCGGTCAGCCTGAGCAGCGCTGGCCTTACATCCATCACACGGCCATCTAGCTCCACCGTGTTATCCTCCACGCGGGGAGCGGTTATTGGCGTTGTGGGCGTAATCAGAATATCCACATCCTTGAAGACCCTCCTAAACCTCTCAGACAGCCTCCGCCTGGCGCGCTGCGCGTTCAAGTATGTTGAGGCTGGTATAGCCAAGCCCTGCGCTAGCCTGCGCTTAAGGTCCTCACCATACTCGCTAAAACTCTCCTGTATAAACCTCCTATGATATGCGGCCGCCTCCGCATGTACTATGATGTAGCGTACAGAGTTTATGCTCTCTATCTTCTCAACCTCCACCTCTCTCAGCGTTGCTCCCTCAGCCTCGGCCTTTGCTACAGTCTCCTCATACACGCGCCTAACGTCCTGCTCTAGGATGTCTAGGAAGTAGTTGCGTGGTATTCCTATCTTTAGCCGCCTGAGCTGTGCTGGCCTTATCGCAGCGTCTATTCCTGCTAGCTTTGGTGGAACCGTGCTCTCGTCTCTTCTGTCTTGGCCTGCTGTGAGAGCAGCTAGAAGGGCTGCGTCGCCCACGCTTCGCGTTAGGAATCCCACATGGTCAAGGGACCAGCTTAGCGGTATTATGCCATGCCTGCTTATCAAGCCGTAGCTGGGCTTGTATCCCACCACACCACAGAGAGACGCGGGAATTCTCACAGAGCCAGCGGTATCGGTTCCTATAGATGCTAGGCTCATCCCAGTAGCGACGCTCACAGCAGAGCCGCCGCTGGAGCCGCCTGAGATTCTATCCTCACTCCAAGGATTCCTACAAACACCATAGTGGGGATTCTTGTTGGTAACCCCGAAGGCAAACTCGTGTAGGTTGGTCTTCCCAGTTATTACAGCACCACCAGCCCTGAGCCTCTCAACTATCGTAGCATCATAGGAGGGTGTGAAGTTGCTTAGTATTTTTGAGCCTGCCGTAGTGGGCTTCCCAGCGGTGTATATGAGGTCTTTCAGCGATATGGGTATGCCGTAGAGAGGCTTTCCACGCCTGACCCTCGGCTGTTCGTAGTTGAAGATTGTTATGAACGCTCTGAGCCTGTCGTTGAAGCGTTTAACATTCTCCATGCAAGCATCGTAGATATCGCTGGGCTCTATCTCCCGCTCAGCTATCAGCCGCGCGGCCTCGCGTATGGTTAGTGTTGTAAGCCTAGCCTTCAAGGCCCACCACGCGGAAAACCGTTACAGGCTCATCATCCATGGAAACCTCGTTAAGTAGAGAGCGGTCCATCTCAACAACATTCTCAAGGCCGTGCAAAGCTAGGTCCAATACAACATCGTTATCAAGCCCGTGAAGTCTTAAAATCACATCCATAGGCAATCAAGCATCGTTGGAAGAGGTTAAATTAAGGGTTTTTTGATTTTTCACACAGGTCAATGTCCTTGTGTTGTTTTGTTTTCCGAATGGGAAAGCCTAAATACCGTGCATTATCTAACCGTAATGCAATATTCAGTATAGGGGTATGATGTTACGGAGGGCTGCTGGTTGTTCGCGGTTTACGTCGTCGGAACCGCTGGTTCGGGGAAGACCGCCCTAACGGGGGCGTATAGCGACTGGCTCCGCGACCAGGAGCAACTCGCGGCCACGGTCAACCTAGACCCCGCAGTCCTCAGCCTACCATACGAGCCAGACGTAGATGTGCGCGAGTTCGTTGACTATGAGCGTATCATGGCCACGCGGAGCCTCGGCCCTAATGGAGCTTTGATTGCCTCGGTGAGGGAGATAACCCGCCATATTGAGGAGCTCCGCGAGGCGGTGAATGAGATTAAGGCTGATTGGCTGATAATAGACACCCCAGGCCAGCTGGAGCTTTTCGCTTTTAGGAAGGAGGGCAGGATAATAGCGAACAACTTGACACAGGGCAGGAGGGCCATGCTCTTCCTGATAGACCCCATGTTCTGCGTTAACCCGCGGAACTTCGCGGCTTCCCTCTTTCTCTCCGCATCTGTCCAGGCGGTTCTTGGGATTCCCAGCGTTCAGGTACTCACTAAAATAGACGCTGTTCCCCGCAGGTATGTGGAACGCATACTGGGCTGGCACGAGTCGGAGGAAGCCTTTGAGGTTGACGCAGACGCCAAGCTCCGCGGCCTTCAGGTAGCTTTGATAAAAGACGTGATGCACGGAATAAGATACCTATCAGCATCAACCCCACTAGTTCCAGTATCCGCGACGAACCTTGAAGGGTTCGTTGAGCTTCATTCAATACTTTCCAGAACCCTTGGTGAGGGGGAGTTGGAGCTGAGATGAGTATGGAGTTGGAGAAGATAGAGGAGGAGATTTTCAGTATTAGGTCTAAGCTGAGCGAGCTGAAGCGTAGGATTGCGGAGCATGAGGAGGAGGCGAATAGGCAGGTAGCCCAACGCGACGCGCTACATGCGCGTATTAGGGAGATTAAGGAGAATAACAAGGAGGTTCTGGACATTATAAGGGGCATACGCGAGGAAGCCAGGGAAATAAGAGCTAGGCTCTCAGAGCTTTTTGAGCGGCTGAGAAGCCTGAAAGAAGAACGCGAGAACATTAGAGCCCAGCTATCGGGCGTCAGAGTGCCCAACATAGATGAGGAGAGCATAATCAAGAAGATTCAGGAGATTGACACTATGATTGAGACCAGGCCTCTCAGGCCTGAGGAGGAGAGACGCCTCTTTGAGGAGACGAAGCGTCTAACCAGGTTGTTGAATGATGTGCGTAAGAAGAATAGCGCAACCAGTAGGCTTCGCGCTATATCTGAGGAAGCCGCTAAGATTCGCGAGGAGATACAGCAGCTTAAGGAGAAGCTCGCGGAGAAGAGGGAGCAGCTTAACAACCATCGCGATAGCTTCAACCAGATTAAGGAGCAGATAATGGCTGTGAAGGAGAAGGCGGATAAGTATCATCAAGCTTATCTGGAGGCGAAGAAGAAGGCTCAGCTACTTGAGGCTGAGCGCATACTCCTCTCCTCACGCCTAGTGGAGCTCCAGGACTATGTGCGCAAAGTCCGCGAGGAGCAGGCTAAGACGCGCGAGCACATGGTTAAGGAGAGGATGAAGCTCCAGGCCATACAGAAGCTGAACTCTGGTGGGAAGCTGACGTTTGACGAGATGAAGGTTTTGCTGGAAGACGAGAAGGCGTGGGAGATTCTCACGAAGAAGTCAAGCGTCTAGCCGTGTAATAGGAGGAAAGCTCCTCCAACGTTATTCTATATTGTTTTACAGGCCTGCCCAGCGCTATCATGTATATGGCGTGCTCCTCCTCTCCCGCCCCAACTATCCGCGCTATCTCATCATCGTTAAACGCCCCTATTGCTACAGCCCCCAACCCAAGCGCCGTCGCCTGGAGATAGACGTTCTGGCAAGCGTGGCCTGCTTCCATGAAGACATAGCGCACACCTCGTTCGCCGTATCGCCGCGTGGTTCTGCTATAGACAGCTGTAATCACTATGTTGAGCTGCGCTTTCAGGACCCACTCCTGCTCAAGGGCTGCGCTGTATAGCTCTTGGTTTAGCTCTCCCGCGCGGGTCTGCTCAAGCTCGTGGCTATGCGGAAGGTAGCGGTAAGCCCCTGGCTCCAGCCCCTCCACGTTGCGGACAACAGCATATATCTCCAGCGGGTACGTAGCCCCCGCGCTCGGCGTTGTCTTAAACCCCCACCGTGTCTCAGTTATCCCATAGGCAGACCAGAGAAGCTGCGCAAGTTCGCGCACAGTTATTGGCTCTGACCTATATTCACGGATTGAGCGCCTGCTCGCCAACGCTTGCTCCAGCGTTATTACGCCGCTCAGCTCTGGCATGGGAAGCTGAATACGGCCTCCACGCCTGTAGCTGGGCTGGCTAGGCTGGGCCAGCGTCTCAACCCTGAGCCAAAGCCATGAGGCAAGCGCAGTAAGCCCCAACGACGAGAGGACAAGCCTAACCGCTGGGGCTAGGATAAGCATCCTAAGAAAAGACCTTCTGGGAAACTTCATAGCCCCCGCGCACATACTATACTGCTGGGATGAGGATTTATCTCTTATTGACGGAGCTTACCTCCCTCCCCCTAGTGTTCGCAGCCTATCTGATGATGCTGTCAGGGTTCTGCCTGAATAGGGCTGAGCTTGTCCGCAGGCTTAGCTTCGGCCTGCTGGATACGTATAGCCTATGCAGCTTCCTCCACGCACAGGAGCTACCCCTACTCGTAGGCAGCTTAGCCATAATCCACTCCACAGCAGGGCTCGCGCTAATGATAAGGAGGTCAATAAAGGGAAAGATTGGAACAGCCCTGGAGCAGGCTGTAATAGCTATGGGCGCAATAGTAATGATACAGCTACTAACACTCGTCTATTCCTAATCCTCAACGAATTGTGATATCGTCGGAACCTCCAGCGGCATGCCCTTCCTCTTCCTTATCTCCTGAATCACCTTATCCCTTATAGAAGCTGGCACAGGCTTCCACTGGCTGAACTCCGTAGCCCAGAACGCCTTGCCCATCGTAGCGCTGCGCATAGCCTCGCTGAGGTCAAACGTCTCGGCTGCGGGAATCTCACCAGTAACCACCGTAATATATTCGGACTGCTTCACATCTATCACACGCCCCCTCTTGCTGCTTATCGTAGCCGTAACAGCACCCATCAAGTCTGGCGGGACCTTGGCTTCTATCTTCAGAACAGGCTCCAGCAATATTGGGTCGGCGCTCAACACACTGGCGTAGAGGCTTCTCCAAGTCGCTGGAGCTATCTGCGCATAGCCGCGGTGCACAGGGTCCTCGTGCAGCTCCACCTGAACCAGCGTAGCCTTCACACCGCGCATAGCCTCGCCAGCAAGCGGCCCCTCACTCATAACACGCTGGAAGCCGCCGATAATCATCGTCTTCGTCTCATGCAGGTACTGCGCACCCTTCGTGGCGTCTACAAGGATATTTCCGCGCGGGTCTATCGTCCAGACGCTCCTAGCCTCGTCAGCATCCCACCCATGGTCGCGGAGTATCTTAGCTATCTGCTTCCTATCCATCTCCTCAAAGAGCTCGCCCTTCCTGATTAGCTCTATAACCTCCTCCTCCAGAGGCTCAACCTTAATGTATATGCGGTTATGCTTGTTGGGCGACTTGCCCTCAAAGACCTTACCCTCCTTCTGGACAGACTCGCGGTAGAGGATTATAGGCCTACCCGCCACAACCTCAAGACCAGCCTTCTGAATCCACGTAAGAGCAATCTCAAGATGAAGCGTACCCATACCACTGATAAGATACTCACCAGTCTCAGGCCTTACTGTGGTAACCAGCGTCGGGTCCTCTATCGTGAGCTTGTTCAAGAAGTCTATCAACTTCGGCAGGTCGCGGCTATGCTTCGGCTCTATAGAGATTGTAACCACAGGCTCCGACACGTATTTGAGCGACTCAAACGGAATCATCTCCACCGTCCCTATGGTATCTCCTGCACGGGCTTCCTCTATCCCAAGTAGAGCAGGTATGTTACCCGCTGGCAGAGTTCCCACAAGCTCGCGGCTCGGCCCCATATAGACACAGACCTGCTGTATCCTACTCTTAATGTTCCTACCCACCAAGAGTATCGTATCCCCCTCGCTAACCGTGCCGCTGAAGAGCCTGCCCGTAGCCACCACACCAGCCTGAGGATCAACCTTAACGTCAGTAACAGCCATAACAGTAGGGCCGTTCTCGTCGCAGTTAAGCATAGCCTGCCCAACCTCAGACTCCATATCACCAGGCCATATCTTCTCAATCCTATAACGCTGCGCCACATGCGGAGGCGGGTGATGCTGAATAACCATCTCCAACAAAGCCTCATGAAGCGGAACAGAATCGCGGAGCCAGTCAATATCCTCCCTAGCAAAAGCATTAACAACATCACTAAACTTAATCCCCTTCTTCTGGGCCTGCTGAACCGTAAAACCCCACCGGTCCTTAGCACTCCCAATAGCAACAGT
>WAQC01000147.1 GCA_015520425.1 Candidatus Pelearchaeum sp. | reverse complement strand
GATTATGCGTGCAAGCCTTTCTGTGAAGCTTGATTTCTCTATTTGCTCGGCCAATTCATGGACAGCTTCTCCAAGAGCTCGTACATCCTCTTCTGTTAAGGTGTCAAGACGGCGGGCTAAAGCATCAGCAGCTTTCTCGGCATAAGACTCTGCTCTCTTCCTGGTCATCGCAAATATTATAGCCTGTCCTCCCTCAATCACTGTTTTCAACGCTATCGCAATAGCTGGGTCATAATCCAGCTGCTCAACCTCCATTATGCCATCATCTACGAATTCCACTTCTCCTCCGTAGAATACACCCTCACGCAACGGAACTGGACGCCATTCCATCTCTATTAGCTCAGAATCCAGCCATTCGGATATCTCATCAGCGTTTCGCGCTGTAGCGCTTAAGGCTAGAAACTGGGCCTGTGGAAGAGCATCCATTAAGCGGGTGAGCGTCATTTCTAGTGTTGGGCCTCTATCGGGCTCTCCAAGCAAGTGAATCTCGTCAGCTACCACTAGTGTGAGGTCGTTAATCCACGGCGCTCCATGGCGTATGAGGCTGTCAGCCTTTTCGTTAGTTGCTATTATCACGTCATAGTTTGCCAGCCAGGGGTCTGAAGAATCGTAGTCACCAGTACTTGCAGCTACGGTGAAGCCGCCTAGCTCTGTAAAGAAACGTCTAAACTCCTCAAGTTTTTCCGATGCTAGAGCGCGTAGTGGTGTTAGATAGATGCATTTACCGCCATTTCTGAGATGCTGATACGCCGCCATCATAGCTATCAAGGTCTTACCAGATGCGGTGGGCGTGGCCACCATAAGATTTCGCCTATCAAGAAGCCCGCGTTCTAGAGCTTCTGCCTGTGGTGGATAAAGAGCTGATATGCCAAAAGACCTTAATCTAGCTTTAAGCTCGTCAGGTAGGCTTGCCTTTTCCAAACTGAGGAGCGAGCTACGCAACCTTATACGCACCAGTCCTAGGAGTATATATGCGCCCCTCAGTTATAAGACGTGTTAGTATCCTGCTAATCTCAGCTTCAGTAAGCCCTTCCCTAAGAAGCTCATTTCGCAGCTCTTCATCAGCAGCGTATCCATGCTCATTCTCAAATCGTTTAATAACGTCTATCACTAACATCATCTTATCGCGAACGCTCTTAGGTTTGCCCGTTAGTATAACGTCAATATCTGGACTTCCAGTTCCTATGTCTATCCCAACCTCAGAGAGGCTTCTCTTCATAAGAGCTATGGCTGCCTGGGCATCTTCCTCAGTAGCTTGCTCGCGTAGAGCCGCGCGGGCTCTCGCCTCGGTCATCCTAATCAACGACTCAAACTGCCGCGCTGTAATGCTAACGGTGGAGGTCTTCTCATACATAGAGCGCATCTGAAGATAAAACTCCTCAAGCAGCCTCATAGCGGCAGGGGTGAGGACAGGCTCTATACGCTTTGCAAAAGCTATGTATTTCCTCAGGACCTCAGGAGGTATTGGCGGCGACACAACTGGAGCACCTATTGAATGAAGAGCCGCTATATGCGAGGATACCCTCTTATCCTGGTCGGGGCTAGGCTCATCGCGTAGGACGAAAATTAAGTCAAAACGCGAAAGTATAGTTATGGGGAGATTGACATTCTCAGTGAAGTTCCTATAGGGGTCGTATCTACCAAGCGCTGGGTTGGCCGCGGCTAATACTGCTGTTCTCGCATTAAGGGTTGCTACGATGCCGCCTTTAGCTATGCTGACAGTCTGCTGCTGCATCGCTTCATGTATAGCGACGCGGTCTTCAGGTCTCATTTTATCAATCTCATCTATGGCGCATATCCCCATATCTGCCAAGACCATAGCCCCTGCCTCCAGAACCATGCCTCCATTCTTCTCACGAACAACCGCTGCCGTCAAGCCAGCGGCAGTAGAGCCCCTCCCAGACGTATAGAGACCACGCGGCGCTATTGAAGCTACATACTGCAGAAGTTGGCTTTTCGCGGTGCCAGGGTCTCCTACTAGGAGTATGTTCATCTCGCCTCTAACGCGTAGCCCGTCTGGAAATGTCTTTGTCTTACCGCCCATTAGTAGGAGGAGTATGGCCTCCTTAATGTGCTCCAAGCCGTATATTGAAGGAGCTATAGAGTCTCTCAGCTTAGTGTGTATATTCTTGTCGCGAGCCATCTCCCTGAACATACGCTCCTCTTCAGGGGTTATCTGAATAGCCTGCGGCTCCTTACTTGCAGCCTCTATACTGATTGCATCTAGATAGAGTTTGAAGGTTTTAAGTGGCTGGTCGCCAGTTCGCTCTTGAGCTGACTGGACAACACCAACAACTATAACCCTATCACCAGGCCTAACCACATCAACCAAATCACCGCGGGCGCGGACTTCTATTACGCGCGGAAGCTGACCTGGGGGTAGGTCTTCAGGCTTCTCCTGAACACCAATAACCTGATAATCCAGATAATGAGACTCCTCTGGAACTAGTTCAAAACTAGGTTTTCTAGCTCTGCATGTCGCGTTTGTGCATCTATCAGGCTGTTTTAACCTGTTGGCGTCTTGTTCAACTTGGTAGGTAGTCCCGCAATACTTGCATCTAAAAAGCCCAGTCTTAAGTATGGGTTTTACTACAGAAGCACGCGCCACCAATCCGTCTATCATTATTAGCTTCCTGAGATGCGCTGCGCGTATTTCCCTAATGGCCGTAACGCTGGGCAGGCCTATTATCCTAGCGTGAAACTCGTCAATGCTCGCCGCATACTGTGGGTCTTCTATCTGAAGCTGTTTAAAACAGGCTTTATTGAGCGCTGGTATGTTACGTAATGGGTTATTTACTAGGTCGTTGGCGAATGTCTCGTCGTATGAGAGTAGGTCTGAAAACTCTACGGGTATGCTCTTCTTCCCAGTCAGCGCTGCTTGCGCGAGCAGTTGTCTATATTTCTCTACCTTAAAGAATGCCACGAGTCTTTCATCAAGAGGTATGGGCCGTTCCATCCACGCTCACCTCCTTAACCCATCACGCCCCGTTCCCACTCTTCAACAAGACGTGAAACATAGTTGTAAAGAAGCTCCTCTTCAGGGGTTAGTTTCTTGGCTACCTCACTCTTCATTTTCTTAACCGCAAACTGTATAATTTTAGCCATTCTAAGAGTCATGATATCCTTTACCATTTCTCTTATACGCTCATCTCCTGATATGCTGGCTGCCCGTTTGGATTCCATGTAGAAGTAGCGTGGAAGGCTCTGTAGTTCTAGAGGATTATTCTTCTCCCGCCATTCTAGCTGCATTAATTGTTGAAGTGAGGGAGGCTTATCAGCCCATTCTGCCACATTCATCTCCACGAGGCGCTGGGCCAGCCACTGCTTGACATATATGATGCTTCCCTTCTTAACGTCTTCAAAAACCTGGCCTGAGACTATTAGTTTTGGGATATCGCGTGTAAAGGTTATTCTGGTTGTTGAGTTTAGGTATTCTAGCCTTAGTTCCTCAAGCCTATCCCTTAAACCTGTCACCAGCATGTCTTCAGAGCGTAACATGGCCTCCTAAGGTGTTGCCGCGCTTCTATGGTATTAAGTCTGACTTGGCCATAAGGCGGGGATATAGCCATGTTATTAACGTAGAGAGCAGCTAGGCCACACCCTAGGCTTAAGGAATCCTACCCTCATCATGAGAAAGAGGAAAACTATTATTCTCGGACTGATAAACTAGCTACGCGGATAAGTTTGAAGATAGGTATAGTTGGAGGAGGCGTTTCTGGAAGCTATCTCGCGTCTCTCTTAGAGGAGAAACATGACGTAGTAATATATGAACGGCAGGAGTTTGAGAAGTTCTACACCGTATGTGCGTGGGGAACAAGCCTCCACGAGCTCAGAAGACTTTCATCAAAAATAGGACTTGACTTTGATGAGTACGTACTCTTTACTGGTAAGCGTATGATTGTACAACTCCCTAACAGGGAGCTTGAGATACCTCTTAAGGGGTTATGCACATTTGATAAACGTCGGTTCGTGATGGACATGCATAAAGGAAAGGAGATTGTTTATGGTAGAACCATTGATAAAGCCCCATCTGACAGATATAATATTGTGGTTGATGCCACAGGGTTTAGTCGCGCCCTCCTACCAAGGATAAAGAAAGATTATTTCATACCAACGCTTGAGTATAAGGTTAGATTTAGCTCACCGCCGTTTGATGATTTCATGGTAAGGCCACTCAAGGGGTTGTGCGGCTATCTCTGGTTCTTTCCACTTGAGAATGGCTATGCTCACGTGGGTGCTGGAGACTACTATAAGCGCCATGTAGATGTTCTTCGCGAATTTATGCGCGAGCACGGTGGAGAGATAGTCAAGAAGATAGGCAGGCCTGTGCGCATAGCGCCGCCACACCTATGCCAGCCCATAATGGAGGGAAATGTTATAGGAGTGGGCGAGAGCATAGGCGTAGTCTATCCAGCCTTAGGAGAGGGAATAATCCCAGGAATGCAATGCGCAGAGCTACTAGCGCAGCATATTGAAAGAGAGAACCTCCAACAATACCCGTCTGGGGTTATCAAAAAATTTGATGTCTATGCGAAGGTTTTTGAGTTCATAAGGAAGAAGATTAAGGGAGAGTTTAGCTGGTTAAGAGACTTCAATCTCGTTCTTAGCGCCTTTTTCCACATGAAGCTGGCTGAAGATAGGTATGGTATGGAGATACGGCTTAGGGATTGGCTTAATGTGGTTAGGAGCTAGCCGAATGAGCAGTTAAGGTTTATTTATAGGCTGAATCAAGCGCAGACAAGGTGGTTGGTCCTAGGTGTCGCCAAGCTTATATGTAGAATATGCGGTGCAGAATACCCGCCAACGCTGAGGAACGTATGCGACAAGTGTCTAGGGGCAGTTGATGTTATATACGAAGAACCACACGAAAATCTCAAAAACCTACTCTCAACACGCACAGCACGCGGAGTATGGCGCTATAAGGAACTCTTGCCTATAACAAGAGAAGAACACATAGTAGATATAGGTGCTGGAGGCTCGCCACTCACTCGCGCTGAAGAGCTGGGTAAAAGGATAGGAATTCGGAAACTATTAATCAAGAATGATACGATAAATCCGAGCTTCTCTTTTAAGGATAGGCCATCATCGGTAGCGGTTTCAAAGGCGCGCGAATTCAATCTACCAGCGGTGGGCTGCGCATCAACGGGTAATTTAGCCTCGGCCACATCTGCACACGCATCGGCAGCCAATATTCCCTGCATAGTCCTAATGCCCGATACAGTTGAGCTACCTAAAATACGCCAGGCATCCATGTATGGCTCGCATATAATTCTAGTAGATGGGACATACGACGATACTAACCGACTAGCCTATTTACTAACCGAAAGGGCGCGTATAGGAATAGTGAATGTGAATCTAAGACCGTATTACGTGGAGGGCTCTAAGACCATGATGTTTGAGATAGTAGAGCAGCTCGGCTGGAGGGCCCCTGAGAATATAATAATACCTATGGCGAGTGGAGCGCTGCTAGGTGCTTTGCATAAAGCTTTACGCGAGTTAGAGGGATTCAACGTACTAGATGATATTAACACGGCCTTTCACGGTGTTCAGCCTGTGGGCTGCGCTCCCATAAGCGATGCTTATGCACGAAACGCCGAGGAGGTCACACCAGTCAGGACGCCTAACACCATAGTAAAGAGTCTTGCTATAGGAAGTCCAGGGGACGGTGAGTATGCGCTGGGGATAGTGCGTAAGACAGGCGGAACATGCCAAGCCATAAGCGACAAAGATGTTATAGAAGCCGTCCACCTGCTATGCCAGACCACTGGAATATATGCTGAGCCTGGAGGAGCCATCACAATCGCTGCTGCCAAAAAAATGCGTGAAGAAGGTATATTGGATGAAGGAGACGAGGTAGTATGCTGCGTAACAGGCGCTGGATATAAGGCTGACGAATTCATAGAACCCCGTGGCAAGACATACGCAGTAAAGCCGAAGATATCAGAAGTACTACAGACATTAAGCGCAGAGCTCCCAATATTAGCTAGCGCATAACTATTGTCTCTGATAAAGTTGCCTCAACAACTTTACAGCATCAACGAAGTTCGTTGAAGTTAATTGAAGCCCTTCAGATTCACTTAACTCCCTTACGATAGACTGCTCTAAAATTGCGGAGCCTGGCCCGAAGATTGTACGTAAGGCTTGCGAGAAAATTTCAGGCTTGTCGGGTATCTCGCTCCGTCTAACTCCGAAACTATTTTCAAGATGAAAGTATAATGCTCTCTTACCATTCTCGCCTAAAACCGATAATGCCCTATCTATGGCATCCTGGACTATTCTTCTCAGTATATCGTGGTTCTTGCTCATACTACTACACCACTGGTGTGAGTCTTAATTTGGGAAAGCCTGCGGAGTAGTCGTAGTAAGCGTACATCAACGGGGATGGAGGCTTCACAGTATATACGACCATGGCTCCCTCAACCTCCTTAACGCACAAATGCATATCACATATGTCAGCTATCTTGTCTTTTATCTCACTAGACGCCCTTGAACCAAATATAACTACATCATCATCTTCGCGTACCCTAATAATAATCTCTGAGATTTCCTTCATTATTTCATCACTTGGATAGATGTGCTCCAACTTATCCACGCCCAATAGTAAGAAACAGGGTTTTCTTCCATTCTTGCGAAGCTCTTGAATAGCGTCGCGTAGATTTTCCATGCTCTTTTTAAATGACACGCGGTCCAGCTTGAAATATCCCTTATCTTGTATATGTTCTCCAAAGATTCCTATCTTTTGCCCCTCTTTTACGTCCTGCTCATTAAGGTATGGTTTTATTGATTCGCTAATATATTGGGGTCTAACGCCTCCAAAAGGTATTACTACAACACCCCCACCCTGAGCTAGCATATTCATCCTAATTTGCGCTAAAATGAAGAAATGCCATTCGGTAGGAACGGTCTTACCTATCTCAAAAAATACCGCCGAGCCCTTTTTCAGCCCTCCAGCAAGAAGTGTATCAAAGTCTTCACTTCCTGTTGAGTAATGTGTGGCTGTATGAGGTATTGGCTTAAACTGTGATGATTGGATTTTTTCTAAATTTTCCTCTTGAGTAGGTGTGAATATTGTGAATCTACCCCCATAAAGAGTAAAGAGCCATCTACGTCTGGCTACGGCCTGCCCTCGGATTTTCTCCACATAAATCTTCCTAGCTCGCCTATTCTCAAACTCCTCATCACGAAGCTCTATGACCGCATCAACCAAATAATCTGCGGCTGTTATATCGGGATTCTCACTCACTATAACGAGTGTAGAATCACTTGACTCAACTATTGCGGCTAGCGTCTTCTCTACACGTAGTCTCTCTTTCTCGTCAAGCTCCCGTGTTAGAGCGTCAAGCGAATCTAAAACAATAAGAGGAAGCCTCAGCCTATGCGCAGCTTCAATAACCTTAGAAACTATATCAGAAACGGTGCCTAGCCTGAGGTCTTCAAATGACACCTTGATAGCCTCGGCCAGATACTCCTGAACAGCACCCTTCTCCACAAGCTCTCTAATATGGGGGAAGTGCTGGCTGAGCTTAATCTCCGATACACGCGTAGATACGAACAAACCGCCTTTAGCAGCCTTAAGAAGCTCCACAGCAAGAGTAGTCTTGCCAGTCCCAGGCTTCCCCTTAATGATTATCGTCTTAATATGAGGATTGATTAAGTCGCTAATTCTAAACTCATTAACTAAATTCCATCCCTTACCCGCGCTCACTAACAAAACCCGCAAAACACAAACTTAAATCATTTATCATGGTAAATATAGAAAGTATTAGATATTGCTCAGAGCTCAAGATCTAGATCATCGCCCTCAGCCTGGTCAGACTCATCATCGCATAGTAAAAAATGCTAATTGTGTTTTTAAATTTATCGTTGTTGGGAATTGCGTAATACTAAACAACGTGTATGAGGTAGTTTTTATGTAGGAGATATTCGTTTGTTGTGTCGTGAGTTTTGAGACTATACG
>WAQC01000146.1 GCA_015520425.1 Candidatus Pelearchaeum sp. | reverse complement strand
GTAGTGTTTGAGAGGCCAGGAGAAAATAATCGCCGTTCCTAATGCGCGCCAATAAGCATAATCCTCTTTTCTCTAAAATATTAATGCAAATGCACATAAATTAAAAGAATAATTTTTAGAAGGTTTGCTAGGGGAGTTCTACGTAGTTTGCTAGGAAGTAACGCGCGTGTTGTGTATCAACACGGTAGGCGAATGCGGAGCCCATGCAGTTCGCGTTTAAGACGAATGAGTTGACACCTACTATTACTTCTTCTCCTGTGCTTGTTTTGTGGATTACAGGGCCTCCTGAGTCTCCGAAGCATGTTCCTCCTGAGCCTGTTCCTAGTCCTGGGTCGTTGGTGTATTGTATGTTGTATCCATCGTTGAGCGCGCTGCGTAGGTCTATGAGCATTACCTCACCCACGTAGCGGGTTCGTTCTGCTTGGAGGAACGGCCTTACCGACTGAAGTCCATAGCCTACCACTGTGAAATGCACCTCCTGGAGCCCTCGCTGTGTAGCTAGAGCGTCCAAATATCCTTCAGGAGCTAGCTTCCCATATTCTGGCAGTATGATATCTTCGTCAAAGATTACTAGCCCAACATCGTGGGTGTCGGGTATGGTTAGACTTCCCGTCCACTCAGGATGCGCTATAGGTGTGCCTATCACTCCTCCGCCGCAGGGGTATCCTGTCACATCTGGCGTGCATGGCTCTCCAGGCTCCCAGTTGGGGTCAAGTTCTATTGGCCCGACTTCAAACCATACCTGAGCGTGTGTGGGTGTTATGTCTAAGTCTGGGTCGTAGCCTGCGCAGTGGCCTGCGGTCAGGAATACTCTGGGCGCTATCTGCGCGCCGCTACACCTCCATAAGGGTATTAGGTTTCCGTCCTCGTCGGTGGTGTAGAACACTACCAGCCCAACGTATGGGTATCTATTCTCAGAATCGGGCTCTCCAAACTGTATAGCCAAAACGCTACCCTGCGTTAAGGCTGCCAACGCTAGCGCTGCGATAACAAGAGATATGGGTAGTTGCTTTCCAAAGTTTTTCATATTGCCTTTTTCATTTTCATGAATCCTTTATAAAATTTTATAATAAAACCACAAACTTGATTAGTATATATTGCTATTTCTCTATGCCACGTGTCTTTTGGTGAGCGGCGGCAGGTCTGCTATTGTGACTAATCCAGTCCCTGTTTTATGTACTAGTTTCGCTACGTTGAGTATTACGGAAGCCGTCGCCACATCTCCTGGTGTTCCGCTGCTTCGCCACGTTATACTCGGCTCCCCCTCTATTCTTATCTCATCATACTCCTCGTTATCCAGCCTAGCTACAAATCTAAGCCTTATCTGTATGTTCTCCTTTGTTACTGCTTCTGCGATTCCCTGAAGGCCCAAAGCCCGTCCATCATCACCTAACACTGGCTTCTGCTCTTCATG
This sequence comes from Candidatus Pelearchaeum sp., assembly GCA_015520425.1. Taxonomy (GTDB): domain Archaea; phylum Thermoproteota; class Nitrososphaeria_A; order Caldarchaeales; family Caldarchaeaceae; genus Pelearchaeum. Next base: position 4,146 of record WAQC01000146.1, on the reverse strand, counting down.
AACATTTACGAGCTCTAGATTCAACATATGCGATAGAAGAGCTATGGACTCTGCATATCCTACATGGCCCGTAATCTTCCCAGAGTTCATTAGCTCCATCCACTCATTCTCCGCCAGCCCTATCCCGATTTTCTTTTGGAAGCTTTGCCTGCGTCTTGACGCGTCAAGACTGCGTGTTATGCTGATTGATTTTATCTCGTGGCATGGTGTTGTGAGTATTGCGGGTAGGTAGTCAAAGAGGAATCCTGGGTTTATGCCAGCTCCTACTATTCTTATCCCTCCTCTCTTTGCTTCTTCATCAAGCTGCGCCGCGAGTGATGGGTAGCGATAATACGGGTAGACCAGTGTCTCGCATGTTGATACTACATCAACACCGAGCTTGGCGCATAGGCTTAGCTGCGGATATACTCTATCCAAATAGCTTCCTGTGGCGTGTATCACTACGTCTGGCTTCGTTTCTTTAATAATCCTCTCAGCATCGCTATCAATTTTAACGCCCGTATTTCCTATTCCTAATACTTCGCCGACATCCGCGCCCACTAGAGATGGATTAACATCAACCACTCCAACGCACCTAAATCCCTGCCTCAACGCCAGAGATGTTATAAGCCGTCCTATCTCGCCGAAACCATACATAACGAAAGTTTTGGGTTTCATAATTATCGCTCCACCAATATACCTTAAATAATAAATTCTTTACCACGCTTAGTCAATAATTCTTGAGAATCTACCGAAGAAAGTTCTCTGGCCTTTCTTAGGGGGAGGACGAGAGCCGCGTCTTTTTAAGTAGTTATTCTACGTTAAATGGGGTTTTTGTACGTTATTTGGTTAAATGCGGAGAAAATTAACTTTCGTTCTCGTCTGGATGCTTTCATGGATAAATTATGGTGGTTGGCTGGTGGTGCGTGTGTGGCGTTTTTGCTGTAGAGAATGCTGGTGGCGATAAAATGCGGGTAGTGGGAAAGCATGTATATGGGAATCTCTATGACTGTGATTCCGCCGTAATTAATGATGAGCAGAAGCTTGTTCAGGTAGTTAGAGAAGCGGCCGAAATAACCAACGCTACGTTAGTAGAAGTATGTTCATGGAGTTTTGGAGGAGACATGGGTGGAATCTCAGTAATAGCGCTGGTCAAAGAAAGTCATATAGCGCTACACTCATGGAGCAGATACAACTATGCGACTTTAGACGTATATACGTGTGGCGAGCACACAAACCCAGGAAAAGGGTTTGACTATATAGTTAAAGTGCTAAAGCCTAGGAAGGTGGTTAAACATGAGGCGGAGCGCTCATTAGAGTAATCACATTATAGCGCCTTCTCTCTTTAGGGCTGCTATCTCCTCATCATGTATGCCAAGCATTCTGAGTATTTCTTCGGTATGCTCTCCAAGTTTAGGAGCGTGCATTGGTGTGTCCTCACTTCTTATGCATGATGGTGTTGAGAGTATTGTAACTGGCCCAAGATTTGGATAGTCTTTGCTGAATACTATGCGTCTCTCGGCTACTAGCTCACTCTTAAGCGCCTCGTCAAGCTCTAGAACAGGAGCGAAGCACTCCACACTAGAGTAAAGAATCTCAACCCATTCTTTAAGACTCTTGGTCTTAAATAGCCGACGCAGTTCCTCAGTTGCTTTACTATCGTATTGTTTTTCTATGAGGTCTTCCCTGCCTACTGTCTTACAGAACTTCTCCCATATATGATGTTCTAGGGGTATTCCTAGAGTTATGTATCTCCCGTCCTTCGTCTCATATATGTTATAGCATGGCATACCACCCATCAATACATGCTCTCCACTCCGTGGAACTTTGCCGCTTGCTAGATAGTCGGCTATGAAGAGAGACATGAATGGAAACACGCTCTCAACCATCGTTACGTCTAGATTCTTCCCCTTCCCGCTTACTTGCCTCTCCAGGAGAGCTGTGAGTATTCCTATAACGGCAGTTAGAGCGGTGGCGAAATCAGCCAATAATACGCCAGGAATTATAGGCTTACCGCTCTCCTGCTTCATCATACTTAAAGCGCCTGTAAGCGCCATGATGTTAATATCATGAGCGGAAAGATTAGCATACTTACCCTCATACCCAAATGCGGAGATTGAGCAGTAAATAATCTGCTCATTCAATTTACTGATTGATTCATAATCAATGCCTAGCCGTCTTATTGTAGCTGGATTAAAACCAACAACCACGATGTCCGAAACTTGGCATAGCTTGTAGAATATGTTACGTCCAGCTTTTGATTTTAGATTTATGGCTATACTCTTCTTACCCCTATTAACAATAAGATGCAGGATACTAACATCACTGCGCATCGCGAGTTTTCTGCTTACATCACCAACCCCTGGCTGCTCCACTTTTATAACCTCTGCACCGAGCTCGGCGAGAAGCAGTGTCGCGTAGCTCCATGGTGGCATGTTTGTAAGGTCTAGCACCCTCACTCCGCTAAGCGGCCTCATGCAAGATGAATTCAATAACCACTATCGCATATTAGCATGATGAAAATTAACAGCGTTATTTTTCTCTATAGTTGGAGTCTAAATACTTAAAGCGTATAAAACAGTTTGCCCTTATTGATTAGTCCTATGCCCAGCGTAATCTTGGGTGAGTCTGGTAAGTCCGACTTTCTGATGGGAAATGAAGCAATAGCACGGGGGGCTTTGGAGGCGGGTGTCTCTGTCGCAACAGGCTATCCTGGAACGCCCTCATCCGAGATAATAGATACGTTGCTGGAAATAGCTGGGGATTTTGGGATTTATGTAGAGTGGTCTGTTAATGAGAAGGTCGCACTGGAGATAGCTCTTGCAGCTAGCTTCTGCTGGGCCAGGTCGCTCTGCGCTATGAAGCATGTAGGCCTAAACGTTGCTCATGACGCTTTGGTGAATGCCTGCTACATAGGGGCGCGGGGAGGTTTCGTAGTAGTCTCTGCTGACGACCCTGGAGCATGGAGCTCGCAGAACGAGCAGGACAACAGATACATAGCCATGCAGGCTTACATGCCCGTCTTTGAGCCCTCAGACCCGCAGGAAGCAAAAGACATGATAGTCTATGCGTATGACTTTTCTGAGCGTCTGAACACACCAGTAATGCTTAGGACAGTTACGCGCGTAAGCCACGCTACGGGGCGTGTTGTCTTTGGCGATATTGTAAAGCCTGAAAGACGGGTATATTTTGAGAAGCGGCCAGACCTACTCATATACGATTCCGCTGGAGCTCGTAGGAATCGTATAGCATTAATTAAGCGGTTTGAGAAAGTGCAGGAAGCAGTAAATAATGTTCCCTTCAATAAGATGATGCTGAACGATGGTAGTGTGGGAGTTATTGCATCAGGAGTGGCGTATCGCTATGTGATGGAAGCTCTCAAAGTTCTAGAAATGAAGGATAAAGTTTCCATCCTGAAGATAGGCACGCCTTATCCACCCCCTAGGGAGGCGATAGTAAGATTCTTAGACGCTGTTGATAGTGTCATGGTTGTTGAGGAGGTTGAACCCATTTTAGAAACGCTTGTAAAAAGCATAGCTTACGAGGAGGATATACATGCAGAGATTCGGGGGAGGAGTACTCTTCCTAGAGCTGGTGAGCTAACCCCGCGCATAGTCTTGGAAGCGTTATCCAGCTTTCTGAAAATTGATAACCCGCTTGACGTTGATGCGCTGAATAAAGCATGGAACTATAGTAATAGCCTGCCACCGCCTAGGCCGCCTACCCTATGCCCAGGCTGCCCGCACAGGGCGAGCTTCTACTCAATCTCCACAGTAGCTAAGAGGCTTGACCGAAATCCCAAACTCTACGGGCTGAACCAACTATAAGGAGACAAAACGGAGACGATACTGCCTGGAGATATAGGCTGCTACGGCCTGGCTTACCTCCCGCCATTCAAGGCGATAGACACAATAATCTGCATGGGCGCAGGCCTTGGGTTTGCCAACGGTCTAGCCAGGCTCGTAAAACAACCAATAATAGTAAGCGTGGGCGACTCCACATTCCTCCACGCAACAATACCAGCTCTGATAAACGCCGTTTACAATAACTCGCGGATAGTCTTGGTAGTGTTGGATAACGATGTAACCGCCATGACTGGGGAGCAGCCTCACCCAGGTAGTAGCATATCCCAGGAGGGGAAGAGGCCTGTAAAGATAGAGGATGTAG
>WAQC01000145.1 GCA_015520425.1 Candidatus Pelearchaeum sp. | reverse complement strand
TTTAGACCTCTTCTCAGGTATCGCGGTGAATAACGTAGGCCACTGCCACCCCCGCGTCGTTGAAGCCATTAGGATACAGTCTGAGGAGCTTATGCATACGTCTATGCTCTATTATAATGAGACCGTGTTGAGATTGGCTGAGAAACTGGCTGGAATCATGCCTCGCGGCCTTTCTCGTTTCTTCTTCGCCAATAGTGGGGCTGAGGCTGTTGAGGGAGCTGTGAAACTGGCCAAGAAATATGCAGCAAAACGCGGTATGGGGGGAGCGCAGGTAATAGCGCTTGACTGCTCCTTTCATGGACGGACATCACTGGCGCTAACCCTTACAGGCCAGAAGAAGTATAAGCAAGGCTTGGGAAATTTCGCCAACGCCCCAGGAGTTGTTCATGCTCCCTCACCATATTGTTATCGTTGCCCCCTAGGTCTTAGATATCCAGAGTGCGGCGTAGCCTGCGCAGATGCTTTGGAGAGGGTTTTTGAGTTTAGAACCTCTGGGGAGGTTGCCGCCGTTATTGTTGAGCCTGTACAGGGAGAGGGTGGAATAATAGTCCCGCCTGACGAGTATCTACCGCGTGTTCAGAATATATGCCGCGAACATGGCGCCGCGTTTATCGTAGATGAAGTCCAGACAGGACTTGGGAGAACTGGCAAGATATTCGCGGCTGAACACTGGGGGCTTGAGCCTGACATAATGACCATGGCTAAGGCGCTTGGAGGAGGCCTCCCAATAGGTGCCATAGCTGCACGCGAGGAGGTAGCTAACGCCTTTGAGCCTGGAGACCACTTCTCAACATTCGGCGGCAACCCAGTATCATGCGCCGCCGCTATAGCTGCCATAGACGTCCTCCTTGACGAAAAGCTACACGAGAGGGCAGAGAGGCTGGGAAATCTCCTACTCAAAATGTTCAGAGACGCTCAGAGTGAAGCCGAGCTCATAGGCGATGTAAGAGGGAAGGGGCTTATGATAGGTATTGAACTGGTTAAGGATAAGGAGAGTAAGCAACCAGCTTCCGACGAAGCAAACAAAACCAGCGAAGAAGCGCTGAAGAAGGGAATAATAATAGGCGTAGGCGGAGTTAGAAAGAACGTCATAAGAATACAACCACCACTCGTCGTAACCGAGGAACAAGCGCAGAGAGCAGCGGAAGAAATCATAGCAATAATCAAGCAGATTAGGAAATGAACAGTAACAGTCCTGTTCTATAGTCTAGAAATAATTACATCCGCAATCTCTTATTTTTAGGATGAGAAGAGTTCATACAGCTATTCTAGCAGTATCATTAGCATCAGTGGCTTTTATCACTGTGGGTTTTCTTGTATTGGACATACGGCAGTGTCCATACACTACTACGATTGTGGAGGATACAGCGCTTAGGCGTGATGGTGTTGTGCTGATAAGTAGCACGGGGAAATGCGGAAACCTAGAACAACCAACAATAACATATAAACGGGCTGGAGAATACCTAGTCTTAACATACAGCGAGCCATCTAACAACATATGCTACCGCCACATCATAGAGAGCGTTAAAACACAAGAAGGAGACACGCTGATAATTAGGATAGAGCTACGCCTAATAGAGACGAGCGAGGTCTGCGTTATGTGCATAGGCTATGTAACAACAACGCTCGCGGTAGGGCCGCTGCCCGAAGGGGCGCGGGTGTATGTTAATGGCCTTTTAGCCGCTGCGTAAAAGGCTTATATAGAAAAGAAAATCCACAAAACACGACTAGGAGGCGCGCGTGGTGAGGGCAACAGGACTAACCTATACAGGCTTTAGCACCTTCACCACGTTTAGCTATTATTATCGCTGGTAAGCCGCCTCCGGGTTTTCGTTTTCTTGTTTGTTTTCTCCGTTCTGGGGGTGGTTTTATGGGCAAAATAGTTGTAGTGAAGTTTGGTGGTTCTGTCCTCTCTGATGAGCGAAGCATAGAACGCGCGGCCAAGTGGTTGAAGGGTCTCCGCGACAAGGGATTAAACCCCGTCGTGGTCGTTTCAGCTCTACGCGGCGTAACTGATGAGCTACTTAAGACTGCGCAGCGCCTAAACCCAGAAGCACCGCCTGAGCTAATGGATGAAGTACTCGCTATGGGAGAGAGAACCAGCGCGAGGCTCTTTGCGGTAGCGCTTACCAGAGAAGGCGTAGCCGCTCTCGTAGTAGACCCAGACTCTCCGCTGTGGCCTGTTATAACTGACGAGAAACACCTTGACGCCACACCTATACTAGATGAGTGTAGGAGAAAAGCCTCTGAAGGTCTTCTGCCTGAGATTACGGCGGGTAGGGTTCCAGTGGTCTGCGGCTATATAGGTGTCTCCAAGAATGGGCGCATAACCACGCTGGGACGCGGGGGAAGCGACACCACGGCAGTCCTCCTCGCTAACTGTCTAGGTGCCGAAGAAGTAATCCTAGTGAAAGACGTAGGTGGGATACATTCGGCAGACCCGCGGAAGACGCGAGACGCTGAAGTGATAGAAACCATGAGCGCCTCTGAGGTTCTCCAGCTAACCACAGGCGGCGCCAAAGTGCTTCACGCAAAAGCGCTACGCTACATAAACGACAATATGAGAATACGGGTAGGAACCCTTGAATCACTTGAAGAAGGCGGAACTCTCATAACAGCCTCGGGAATGCCAAAACTGGAGGTGGCGACTACCCATGATAACGTGACGATGGTTACGATAATTGGCAAGGATATGGGGGAGCCTTCAAAGCTGACGAAAATGGTTGAAGCGCTTGTAGTGGCTGACGCAAAGCTTTTGGCAGCGTCAATAGAGGAGAACTCGCTGATAATATACCTTGATGGCGATGGCGCTGTAGTAGAGAAACTGCATGATCTCCTCGTGTCCAGCAGGCTTGGGAAGGCTATAAGCCACTTCCCGAATCTCAGTATGATAAAAGTTTCAGGGACCATGCTGGAGACAAGCCCAGGGGTTATTCATAAGATAACGCAGCCCCTAGCAGCGCAGGCGATAAATGTCTATGGCCTTGTCACGATAAGCTCCTCTATCCGCCTCTTCGTTTCGTCCAAAGAAGCCTCAAAGGCTATTAACTTGATACGTGACGGGTTGAGGGAGGTAGTGGATGAAGCAGCTTAAGGTTGCTATACTGGGAGCAACTGGACTGGTGGGACAGCACTACATAAAACTGCTAGCGCGGCATCCTTGGTTTAAGATAGCAACGCTTACGGGCAAGGAGTCTATAGGCAAGAAGTATGTAGAAGCTGTCAGAGGCGAAGCCCCAGACCCGCCTAAGGAGATAGCTGAGATGGAGGTAGTTCCTACGGAGCCGAAGTATGTGGATGCTGATTTTGTATTCTCCTGTCTTCCCACTGAGGCTGCGCGCGAGGTTGAGCCGAGCTTTGCTAAGTCAGGCTTTCCAGTGGTAAGTGACGCCTCAGCGCATAGGATGGATGAGGATGTACCGCTCATAATACCTGAGGTTAATCCAGGGCATCTGAAGCTGGTGGAGCTCCAGAGAAAAAGACGTGGTTGGGATGGGTTCATAGTAACAACGCCGAACTGCACTACCGTAGGGCTTGCGCTAACCCTATACCCGCTCCACAAGACGTACAACATCAAAAAAGCCGTTGTAACTACTATGCAGGCAGTATCTGGCGCAGGCTATCCAGGGGTTCCTTCACTCTCAATAATGGGAAACGTCATACCATACATCTCTGGCGAGGAAAAGAAGGTAGAGATAGAAACCCTAAAGATACTCGGAAATCTTGAGAATAGCATAGTAAAACCAGCATCATTAGAGATAGAAACCACATGCACGCGCGTTCCGACGATAGATGGTCATCTTGAGTCTCTGCATATAGAGACGGAGCGGCCGATAAACGTGGATGAAGCCAAATCTGTCTTGGCCGAGTTTGCCTCCGTGCCGCAGGAGCTTAACCTGCCAACAGCTCCGCGTAGGCCAATAATCGTGAGAGAAGAACAGGACAGGCCACAGCCTAGGATAGACGCCGACGCGGGGACGGTGCCAGGGATGAGCGTTACGGTGGGCAGAGTAAGGCAGGGAAAGAGGCCAACAACACTAAACCTACTACTCCTAAGCCACAACCTAATACGAGGCGCAGCAGGCGTTGCTATACTCACGGCAGAGCTCGCCCATCATTATGGTATGCTGAGGTGACCTAATGCTATGGTCTTCGGAAAACAGGTCCGCCTAGCGAGAATAACCGAGAACGGCAAAATGCTTTGCATACCCATGGACCATGGTGTAAGTGAGGGCCCCATCGCTGGTCTTGAGAACATCCATGATATGATGTTTATGCTTGAGGATGCGGGCGTGACGGCTCTGCTCGCCCATAAGGGAATCTTTAGAACGCTTCCACGCCCCCTGAAGGTTGGAGCAATAATGCATATGTCGGCAAGCACGAAGCTCAGCAGCAAGCCTAACTGGAAAGTCCAGGTAGCTTCAATAGCCGAGGCAATAAGACTAGGCGTTGATGCTGTCTCGGTCCATGTAAATATAGGCGGTGAGGATGATGCCGATATGCTATCCAAGTTGGGGAGAATCGCAGATGTTTGCGATGACTTGCAGATACCTTTTATCGCTATGATGTATCCGCGTGGCCCTAATATCAAGGATGCCCGCGACCCCTTTGCGATAGCGCATGTGGCTCGCGTGGGTGCTGAGCTGGGGGCTGACATAGTAAAGACCCCCATGCCGTCGGCTGAGCCTAGTGAGATTAGGAAAGTCGTCAAGAGCTGCCCTGTTCCCGTGGTAGCTGCTGGCGGGCCGAAGATGGAGCGCGACGAGGATGTTCTCAGGCTAGCGTGGGCAGTCATCCAAGGCGGTGGCATGGGAATAACATTCGGTAGAAATGTCTTCCAGCACAGCAGGCCTAAGCAGATTGTAAAGGCTCTCCGCGAGGTTATCTTCAACGGCAAGAAGCCTGAGGAGGCTCTGCAAGTAGTATGAAGCGGGTAATTATAGCATTCGGGAAATGGGATGAGCAGCTCGCGCAGAAGGCAACGAGGTTGGGGTTTAGGGAGTTTCTGGTCGGAAGCCTAGAACAGGCACCAAGAGACGCTATAATCTATCTGGAGGAATCTGGGAGGCGGCTCAAGCTAACCGCAGACGGTAGAAGGGTGGATGTCCCAGTTGTGCATGTAAAGAAGCCCACTGACCTTGAGCGTGTGGTTGAGCTAGGCAAGGCTGGGGCTGGAGAGGTGCATGTCAGAGCTGGAGATTGGAAGATAATTCCGCTGGAGAACCTTATCGCCATGAAGCGCGGGCTTAAGATAGATGTGATAGCCGAGACGAGCTCCCCTTCTGAGGTTGAGCTCATGTTCGGAATACTTGAACAGGGCGTTGATGGCGTAGTTGTAAGAGTAGCAAATGAAGATGAGCTGGAGCTGCTTAATGACGTGGCCAAAGCACCAATACAACTCAAACTTGATGAAGCTGTGGCTGAGGAAATAAAGGACGTGGGAATGGGTGATCGGGTATGCGTAGATACTGTATCTGTTCTTGAATATGGTGAAGGACTTCTAGTAGGAAGCATGGCGCGCATGTTCTTCTTAATACATAACGAATCAGTAGGTTCTGCCTTCACATCGCCGAGGCCGTTTAGAGTAAATGCTGGTGCTGTCCATAGCTACGTCCTTATGCCAGATGGTAAGACGAAGTATCTCTCTGAGATAGGTGCTGGTGATAGGGTGTTGGTGGTCAGTAGTAAGGGGAAGACGCGCATAGCCGCTGTAGGAAGAGCTAAGGTTGAGCGCAGGCCTATGCGGCTTGTAAGAGCGCGAGTAGGGGAGAGCTGGGGAGCAGTAACCGTCCAAAACGCAGAAACAATAAGATTCATAACACCAGACCATAGGCTCATACCTGTAACCGAGCTAAAGGAAGGCGATAGAATACTCTGCCACATAGCCCCTGAGAAAGCAAGGCACTTCGGAATGGCTGTAGATGAGATGATTATAGAGCGTTGAAGGATGAAGACGAGACTCTGCGTATCAACCTACGGCAATAATGTTGAAGAACTGTCGTATAGAATAGCTGAAGCCCTAGACGCTGGCGCCGAGCTGGTTGAGGCGAGGCTTGACTACCTAAAACTAATAGAGCCAGAGAAGCTGGCGAGGATGCTCAAACCATACGCAGACAAGCTCATAATAACTCTCAGACCCAAAAACCAGGGAGGGCTGTACGTCGGAGATGAAGCCCACAGGGTATCACTACTAACAAAGCTATGTAGAATATCGCCAGCTTATGTTGATGTGGAGCTTGACGCGGCGACACCAGGTCTTATAGATAGCATAAGGCGAGAAGATGTGAAAATAATAATCTCGTGGCATGACTACGCCAGAACACCTGAACAGGATTTTCTCAGAAACCTCTGTGAAAAGGCTCTCACTATAGGTGATGTAGCTAAGATAGTTACGCTCTCAAGCTGTGAAGAAGATAATCTACGCGTGGTCAAGCTATATGCCTACTATTCGCCTGAGCGCTTAGTGGCTTTCTGCATGGGTGACTCTGGCAGAGTAACGCGCCTGCTCGCGGTATGCGCTGGAGCGCCTATCATGTATGTAGCTCTTGGAGGAAGGACTACAGCGAAGGGGCAGATTGAGCTGGAAGAGATGAGGAGGCTTAGAGAATGGGCATGGACAAAGAAGGAATGAAGAATAGGGGGAGAATATACGGTGTTATTGGAGATCCTATAGAGCACTCAGTATCGCCAGCCATGTTTAATGCGGTCTTCAGAGAAGTTGGTTTGTGGGATAGCATATACGCCGCCATACGCGTAGCGAGTGGTGAGCTCCCACAATTCGTCAGAACTCTTCGCCTCCTTCCTTTCGGAGGTATTAACGTAACAATACCTCATAAAGTCAGTATTATGCGGTATCTAGATTCGCTTGATGAGTCTGCGGAGGAAGTAGGAGCCGTCAATACAGTTCATGTAGCTGATGACGGGCTGGTTGGCTATAATACGGATATGCTGGCCGTTATGAGGGTGCTTAAGCCATTTAAACTCGCTGGTGGCAAGGCTGTTGTCCTCGGATGTGGAGGAGCTGCCAGAGCCGCCGCCATAGCGCTCAGAGAACTATCCATACATAAACAAACCTTCGTCGGCCGAAGTAAGAAGAGAATGCGCGAGATGCTGAGATTTGCCACAAGCCGTGGTATTGACGTAGAAATCATAAGCTTCCAAGACTCCAAACTGAACAACATCCTTGAAAAAAGTAGAGTTATAATAAACGCAACACCAGTAGGAATGTATCCAAATGTTAAGAGCACACCAATAGATTCTTCACTAATACCGCAAGGGGCTATCGTATTTGATATGGTCTATAATCCAGAAGAGACTATACTTCTTAGGTCTGCTAAGCGCAAAAGAGCACATACAGTTGGTGGGTTGGCGATGCTTGTAGCGCAAGCGGAAGAAGCCTATCACATATGGTTCGGTAAGCGCGCGCCACGTGATATCATGATGAGAGCCGCACGAAGCGAGTTGAGGAGGTTTAGAAAGTGAAAGGATACGCAAAAGCCTTCGGTGCTGTATCAATAGTTAATGCAATAGCCGCATGCCGCGGGGCGGCTTTAGGTATAGACCTATACACCGAAGCCCATGTGGAGATAACCGATAAAACTCAAGAAGTTGTTTTAAAATCTGAGAATAATGTTGAAGATTCTTCCCTAGCGCGTGAAGTTTTTAGAATTATTGCCGAGAGGCTAGGCTTAACGGAAGTTGGGGCTCTGATAAGAACTTCCTCCAATATTCCTGTAGCTGTGGGGCTCAAGAGCTCCAGCTCCTCGGCAGTAGCTATCGCTTGCGCTGTTCTTGATGCTCTAGGAGCTAGGATGCAAGACGAGGAACTCTTACCCCTAGTTGCGGAGGCCTCCTTAAGATCAGGGACATCAATTACAGGAGCTATGGATGATGCTGCTGCATGTATGCTTGGAGGGCTTGTAATAACCGATAACATGCGCAGAAAACTTCTAAAACGGGTTGAGATACGCGATGTGCTCTATGCGGTCATACACGTACCTGAACGGCAAAGGATATTCACGCGTAACTTTAGGAAGGAGTTGTTATATCCTATGAAGAGGTTGATTGAGGAGGCGTTTAGACTCGCATTAGAGGATAGGTACTGGGACGCGATGACGCTAAACGGATTACTCCATGCGGTAGCGCTCTCCATCCCAGCAGAACCAGCAGTAGCCGCGTTAAGAGCTGGTGCCTTGGGCGCTGGGCTATCTGGAACAGGTCCCGCGACGGCTGCAATATGCGCGGAAGACAAGGTAGATAATGTTAGAGAAGCTATGGAAGAGTATGGTGGTACTGTGATTGTTGCTCAGGTAAGCAATAAACGCGTAGTAACTGGTGGCGGGCTTTGATAACCGAGATAAGAAAAACACGTGTTGATGGCGAGGTAGCCGTGCCTCCTAGCAAGAGCTATACCCACCGAGCTATAGCTCTAGCGTTGCTTGCAGAAGGAGAATCACATATAGAAAGACCACTAATATCAAGAGATACTGAGGCAACAATACAAGCTGCAAAACAGCTAGGAGCCAACATAAAGATAAAAAAGGATAATCCTAATTATCTATTCATTATTGATGGACGCAAACGTCTAAGCTGCCCTGAGGACGTTATAAACGCAGAAAACTCTGGAACAACGTTGCGTTTCTTTACTGCTATAGCTGCCTTAGCTGAAACGGGTTATACAATCATCACAGGTGATGAGAGCCTCAGACGACGGCCTATGGGTGCCCTTTTGAACGCTCTTATAAAGCTGGGCGTTAATTGCTGGTCATCTAAAGGTGATGGAACCGCGCCGATAATAGTTAGGGGCGGTGGCATAAGAGGCGGTGAGACCAGCATAATAGGCTGGCAGTCATCACAGTTCATCTCCGCAATACTCATAGCGGGACAGAGAGCAGACGGTATAATAACGCTGCGCGTAGAGGGTGAGCCTGTTTCCAAACCCTACATAGACGCAACTATAGCGATGATAGAGCGATTTGGAGGATGCGTTGAGAGAAGTGGCTATACACTCTATGTTGTAGGGCATCAGAGAGGTCTTAAAGCGGCTGAGTTTAGAGTTCCAGGAGACTTCGGCTCAGCCTCATTCCACGTGGCCGCGGCATACCTCTCTGATGGAAGCATTACGTTAAAGGGGTTGGATAAGAATCTACCCCAAGCTGACGCAGCTATCCTTGACATAGCGTCAAAGATGGGCGCTAACGTGAGTTGGTTATCTGATGGAGTAATAGTTGAGGGAAGAGGTACGCGTAAGCCAGTTGAAATAAAGCTACGCGACTCCCCCGACCTGTTGCCCGTAGCCGCTGTAATGGCCGCAGCCACACCTGGAACCAGCATCTTAAGAGATGTAGCACATGCACGTCTCAAAGAGAGCGACAGAATTCAGACAATAGCCAACGAGCTAACAAAGCTAGGAGTTAAAACTAAGATTCTTGAAGACGGCCTAGAAATAACTGGACTAGAACAGCCTGAAGGTGGTGTAACGATAGACTCTCACAACGACCATAGGCTTTTCATGGCCTTCACCATACTCGGCCTAGCGTGCAAGAGAGGGCTGCGAATAACTGGGGCAGAATCAGCGAGTGTTTCTTATCCAGGCTTTATAAACGACCTAGCTAAACTCGGCGCCGAAATCCGAACATTTTAGGCTCAACTCTTATCCGTCTGCCAACAATAATTACTAAGCCAGCTATGGTGAAGCAGGCAATAGTAGCAGATTATGACGACGCTGTAACAATAGCTAAACAATATGTCAAGTCAAGCTATGGGAGGGTATCCGAGGTACAGATAAAACGTGCATGGATGGAGCCACACTGGGAAGAGGGGCTGTGGATAGTTGAGCTCTCGTTTAAACATAGGCCTAAACTGTTGTCAAAAGCTAAACGCATTAAGCTGCGGCTGAAGATAGACCCCATATCAGGAGAGGTTAGAGGCGATTAAGAATTTTAAAGGGAAGAGGCTGTGAATGTAAGTGGCTTATCTCGGTCCTTATCTTAGGTTAATCCGCCCAAGCCTGGCGTGGGAGTTACGGCCTTCTTCTGCCTGTGGTTTGGTGCGCTCTCCCGACTCCATAATTGGATTTAAATACTCCCTGAAACATTCTGCCAGCGTTTGAGGTTGAAAGTGTGATGAGAGTGCGATACCTCCTCCCACTTGGTCTGCTGATACTCGCGGCGCTTGCGCTTGTCCCAGCGAATGCGCAAGAGCAGCCTCAGCAGGCTGCCTTGACGGATTTCGGCTCTAAGGTTATAGCCGCTGCTATAGCCTTCTTCGGGGCAGCCTTTGGAGCTGGTGTTGCTATAAGCCACGCTGGTTCTGCCGCGATAGCGGCGGCTGCAGAGAGAGCGGAGGTCAGAACCTTCGCAATTGTCATAGTGGCTTTCGCAGAGGCTATCGCAATCTACGGCATAGTCATCGTATTCTTCATACTGGGCGCTGGCTAGCAAAATTCCAACAAATATTTTCCATATATTATCTTATGAAGTAGCTTGCGCCATACGAGAGGTAGAAGAAGGAGAAGGCCGCCGCCAAAGCGCTCTGCCACCTAAGTTTCTTAGCATAAGCTATAGCAGCGGTGAGAAGCAAGACTGTAATAGTCTGGCTTATGACCAGCAACACATCACGAATTATGAAGCTATACTCGCCTGTCAATAAACCCAGCTTAAACACGCGGTCTAATATCGTAACGCCTGGAAGTAAGCCCATAGGAAGGAATGCCGCCATCATACATGCTAAGAAGCGGCCATGCTCAGCCAACGCTGGGAGAATATCCTGAGACTTAAAGTATGTACTTAGTTTTGAAGTATGTGCTCTCCCACCCAGAAGCCAGCTAACAAATGATAAATAAGCATGTGCGGCGATTAAAGTAAGCAAGAGCTTTAAGCCGAAAAACTGTAGAGAAAAACTGTCAGGTCTTACCGCATGAAGTAAAACAAGTTCATATCGCGCATTAACTAAGAGAAGTATTATGAGAGCTATTGATGTTCCTCCTACTATGGCTGAAGCGCCCGCGCTCTCATATATGGGTGAGAATAACCATACAGGGAAAAAGATGTTACTGAGGGTTGTGATTAGCTTGCTTGGTGGTTTAATTGCAGCAGTATCTGGTGACTGTTGGGTAACCACTCTATAGATTCTCTCACCCTGTTCCGTTAGCATATAGTTTCTTCTCTGGTCTTGCGTTATCAGCGGCGCTAGTTGGCGTAGGTTATAGTATAGAGAGCCCGTACTTATTCCCAGCTTCTCCTTGAGGGATGTGGCGCTTATCCGCCCCGCCTCACCCACCGCAAGTAGTATGCGGCGTCTCACCTTATGTCTTACCAGCCAAAGTAATTCTTCATCGGACATCAAGCAACACCTCTGTCGCCTTGATAATAGGCATCAACCTACGCGCATCCCCGCCGCTCTGCGTGGGTGGTTGGCTGCCCCTAGCCATGCCGCTCTCCTCTTATTATTAAATATCTCTCCCCGCTGCAAACCAGCATAGAGCTACGTAATATCCGCCAGAAATACATCAAGCTCAACTAACTTCGCGTAGTGTTTCAGAGGAAAATAGAACCCCACCCTCCACCAGATTAGAGTTCCTTACATGTTTGTTCAACAAGTTAGAACGGCTAGCCTATAATCCTGTTTTAAGACGCTGGAGCGGGATGACCACTTATATACTGATGGCTGAATAAGGCCGTTTAGAGGCATGGGTTAGGGATGTCGTGGAGTGAGGATGCCGTAACGTTTAGGGGGTTCATTAGAAAGAGTGGGAATAGCCTAGTCATAACCATACCCGCGGAGTTATCGCAGCGTTTTCTCCTAAGAGAAGGTCAGGAGTTTATAATCTTCGGCATGAGTAGGAGAAACCCAGACTTTGAGGGCGCCCTACAGATATACCTGGGATACTTCACGGTGTATGAGAAAGCTCCCACAGTAGTAATCAAGATACGCGACAAGCAGGTGGATTTAGATAGAGTAGAGCAGGTGGCCAAACGCTACGGTGCAAGCAGAATACTAAGCGAGGGAGTAGAAAACGACGAAACAAAACTAAAGATAATTTTCGGAGGCATAGAGAACGGTATCGTAAAGCGGCCAAAAACTATGGACGAGGTTAAGACATTGATTCCCCGCATAATCCGTGCTTTAGAGGAAGATGGTTATCAAGCATCCTTGAAAGATATTAAGGAAGAGATATTTGAGTGGCATGAGATAGACCCTGCCACTATCTCAAAGGCTCCTACGCGGTTTGGTGAGAGTATCCGCTGGAAGTGGGAAACCTAGACTAAGCGGTGGGAGTATTTTCTAATTTTCTCAACAGCCCTAGCTATGTCTTCCAGCTCCTCCCGCTCAGCCAGTAGAACATTCTGAGGAATCCACACCGCCTCCTCACGCGATGCCCTCTCCGTATTGACTAGATTCAATTCTCCTGGAGTTTGCACGTATTCTACCATCTCATCCCATAGAAACCTGTAAAAGTATAATGGCTTATAACCCGCGCTGCACGGTATTCCTTCAGCCCTCAAAGCCTCAATAAATCGCTCCTTACTAATGCCGTGAAACTCTTCGCGCCTGTACTTGAATATGAATAGATGATATGCGTGGGATGTTGCGTAGTCTGGTTTTCTTAGCGGCTCTATACCAGGTATGCTCTTAAGAAGATGTGTTAGATGTTTAGCGTTCTCTTCTCGTTTTTTCATAAGTTTTGGCAGTCTTTTTAGCTGTGCGAGGAGTACCGCTGCTTGGAATTCTGTCATTCTGAAATTCCAGCCATACCTAACGTGCTCATACCAGCCACGCCGTCTATCGCGGCCTACGTTGTGGTATGACCATGCAAGCTCTGCGATTTCCTCGTTATTGGTAGTTATGAAGCCTCCTTCCCCTGCGGTCATGTTTTTGCTTTGATAAAAGCTAAACGCCCCTGCGTCGCCTATGCTCCCAACACGCCTAGAGCACCACTCAGCACCATGAGCTTGAGCAGCGTCTTCAAGAACTTTAAGCCCATACTCCTCGGCTAGCTTTAGAATTTTAGACATATCTGCGGGGCATCCTGCTAGATGAACTGGGATTATACAGCGTGTCTTAGAGGTTATCCTATCCTCCGCGTCTTCTGCTGAGAGTGTGTATGTCTCTGACTCTATATCAGCAAATATGGGTACTGCTCCTGCGTCTATAACAGCGGTAGCAGTTGCTAAGAACGTATATGATGGTATTATTACGTGGTCGCCGCGCTTCACTCCCAATGCCTTTAGCGCGATGAGTAAAGCGGTAGAGCCGCTAGTGCACGCTAGGCCGTATCTGGCATGTTGGAAGGAAGCAAACTCCCGCTCAAATGCCGCTAGTTTAGCACCGCCTACACTCCAATTCCCGCTCCTAAGCGCATCAAGTAGTTCTCGCTCTTCTTCATCACCAAAGAAAGGCCACCGTGGAAAGGGTTTTATGCGCGTTGGCTCGCCACCGAGAAGTGCCAGCTCGCTCAAACCTACTCTATGACAATTATGTCATCATAATAGTATTTCCTACGTCTCCTCCTAACCACCACTATTGGCAAAATTATCGCCAGTAGTAGGGCGGCCGTAACTAATATTAGTGTGATAAGTTGCCACGCTGATAGGGGAGTGCCGAAAAGCTCTAGATAAACTGGCATAACAATACTGACCGATTCTGTCTTAGCCCATTCAGGCCCTATCTCACGATTCTCTAAGAGTCCCTTATACTCTACGTTAATGGATAATTTCCGAGCTGGTATTTCTCTAATTGTTATTGCGCCGTTTTCATCTGTGGTATCGGAGAACTTTGCTCCATCAACCCTAACCTCAACCAATGCACCTGATAGGGGCTGGCCCCTTTCTCCCACAACATGCACGGTTAGAGGAGCCAGAGGAACATACACAATAGCCACAATAGGCTTATCCACCTCAAGCGCATTACCCAACTCCAGCTCAACACCATAAACCTCAGCCCTCTCAATAACCCACGAGCCGACTTGAAGCCACTCAGAATAAGGAGGCCGCAGCTCAACTCGCGTATCACCACGTATTAATGTTATTACCAAGTCAAGGTCTTCTGGAAGCTCCTGACCTTTGAGGTTAACTAATCTAAGAGAGGTCATGTATTCTTCTATCCATCTTACATGCATTTCAATAGGGCTTGATATTGTGAGCGTTATGTTTTGCTTAGGCTCCGTGTATCCTGTCCATCCAGCGAAGACGAGTCTATGCAGGGATGATAGCTGAAGAATTGATGGAACTGATATGTCCAGCTCCTCGCCAGCATCCATCCATTTATCAATAGAGAATGCTGGTGTAGCATTAACTATCACGCGATACTGTGTAGCCCATCTGGCCACTATAATCTTCGGAGAATCTACCACTACCTCCACCTCTGTGTTTGTGGTGTTAATATCACCACCCCAGCCGCGGAAAACGAGTCTCTCGCCAGCTCGTACAGGTATTATCTGCTCGGTTATAGTAATAGTGAGTCTAGCATTAGCATCATACCAGCCGCTCTTCACACTTGCTAAAGGCTCGCGTATATCTACATAGTATTGTTTTTTCCAAAGAGCGGTAAGTGTAATGGGCTGGTTTATTGTAACCTCCAGTAATGGCTGGTTAAAACTGCTTTCCAGCCATCCACTAAAGATATATCGTGTGGAGTTTCCATAATCGGCGACGAGCGTCTCTGGGTCTATGCCAATAGCCACGTTAGTTCCTTCATCATGCCAGCCAGCGCCGACAGGTCTTCCAAACGGTGTATCTATCATAACGCGGTATTGCCGCTTAAAGAAAACCTCAACCAGCATATCATCAATAACATTTATCATCATCTCGTTTGATGTTACTCTCTCACCATTAACTAACCAGTATAGAAATACATAACGGGTTGAGTCGTTTTCTGGAATTATATCAGCTACGCTAAGAGTATATTTTCCTTTTGGAAGCCTTATATCCGCTATACCGTTTGCATCCACTGTATATATGGTTCCATTTACCTTTATGTTTATGCCTGGAATATTTGATATGAGCCTCAGCTCATAAGTTACCACGCCATACTCTACGCTAACTGTAAATGTTGTTAAAGTTTTGGATATTATCTTTATGGTTATTTGACGTTGTTCATCCACATATTTCCCACCAACATCTAACGCTGCGCTACTAAGAGACTGGCCACTCTTTCTGACTACTTTAACTATTCCACCGCCGCTTGGTTTTGATTCATCTATAACTAATATCAGCACACCAGCGGAGGGAAGATAACGGTCATACCCTATCTTCTTCCTTAGCTCAACCAAGTAGTAGAAACTACTTGTTATGGGGATTTTGATTGCCGCCACACCATCACCAGTTTCTAAAGGTGATAATGTGATTACAGCGGTCTCGCCTCGCGTTACTGTTCTTACACGCTCATCTGTGAGCCAGCCCAGCTTAATCTTGCCCCAGCTCGTTAAATGCGCAGGAGAGCTTCCACGTGCGGAAAGGGGGCCATTCCAAGAGCCTGCTGCCATTAAATCCCAGGGGCCTACGAAGTTATCTGGTTCATCGCGTCGTGCGGTGTTGTAGAGGTCTGGAAGCCCTATAAGATGCCCTATTTCATGGGCCCATGTCCCCATCGGGCTGTATATGCTCACTATTCCAACAGCGGCTATGCTAGTCTCCTCACCAGACGGAAGCCTAAGACCACACGATAGACGGGGACTATAATATGCGCTGGACCAAATATCATACTCATTACCAGTCATCGCTTGGTCGTTTCTAGCATGTACGATGATGAAGTAGTCGTATGCTCTAAAGTCAAATAGTGGGTCAGCAAGTTGGAATGCCTCGTTTATCAGTTGGCATAGACGGGCATCTATTGAAGCGCCTATATCATCGCCGTAATAAGTGGATGATTGGCTAACTGTTATCCACGTATCAGGCCTAACTATATCAGTTGTGAATCTGCCGTAAGAAACCTCCAGCCAATAGTCAGTCATTTGCTCACCAGCAGCAACAGCCGCATTAAGCGAGGTTGGTGTGGGTATATCTGGAAAATCCACAGGTATCACTAAAACTCTCTTAACCCCATATACCGCAGTAAGCTGAATTTCAGACTGCTCAGAACGTGCGACATAATCTGGTTGGTTTAGCTCTAAATTCTGGCTAGTGGCAGAAACAGAATAGATAGAAAAATATAATACAACAGAAGTAAGAGTTAACGCGAGTAGTAAGAATCTCCCTAGTGGAGTACCATTAGTATGGTGAGGCATTTAGCTAATCCCTCAGTTAGTTCTAATTCTTAACGTTTGTCAAGAATAAATAAAGATAAGACCTGCTCTCACATATTCTGGTTATATTCGCGTAGGATGTTGAATTTTCTCGGAACCAAGCGAATAAATATTCTATGAAGCCTTTATCTCCTGCCGGCTAGGGTGGAAAGCATGATTAATGAGGCAACTCTGTTAGGTCTTACACTTGCAGCTCTGGTCGTGCAACTAATGGGCGGTCTGGTAGTTCTATTGATATATAGAGTAACTAAACAGTATGGTTTGAGACTGAAATACCTCACACCGTTCATATTGGCCTCAAGCTGGTCTGAGAGAAAAGACAGTATAACTTTCTTTCATCTGCTCATAACAGGCGGTGTATTATTCACCCTTCTCATAATAACTAATGCGTTAGACCTGCTGGTTTATATGGGCATATATAGCCGCATTCTAGCTCTAGCTATAGCTATAACCATGTTCTACGCCCTCTACATGGCATATAGGGAGGTAAGCCGACTCTCAAAGACCGCTAAGCTATCTGCTAGCTTGTGAATATGGCGAGAGATTTAAATTAAACACCAACGAGTGCTGTTGGAGAGGGGAAGAATATGAGTAAGCCTGTTGACCTCGGCTCGCTCAAGGAGGGCCATAACATTGTGATTGATGGCGAGCCATGTAAGATTGTGGAGCTGGAGAAGAGCAAGCCTGGAAAGCATGGGTCCGCTAAGATAAGGCTGGTGGCAATAGGGATATTTGACGAGGTGAAGAGGAGTTATGTAGGGCCTGCCGATAGCAAGGTAGAAGTCCCCATAGTAGAGAAGAAGAGTGGCCAGGTTGTATCTGTTTCTGACGATAGCGTAAGTGTTATGGATAATGAGTCCCTCCAGATAGTTGAGATACCTATGCCTAAAGATGAGAATCTCCGTGCCAAAGTAGAGCCAGGAGTGACCGTGGAATATTGGACAATAATGAATAGACACATGCTGGTTAGCGTTAAGTAACATCCAATCTTTGTCGCGTTATCCCCCATCTGTTTTGGCGCTTGCTATACCAAGCTTCCTCAATACTGCTAGGTTGTAGGTGTATCCATCAGTAACCGCTTTTAGGCTTGCTTCAAGTATGTTACGCGAGACCGCTGTAGTAGCCCACCGCTTCTCGCCAGACATAAACTCCACAAATACGCGGACTGCTGCGGCAGTTCCATCGCCGCTATCTATTACCGCCACCTTATAGTTTACCAGATGTGTGTCTTTAAGTTCTGGAAACTTTCTCAGTAATGCCTTCCTGATAGCCTCGTCAAGCGCATGAACAGGGCCAACGCCCTCACCAATCTCTGTTACGGCTTCCCCATTTACGTCAAGCGAGACTATCGCTTTAGCCATCTGCCTCCCTATGTCAAATACTTCAACCCACCATGTCCTTATCTTAAAGAAATCTGGCCTAACTCCTATTGAGTGGAGGAGTATCAAGCTTACTGTGGCGTCTGCTGGCTCTAGATGATAGCCTAACGATTCCAGCTTCTTAATCTCCTCCAGCGCTCGCGTAAGCTCATTCTTGTCTAGAGATAATCCTAGTTTCTGCGCTTGGTATTGTAGTGCAGACCTCCCTGACAGCTCGGAGATTGATATTATCCTTTCGTTACCCACCAGCGCTGGGTCTATATGCTCATAGGTCCTAGGATGTTTGAGCATCGCGTCTATATGCACGCCGCCTTTATGTGCGAAGGCATGTCTCCCGACGAACGGGTGGTATGGGCTTAGCTCGCGATTGGATAGCTCGGCCACTAGCCGCGCGGTCTGTGTAAGGAGTTTTAATCTCCCAACCCCATCTCCGCCTAGAACTCTGAACCCCATCTTAAGAGCCAGGTTTGGGATTACTTGACACAGGTCGGCATTACCACACCGCTCACCAAGGCCGTTTATCGTTCCCTGAACATGCCTAGCCCCCTCTTCAACCGCCGCTAGAGTATTAGCCACCGCCACGCCAGAATCATTATGAGTATGTATCCCTAATGGGCATCCAATCTCTTCACGAACTCGCCGCGTTATCCTGCCAAGCTCGCTAGGTAGCGTTCCACCATTGGTATCGCAGAGGACAACAACACGTGCCCCAGCTTCATAGGCCGAGCGGACAACAGATAGAGCATATTTGGGCGAATCCTTAAACCCGTCGTAGAAATGCTCAGCATCAAAGATAACCTCCATACCATGGCCACGCAAGTATTCTATCGTATCAGTTATCATGTCCAGATTCTCTTCATCGGTACAGCGTAGGACTTCCCTAACATGTAGTAGCCAGGACTTGCCGAATATGACTGCCGTACCCACATCGGCCTTGATTATGGAGTCCAGTGATGGGTCGTTGCTTGGCCTAGTATCTTTACGCCTAGTGCTCCCAAACGCCGCTATTCTACTATGGCTAAATGAGATATTCTTTGCCGCCTTAAAGAACTCTGCATCCTTAGGATTGGAACCTGGCCAGCCTCCTTCAATAATATCAATACCCAGCTCGTCCAGCTTCTCGGCTATGCGGAGCTTTTCGTGCAGCGTGAAAGTAACGCCCCTAGTCTGGGCGCCATCACGCAGTGTGGTGTCAAGGGTCTCAACGTAATCGATTCAGACACCCCCAAACTTGTTGTTCTTGTTAGGATTTTGTTCGTGTATTTAATTCTTTCCCAGCGTTATTCCAAGTATGCTTCGCGGATGTGTAGATACCCGCTGTCTCCGCGCCATTCTTTCTCGTAGCTTTTTATTTTTATGCTCTTCTTGAAGAGTGGGCAGCTTATTACGAATGTATCCATCTCACCACCCTCGCCGCAGGGATGAACGCCATAGCGTAGCCATAGTTGCTCAAGCTCCGATACTGCTGCCTCATCCAACACTCTTCCAAGCCACCGCTCATCAAGACCTGCGGCTGAGACTGCTGTTACTATTGCTATGAAGCGTGATTTCACAATCTCGCGGAGAAGTTCTATTGGTTCTCTACCCCAGAGCGGCGATAGTGCCTCTAGGCCTAGGGACTCTGCTATACGCTCAACGCGCGTGCGCTGGTATGTGCTGGCTATAGCTCCTGTCAGTATCCCATCGGCCTCCGAGGCGTGCCGCGCTACTGCCGCACGCAGGTCTTCAAGCTCCAGCTCCTTCTCTCCCCGTGTATATTCTATGGTCTGCGGAATCCCCATAGCCTCTGCCTGCAACTGCGTAAACGTTAGGTTGGGGTAGTGGAACATGTAGCTCTCTCTACTCTCAGGGATTACTGTGATTAGCCTTACAACCGCATGCCCCATCTGCATAGCCTTGTATATCGCATATGTGGAGTCCTTACCACCTGTATAGAGCGCTATTAGCCTCAAGGGGGGACAGGTTACAAAGAATGCTGAGAAATTTATGAAGTATTCCATCCATAAGGGCGGGGAAAGGGTTATGTGCAAGAAGTTTTGGCCTGCTGTGTTATGCAGGCTGTTGTTGAGTATGTAGGTGATGGCAGGCTTTTAGGTGTAGCCGACTCTAAGCAGCCCATCATAATGGGGTGGCGTGGTGTAGGGATAATGCCCATGGAGGCGGTGCTTACTGCGCTAGGTGGCTGTAGCGCGGTGGATATTGTGGAGATAATCATGAAGTCCAGAAAACAAGTTAATGGCCTTAGAGTGGAGCTTAAGGCAGAGCGCGTAGAAGAACCACCTCGCGTATTCTCTAAAATAGAGATAACATACATCCTCAAGTCCCCCGACGCGACGGAAAACGAGCTTAAAAGAGCCGTGGAGCTTTCTATGGAGAAATATTGTTCGGTTGCTGCTATGCTTCGCAAAGGAGGTGTTGAGATAAGTTATACCTTTAAGCTGGAGAGATAACAGCCCGTAGTAGGCGGGTGGGGGTAGGTTACCTGACGAAACCCATAACAGTGGTGTATGCTGGTAGGAAGCCGCAGGCGGTAGCAGCTGCCAAGAAGCTAGGAGATTTTCTCAAAACCAGCGGCTACTCTACAGCAGTACTGAGCCTCCCAGAGTTTGAGACGAGTGAGGAAAAGCCAAATGAGGGCGTGATAATAGTCCTAGGAGGTGATGGCACGCTCCTCAGAGTAGTAAGATACATAACCTCACAAGACGTCGCAATACTGGGCGTTAATTTCGGGAGAAGCGGCTTCCTATGCCAGGCAGAGCCTGGAGAACTGATAGAAACGGTTGAGAGCATACTAGTCAGAAACCCTGCGACAGACCTAGTTATGAGACTGGCAATATACGTCAATGAACAGTTTGTAGGAAATGTTCTGAACGAGGCTTACATATCCTCACGAACACCTGGCAGGATTGTAGAATATGCCTTGCGCCAAGATGGGGAGCTTATACGTGATGTGGCTGATGGTGTTGTAGTAGCTACACCTGTAGGCTCCACAGCCTATGCGATGTCGGCAGGAGGCCCAGCGGTTGATGAGCGTCTAGATGCCATAATAATAACGCCCATGGCCTCCCTCCTCAACATGAAGCCCTTAGTCCTACCAGCTTCTCACCCTGTTGAAATAGAGATAAAGAAAGGCGAGGCCCAAATAATGATAGACGGCCACTCAACATATCCCATAGCTGACGGCCCCCTCGTAAGGGTGAAAAAATCAGAATACCCCATCAGGTTTATCCACCTAAACCGCGAGAGGCCATTTGCTCGTAGAGTGAGGAAACGCCTCTATGGAAAAATCTGAAAAACCCCGCGTAATAGTGCTTGATACCTCAGCTATATTATCAGGCCAGCTAGAAGCTAATCCAGCCCATAAATACCTGACATGCCCAGGTGTTGTTGATGAGGTTCGTTTTGGTAATCTGGCGCCTGAAAGGCTTGACGCGGCAATCATGCAAGGATTACTAAGCGTGGAGAGACCTGAACGGTGGGCCTTGGAGAAGACCACAGAAGCAGCAAGCTTAACGGGTGATATAACAAGCTTGTCCGAAACAGATATAGTGCTTATAGCCATAGCTATACAGTATAACGTGGCAAACTATGATGTAAGTCTTATCTCAGACGACTATAGTGTGCAGAATACAGCTATGCAACTCGGCATAAAGGTCTCTGGCCGTATCCATCCAGGGATAAAGCGCGCGGTAAAGTGGGTACTCATCTGCCCAGCTTGTAGCTCAACATTTCGTGAAAATCTAAAGACATGCCCGTACTGTGGCGGCGAACTCAGGCGAAAACCAGTTAAGAATCTTAGCACATAGAGTTAAATTATGCTAAGGAAACGGCGTCATAGTCTTTTTAAATTACTAAAAATGCGTTGCGGCGGGGAGAGATGGTTAAGAAGGTCGCGCTTATCAAGGGCGATGGCGTGGGTCCAGAGCTTACCCAGGCCCTCATGACTGTTTTTGATGCTTTGAAACCACCTATTGAGATGATTCCAGTAGAGGCGGGGAGTGAATGGTGGGAGAAGCATGGAGGGAATAGCATGATACCCGAAGAAACATGGGAGGTCATACGAAGCTCTGACGCCTGTTTCAAAGCACCGACAACCACACCACCAGACCCCAAAGCACCAAGAAGCGTAGCAGTCTCAATAAGACAAGCGATGGACCTATACGCAAATGTGAGGCCAATAAAGACATTCCGCGGCGCCGAGAGCCCCCTAGCCAAGATATTTGGGCCATTTGACTTTGTATGCGTACGCGAAGCGACTGAGGGCCTTTACTCAGGCATAGAATTCATGTTTGACAGCAGCTCGGCCGCGGCGATAAGGAAGATAACCTTCCGCTCATCTGAAAGAATAGCGCGCTGGGCCTTCAGGCTTGCTCAGGAAAAGAAATGGAGTAGAGTAATAGCCGTTACCAAGCGTAACATCCTAAAACAGACAGATGGTGTATTCATGAATGCTGTAAATAAAGTTGCTCAGGAATTTCCTGGAATATCTGTGGAGGAGTATTATATTGATAATATGGCACAACAGCTTGTAAAAAATCCAGACAGATTCAACAACACGGTAATCTTAAGCACAAACCTCTTCATGGATATTCTATCAGAAGCAGCGTCTGGACTCATCGGGAATATTGGACTCGTCTACTCAGCCAATATAGGAGATAACTATGCGATGTTTGAGCCTGCGCATGGAAGCGCACCCAAATATAAGGGCCAGGACAAGGTCAATCCAACGGCAACTATACTCTCTGGCGCATGGATGCTGAATTACCTAGGATTGGAAAAATACGGTGAAGCTATATTCAAAGCAACAGAAGACGTTATAGCCGAGAAGAAATACGTGACATATGACCTTGGAGGCTCGGCCAAGCTCTCAGAAATGGCGCGCGAAATAGCGCGAAAAGCCTCACAACTAGTCTGATAATAAAACCAAAAATAAGCCCAAGCACTTATAGCGAAATAAGGATGAGCATAATAGTTAGAAATATACAACGCCCCACAAGAGCGATTGTTGAGAAGTTCAAGACTCTCTCTGTATCTACTGTTTATGAAGCTATTGGGAAAGATGCAAAAGTTGTTATGGATTCTTCCATAAAGCCCATCGCTGCTGGGATGAAACTTGCGGGGCCTGCGATAACTGTTCAGTCATATCCTGCTGATAACATAACTGTCCATAGAGCTATGTTATTGGCGCAGCCTGGTGATGTTATTGTTGTGGCAGCCCATGGTTCTTTAGGCGCTATGTGGGGTGCACAGATGACGTATCAAGCTATGAAGCAGGGGATTGCTGGAGTAGTTGTTGATGGAGCTATCAGAGATGCAGCTGAGATAAGAGAGATGGGTTTTCCATGCTTTACAAAGATAATAAGTCCTATAGGCTCGGCAAAAGAAAACCCAGGCTCAATTAACATACCGATACAATGTGGTGGCGTTGTTGTCAATCCAGGAGATATAATAGTCGGAGACGATGATGGTGTAGTTGTTGTACAGTGGAAGTCAGCTGAAGAAGTACTAGAAAAGGCATTAAAGAGGGAAGCTAAAGAGCGTGAATTTAGAAAGCTCATGGACCAAGGAAAAACATTATTTGAGCTATATGGCTTTGACAGAGTGTTTAAAGAGAGTAAAGTAAAGGAGGTTGATAATTATCCATAAAACATTCTATCGTTTCTTAGTTCTTTTTATTGCTAAGCGTGTCATTACTATCCTCTTCTTTCCAGGTTCAACAACCATCTTGAGCTTATCACCTTCTTTGAAAGGGAATTGGCTGTCAGAGCCTATCTTGGCTGGTATGTGTATGTAGTAGTAGCTCTTGCCGCTTACGTGTATCTTCTTCCTTAGATAGACGATGGCCGTCAGAGGCATTTTCGGCTTTATTTATAGTCTGCCTGGGATATAAGAATTACCCATAAAATCAGCGGTAAGTTTATCTACAACATGCCTACCTCACATGCTCGGAAAAAATTATAGATAAAACTATCCTCTAGATGGTCCGAACATCATCTCGCGACGCATAAGCTGTATCGCCAGTGCTGGGTCAACACCTTTGGGGCATACCTGGCTGCATGAATCCGCGAAGTGGCAACGCCAGATTCCATGGGCGTTATTAACTATTCTAATTCTTTCCTCACTGGCTTCGTCGCGTGTATCTATGTAATATCTATATAACTGGGCGAGCGCTTGTGGTCCTGGGAAGTTCTTGTCAGTTGATACTACTGGGCATGCGGAGTAGCATAATGCGCATTTTATACAGTATGCAAACTGGACGTAACGCTCAAGCTCTTCATCACTCTGCCTATACTGCTCCCGCGGATTTTCCTGCTCCTCAACATCGCGTCTAATCAGATAGGGCTTTACCAGCCTATGCTTGTTGAAGAACTCGTCAAGATCTGCGACTAAGTCTTTGATTACTGGAAGATTTCTTAAAGGCTGAACTAGTATATACTTGCTCTTCAGCTCTGAGATTTGGGTGAAGCAGGCGAGTCTGGGTAGTCCGTTTATAGTCATTCCGCATGAACCGCAGCTAGCCATTCTGCATGAATATCTGATGGATAATGTGGGGTCTAGGTTTTCTTTTATGTAGATAAGCGCGTCTAGCACGGTCATGCCCCTGAATGTCGGAACTCTATAGTTTTGATAATGGGGTTTCCCGCTGTTGGATGGGTTGTATCTATATACTCTTAGTAAGACCTCGCTGGCTCCAGACATTTCTAAGCTACCCCCTGCGCTATTGAGTATGCTATGAGTATTGTCCTGGTACCGTATATTACCACGAGTAGAGCAGCTACTGTCAGTATCCAAGTTACGGCGCGCTCCCATCTGGGGGATTGGTAAAGTTCTATCAATATGACGCGCAGCCCGTTAAATGCGTGGAATGCGACGAACAGCAATAGGGCTTCTAGAGAGGCTGCTAGGATAGCGTTTCTATAAACGCCCATCACAGAGAAGGGAGAACCTGAGAATTCTAGATTCTCCTTAACGGGTGCTGTGAGGAATACCGTGCCTATATGGACGGCGCCAGCTACCAATATGCCCAGCCCAGTCAAATAGTGTATGAGCATTAGCGTTCTCTCGCTCACCATAGCTAAGCCAACACCCCGAAGAAGGCGTCAATGGTATAGACTAGTGCAAAGACTGCAAACGCTATACTGGCCCAGAAAAGCGCGCGCTGGATGGGGGACATTGACTGTGGTCTGTGCATGGGTTCTGGTCTTGTTGGCCTCCCCAGCCCCCAGCCAAAATGCGCTAAAAAGAGCCTTATCCCGTTGATTGTATGGAACGCCACAAAGAACCCTATAATCGCTAGGCCAGCATCAAAAAGTGGGTTGCTCAGGAATTTTATCGTCTCTGTCCAGACGCGCTCAGCGTATTGCTGCGCGTCGGGTCTGATAGTCCATACAGAAGGTCCTCCAACCACGTAACCAGTTTCAACGATATGGGCTACGAAATACAATGTGATAACTACGCCACTGATGCGTTGTAGTGTATAGCTCCACCTCTCAAGCCCATACCTATACGGGATGAGCCAGGTTCTTAGAGCTTCCACAAGGACGGCTAAGCCATTCCTTCTACCCGCCATAGAGCCACCCCTTCTAGTACTTCCTCTCAACTGGCTGGTATTTGTCTATATGAACTGGAGCATAGCTAAGCTCTGGGCCTTCAACGGTGTAGTGTATGAGTGTGTGGCTTAGCCAGTTCTGGTCATCGCGTTTGGGATAGTCTCTGCGCGCATGGGCGCCTCTTGACTCGCGACGCTGTAGGGCTGCTGTAACTATTATCTCGCCCACATTCACCATAGCTTCAATCTCAAGCACGTTGGTCAAGTTAGTATTGTACGCTCTGCTACTATCTTCCACACCCATATATGGTAGTTGCTTAAGCTCGCGTATCATCCGAAGTCCCTCAATCATGGACTTCTCATCACGGTATATGTGGCAATGCGATTCCATCGTTCTCTGCATCTTTTTCTTGACCTCATAGGGGTTTATGCGTGGTGCTTTTCCCAGGAGGCCGTCAAAGATTCTCTTCTCCTCTTTCTCAGCCTGTTCTGTGGGGAAGCTGCTTGAGAAGCCGTTCTCCATCGCATACTTTGCTGCTGCTTCACCAGTTATGCGTCCCCAGACTAGACACTCTATGGTGGAGTTTGAGCCTAGCCTGTTGGCGCCGTTTATGCTTATGCACGCCGCTTCGCCAGCGGCCCAGAGGCCAGTGATAGGTGTGGCGCCATAGATGTTGGTGTGTATGCCTCCCATGTAGTAATGCGCAACAGGTCTTACTGGAATCTTCTCATTCACAGGGTCTATCCCAGCTAGCTTCACGCATATCTCGCGTATCCCAGCGAGGCGGCGCTTAAGCTTCTCAGGCTCTATTACCGTGAGGTCAAGCCACAGGTGGCTCATGCCGTCGGGGCCTTCTACGCCACGCCCCTCAAGAATCTCGGTGTACATGGCTCTGGAAACTATGTCGCGGGGTGCCAGCTCCATCTTCTGGGGTGCGTAGCGTTTCAGGAAGCGCTCCTCTTTCGCATTAAGTAGAATGCCTCCCTCACCACGTGCTGCCTCGGTTATCAATATGCCAGACGGGACAAGCCCAGTTGGATGGAACTGGACGAACTCCATATCCTTCAGAGGTGCGCCAGCCTTGTACGCTATGTAAAGCCCATCAGGAGTTGAGGAATGCCCAAAAGTTGCGAAGGTATACATCCTTCCAGCTCCTCCTGTGGCTATTATACAGCTCTTGGCTTTTATTGCATGCAGCTCGCCTGTTTTCATCTCTATTGCAGTCAAGCCTCTAAAGCGGTTTTCCTCAACGATTAGCGATGTGGCGAACCATTCTTGATAGAATGCTATGTTATCCCACTTGAGTGCAGTATCGTATAATGTCTGCATCTCAAAGAACCCGACCTTATCCTCGGCGAAGCAGGCGCGTGGGTAGCTCATGCCTCCAAACGCTCGCTGGGCTATCCTACCATCCTCGCGACGCGCCCATGGCATTCCCCAGTGCTCCAGCTGGATAATCTCACGCGGCGCGCTATGGACGAAGAGCTCAACAGCATTCTGGTCTGCTAGGAAGTCACTTCCCTTAATCGTGTCGTATATATGCGACTCAAATGAATCGCCCTCCTCTGGATAGAGCACCGCGGCCGTCCCGCCCTCGGCAGAAACGGAGTGTGAGCGCATAACCTGTGTCTTTGTTACAACTGCTACTGAGAGCCTGCCTCTGCTAACGCGGCTCGCCTCAATAGCGGCGCGAAGCCCAGCAAGGCCTGAGCCAACTATTACCACATCATGCTCCAAGACCTCAACCATAAAGCATCGCTCAAGAAGATGCTTAAACGGCCAACAATAAATAAGTTTGTTAAGGGATTATGAGGGTTGTGAGAAGCAACTTAAAGTAGGCACGAGGTAGTGGTGGCTATGCTTGACAGCCCTGCTGTTATACTGGCTTTAAGCTTACTCGCATATTGGCTTGCCTCTAAGAGGCTTACCCCAGGGCCTTCAGATAACCGCAATATGAGTGGTGAGCTACCCTATAGACTTGATAGTGTGTTTTCAATAGCTAGTATCGCAATAGTTGCGGTTGTTGTTGGTGTTCCAAGGGCTGTTATGGAGTATGGTGTTTTGCCGACATTATCAACGCTTGTGGTCGGTACATTATTATTTGGTTATGTGGTGGAGCGGGGTAGGGATAAGCCACTTCTAAACTTACTATCCCAAACACTAGGCTTACGCTATGTTAGATTGGCGAAGCTGGCTATACTTATATACCTAATACTCATG
>WAQC01000144.1 GCA_015520425.1 Candidatus Pelearchaeum sp. | reverse complement strand
CTGTTATGATTACGTCAATTGCTGGTACTGGGTTCTGCTCAAGCCTTATCCTCGTGGGAGAGAACCTAACGCCCTCGCAGCCCTCGCGCGCTATCTGCGAGATGTTGCTGGCGTATAGGTAGGTCTTGCCGCGCCGCGCTAGCTTCACCGCATAATTAGCTCTGAAGCAGTCGCCGCGCCTAAACTCTTGGCCATCCTCCATACGGAGGACACCAGAGCCATCTGTACAGATTATCACACGGCGCGTTGGTGTATCAACGCGGTCAAGGACTAGATACCTTCTCCCATGGATGACCCGCTGTTCGGCGCTTTTCACCAGCTCGTCAAACTCGTGTTTAGCGGGCTTGATTATTTGTGAGCGGGCGGTTGTTGCGAAGCCTTCATCCCTACGCCGCACCTGCGAGACCATAACAACGTCCATGAGCCTAATATCAGAGAGCTGGCTCAGCGGCTCCTCCCAGACGGTCAGCAAACACTCCATACGCCCATCGCTCAAGACAATCTCTGCCAGCGATGATTCGCCTCCCTCAACGCTTACCTCGCGCCGCTTGCCCACGTAGAGAACCACGCCGAGCAGGTCTACCATCTCCTCACTACCCGCTAGCGCCTCTGAGACTGGTGTGAATAGCTTAGTGAGCGGCGGTATGCCAGCGTCGTCTGTGCTCCTTTCCACCGAGCCCTGCTTACCTACATGAACCTCCACGCGCCCCGTTAGCTGGCTTGCGCGTGTATAGCCTGCGCGTACCTCAGCCACGTCGCCTGGCTTTAGCTGAAGCCCCGCTAGCTGCTCTGCCTTCTCGTCCCAGCAAACCACCTCAACCTTCCCAGTCCCGTCGCCTAGCTTGAGCCTCGCCACGCGCCTATCCTCGGAGAGCTGCGTAAAACCTATAGCGATTACGCGGCCCCTGATATTCACCCTCCCAAGCCCTGGGGTTAGCTCTGCTATGTTTGTGAGCGAGTAGTCCCTGGCCTCGCCTACCTCGGAGCCCGCGCCCGTCTCGCCCAGCAGTATGAGAAGAGCTCCAGCCCTGTTGAGGAAGGGCATCTCGCGCGTCATCTTATCTACTAGCTTCTCCAGCTCCTCGCGGCTCAGGTCGCGGCGCTTCTCAAGAACCTTGGAGACCAGCTCCTCATAATCCAACATCCTAAGTTCCCATAGCCCACTCGCGCATGTAGCGTAGCTGCTCCTCGGTAAGCTCCTCCAGCTCAACATCAAGGCTCTTCAGCTTGAGCCTCGCCACGCGCCTATCCACCTCCTCTGGAACCAGATGAACACGCCTCTCAAGCTTACCGTCAAGCCTGTTTAGATAGCGTATAGACTCCGCCTGGAGCGAGAAGGAGAGGTCCATCACCTCTGAGGGATGCCCCTCGGCGCATACTAGGTTTACGAGCCTCCCCTCGCCCAGGAGGTATATCCTACGCCCATCGTTGAGTGTGTATCGCTCAAGGCATGGCCTAAGCTCCTCAACGCCAACAGCAAGCTTACGTAGCTCCTCCTTCGCAATCTCCACATCCATATGCCCAGCGTTAGCCAGCACCGCGCCGTCCTTCATCACGTTGAAATGCTCGCCGCGAAT
Organism: Candidatus Pelearchaeum sp.; assembly: GCA_015520425.1. Classification (GTDB taxonomy): domain Archaea; phylum Thermoproteota; class Nitrososphaeria_A; order Caldarchaeales; family Caldarchaeaceae; genus Pelearchaeum. The sequence continues at coordinate 4,892 of WAQC01000144.1, read as the reverse complement.
CACGTTGATGTTTCCTGTTGCTGTTATGAAGACATCGCCGTAGCGTGCCGCGTTTTTCATGCTATCCACGCGGAAGCCGCTCATATGCGCCTTGAGCGCCTTAATGGGGTCTGGCTCAACCACCGTAACATGCGCCGCCAAGCCTCTTGCGCGCTCCGCTATCCCCTCACCAACCCTACCAAATCCGCATACCACCACATTCTTCCCAGCTATCAGAAGATTAGTAGCCCTCAATATTCCATCAAGAGCCGACTGCCCAGTCCCTATAGGATTATCAAACAAGCTCTTTGACTTGGCGTCGTTTACCGCTATTATGGGGTAGAGGAGAAGACCTTCATCGGCCATGGTTCTAAGCCTTGTGACGCCAGTCGTGGTCTCCTCTGTGCCGCCTTTAACGTCGGCGAGACGCGCCACGTCGCCTACTACGGACTTAACCAGCGCCGCCGCCTCGTCCAGCCTGTCAAGCCTAATCTTATGTATAGACGTAACTAGGTCTGCGCCGTCATCTACGGTGTATGTGGGGCCGTGTGAGAGAGCCATGCCTATACAGCGGTAGTATTCCTCGTGGTTCATTCCGCGGAAGCCGTATACGTGGATTCCCTCAGCAGCTAGCGCTGCCGCTACCTCGTCTTGTGTGCTTAGGGGGTTTGAGGCGCATAGGGCTACCTCAGCCCCTCCAGCGCGGAGAGCACGCACCAAGACTGCTGTCTCCTTGGTTATGTGGAGACACGCCGAGACCCTAACACCCTCAAGCTCCCTGCTCGCTGAGAGCTCCTCCCTAACCATGCGGAGGACAGGCATCTGGGCCTCGGCCCACTCTATCTTCCTACGCCCCTGCTCCGCCAGGGACTCGTCCTTAACCCAGTAACCCCTCATTCCTATCCTTGCCTTAGCGTATCCTAGACTTTAAAGATGCTAAGGGTATTTATTTCGTCCCACATGGGTGGGTTAGGTGTTATGGCTCGCGGCTATCTCTTGAAGGCTGTGCTGGCCTGCCTAGTAGCCAGCACCGCGCTGGGCTTCGTGTTCATGGCTGTTGCCTACCCAGTAGTCCCGAGGTGGCTCTTCACATCCATCACAATCGGCACGGTGGCCTACACGGCAATAACGCTGGCAGCAATAAGAGGAGTGTGGCAGGCTTACCCTGCCGCTGCAATAATGGCGGTCATAACGCTGACGGCATCACTAACAAGCCGCGCCCACTACGCGTTCATAGAACAGGGGCTCCTAGTCCAGTCAGCCATCTTCATAACAGGAAGCATACTCCAAATAGCGCTCCTAATACTACTGCTAGCCACCTTCGCTACGCGTACTCCTCTACGTAGACAACCTTCTCAAGACCGTTGACTGCTTCCTTGAATTCCCGCGCCATAACGCGCTTGGCTATCGGGAGCGCTGGGAGCGTTAGGGCTTCCTCGGGTATCTTGATGGTGAGCGTGGGCTTCTCCAGCTTTATCTCAAACTTCTCAATCTCCACCTCTGGTATCCTGCTGTGGATTATCGCCTTCACGCGCTCCAGCTCGTCTGTGATTATCTTCTTAACAGTAACGTCGCATACTAGTGTTTTCCCAGCTAGGTACGGGTTGAAGTCCACCTGCACGCGGCCTGAGCCTATAGTCCTGATGATGCCCTCCTTACCGTCTATCACTATACGCGAGCCTACCGTGATTGGGGTATCAACATCCTTCAGCTTACGTAGTGGTATCGTCTTTATCTTGGACGCATCACGCGGGCCGAAGGCCTTCTCTGGGGGTATCTCAAAGCTCTTGGAGCTCTCCTCAGCCATCCCTATGAGCTCATCTTCTATGGCGCGGAGTAGAGTCCCCCTACCAGGGACTACTAGGCGCGGCTCATACACGCGCGCAGCGTCATAAACACCAGCCTTCTTGGCCTCCTCCTCAACAGTAGTATCCACCAGCTCTCCAGTATCCTTAACACGGAGCGTGTAGTCTATCAACACGTACGAGTCAGTAGCTACCGTGAGTTGCTGAGCCTCCTGAACGCCGCCTGAACCCTGCTCCTCAGTCATAGGCCTTCTGAGCCGCTTTCCCCGCTCAGCTATTTAAAATTGTCTTGAACAACAAACAGGGCGGGTCGGCGTTTCTCCGATTCTCGCGAGCTGTTTGGGAAGCTAGCGCATAGGTAGGTGGTTCTTTTATAGTTGGGTATGCGTCATGGGGCTGAATAGGTGCAAATCCTTTTATAATGCGTAAACAACCAGAGTAGCGGATATTCCTAGAACGGGCTAGTTCTGCTTGGTGTTGCGCTTGTTTCCTCAAGACCGTGATGCGTGGGTTAAGGCTCTCAAGACAGGAACCACAACTGTGGGCATGATAGCGAGAGATGCGGTCATCTTCGCCACCGATACACGTGTAACCGCTGGGTTCTTCGTTGCGCACCGTAAGGGTAAGAAGGTACACCCACTCCATAAGCACGTGGCAATAACAATCGCTGGCCGCGTAGCCGATGCCCAGAGCCTAATAGACATCCTACGGGCAAACATAAACTACTACCAGATAATGCGCCGCGAAACGATGCCCATCTCAGCGGTCGCGCGCCTAGCCCAATCACTCATGTTCAACTCCCGCTACTTCCCATACATAGCCCAGCTCATAATAGGCGGGATAGACGGCGAAGGCCCCCGCCTCTATACCCTAGACCCATTCGGCTCAATAACTGAGGAGACGCTCATAGCTACTGGCTCTGGAAGCCCAGTGGCGCTGGGCGTGCTGGAGCCCAACTACAGCCGCGACATGAGTTTTGACGACGCGGTTCACTTGGCATTCCAGGCTGTGGCGGCTTCAATAAGGCGGGACGCCGGCTCTGGGGATAGTATTGATGTTGCTTATGTTAAGCGGGATGTGGGCTATGGGGAGCTGTCCCTTGAGGAGAAGACTCCCCTCTACAAACAGTATCTCAAGTATGCTCCTGTCTAGGGAGAGGGCGCCTGCGGTTTGATGGCCAGCGATAAGCTCAGGAATGAGCTATTAAGGTATTTTGCGGCGATAAGCCCCCGCGAGCCGACGATAACGAAGATAGAGTATGAGGGGGCTAGGATAGCGATATACACGCGAAACCAGGAGCTTTTCTTTGATAGGGATAAGGTTGCGCGCGAGCTTGTGAGCCTGATTAAGAAGCGTGTGGTTATACGCTCAGACCCCGACATAAGGCTGCCCAAAGAAGAGGCGGAGCAGGTTATACGCAACGCCCTTCCAAACAACTTCAGGCTAATCTTTGACGAGCCCCTGGGAGAGATTGTCATAGAGAGCAACGACCCAAGGATAACCTCCCTAGAGGGAAGCGAGACGCTCAAGAACCTCATACGCGAGACGCGCTGGGTTATACGAGTCCTCCGCGAGCCTCTGATGCAGTCAAAGACGATGGAGAGGATTAAGCAGTTTATCTTCTGGGACCAGAAGGACAAGCTGGAGATTCTCAGGAGGATAGGCGAGCGCGTCTTTAGGCCGCAGGTCTTTGAGATAAAGGATGTGAGAATAACTGTGCTTGGCGCTGGTAGGCAGGTTGGCCGCTCAGCGCTCCTGCTCCAGACGACGGAGAGCACTATACTGCTGGACTGCGGCCTCTCGGCAGGGGCTTCGGCGCCGATAGACATGTTCCCGCGCTTTGACGTGATGCCAGACCTAGTAGAGCGGCTTGACGCCGTGGTAATCTCACACGCCCACCTAGACCATGTAGGGCTCGTCCCGTTCCTCTTCAAATACGGGTACCGCGGCCCCGTCTACTGCGTGGAGCCAACAGTCCCACTAATGGCGCTGGAGCAGCTGGACTATATCTCAGTTGCGGGTAAGGAGGGTGTCTTCGCCCCATACACGGAGAACGAGGTCAAGCTAGCGCTACAACACACGCAGCCGCTCAAGTATGGTGTAGTTACAAACGTAACCCCCGACGTTAGGATAACCTTCTACAACGCTGGCCACATACTTGGGAGCGGGATAGTGCATATACACGTGGGGGAGGGGCTTCATAACATCGTCTACAGCGGCGACTTCAAGTTTGAGAAGACGCGGACGCTGGATGCGAGTAACTATAGATTCCCGCGCGCCGAGACGCTCATCATGGAGAGCACATACGGCGCCACCCCCGTGCCATTCACGCGCGAGGAGAGCGAGAATATCTTCGCCGAGTACATAACCAACACCGTGAATAAGGGAGGTAAGGTTCTGATACCTGTCCCAGCCATAGGGAGGGCGCAGGAGATAATGCTCGTGCTTAACAGCCTGTTTGAGGAGGGCAAGCTTGTTGAGGTTCCAGTATTCCTTGATGGGCTGGTTATAGAAGCGACAGCTATACACACAGCGTTCCCAGACTACCTGGCTGGGGAGCTCCAGCAACGCCTACGCTCAGGAGAGAACATATTCCTCTCAGAGTACTTCACGCCAATCAAGAGCCAGTCGCAGCGCGAGGAGGTGCTGAACAGCCAGGGGCCTGCGGTGATAATCTCCACATCAGGCATGTTGGAGGGAGGCCCCATACTGAAGTATCTTCGGCAGTTTGCCGATGACGAGAGGAACCTCCTCCTCTTCGTCAGCTACCAGGTAGAGGGAACCTTGGGAAGGAAGATTCTCAAGGGCGTTAGGGAGGTTACTCTCATCAACGAAGAGGGGAGAAGCGAGCTGCTGCAAGTGCGTATGCAGGTTCAGAAGGTTGACGGCTTCTCAGGCCATAGCAGTAGGCAGCAGCTGCTCAATTACCTACGTAGGATAACACCCAGGCCTAGGAATATAATCCTAGTGCACGGCGAGGAGGAGGCTATACAGAGCCTAGCCACCGCAGCATCTAAGATAATGCCCGCTAACATATACGCGCCACGCAACTTGGAGACGATAGTCCTACACCAATCATAGGCGTTAATACTATCTCTCTGTATATAC
>WAQC01000143.1 GCA_015520425.1 Candidatus Pelearchaeum sp. | reverse complement strand
GGCTTGTGGTGCGAAGCCTGAGAATATGGGTGTAAAGACAGCTCCGAGCTTAAGGGTTGCGAGCATGGTTATTATCGTTTCGGGGAGCATGGGTATGTATGAAGCAACCACATCACCGCGCGAGACGCCTACACTTTTGAGGAAGTTGGCAAACTGATTAACAAGACGATTTAGCTGGCCATAAGTATATTGTTGTATGGCGCCGTCCTCGCCAGCCCAGATAAACGCAAGGTTATTCCTACGCGGAGAACCTGCATGAACGTCAAGTATGTTATGAACCACGTTAACCTCGCCGCCGATGAACCAGTCAGCCCACTCAACGCCGCGTGAGGTGTCAAGAACCTTCTCATACTCCCTAAACCACTCTACAGCCAGCTCCTCGGTTATTACGCGCCAAAACCAGACTATATCCCTGGTTGAACGCCTGACAAGCTCCCTATAATCTGGAGCGCCAACCCTATCCATAAACGCCTTAACATTACTATTATCAACAAGCTCGCGCGGGGGCTGCCAGATATACGTCATACATCCTCAAACCCTATACACGCGTAGGGTAGGGATATATTCTTTTACGCAGCCCTGGCTGTGTAGCTATGATACTATCTTCCAAAGCTCGTCGGTTACTGGCTCCTTTATGCGTGTTGTCTTGCCGTTCTCTATTATGTTCATGCCCTCGTTTCGTTTTACCACCTCGCCTATTACTGTGAGCTTGAGCTTTCCCAGTAGTTTGCTGTTTCTGCGCGGTATTGTTGCGAGCAAGACGCCTGAGCTTATGAGCCTTAGAGGGTCTATCTTAAGCGCTCTGCATATCTCGCGTGTCGTTTTTGTGATTGGTATTCTCTTGCTATGGACTTTGAAGCCGCATCCTGAGGCGTCGGCCATCTCGTATAGGCCGCCCAGTACGCCGCCTTCTGTTGGGTCGTGCATGGAGCTGGCTGCTCCCGCATGCGCTAGGCTTAATGCCTCCTTGACCACGCTTATCGCATTATAGTATCTACGCGCCTCTGTTATCGCTTTATTGCTGACACCGCGTTTCCTGAGTAGAGAAGCATAGTCTGTGGCTAGTATTGCCGAGCCTTCAAGCCCCGCCCACTTGGTCATAACTATCCAATCACCTGGCCTGGCTCCTGAAGTGGTTACTATGCGCTGGGCTACTAGCTGGCCAGCCATGCTGCCCACAACTAGGGGAGCCTCTATGTAGGGAGCTATCTCGGAGTGGCCTGTAACAACAGCTATCCCCAGCTTCTTGGCAGCCCTATCTATCTGGCCAGCTATCCTCCTGAAGTCCTTTGCGGTACTGTTCTTTGGTAGAAGTATGCACGGCGCGAACCATGTCGGCCTAGCTCCGCATACGGCCACGTCGTTGGCGTTTATGTGAACGGATAGCCATCCTATGAGGTTCTTAGAGCCTGTTATTGGGTCGGTCGCGATTACTACTACTCCCTTCCGCGTCTTTACGGCTCCAGCGTCCTCGCCGTAGCGTGGTCTCAGGACTACGTCCGCGCGTCTGCTCCCTAGATATGGTAGGACAGAACTAGTGAGGGCTTGCTTACTCAGCTTCCCTACGGGAAGCCTATTGGCGGTGCGTCGCATAATTCTCATACAAAAGAGAAATACCCACTAGATATAGCTCAATCCATGGATTCCGACGTTGTACGCAGCACTTCAGAAACCCGCTTTATATCACCTTTACTATTTACGCGCTGCATGAAGCGTAGCTTTGAGTCAAAAGCCCTTAGGCTCTGTGCGTTGATGTAGAGTATGTTTCTCATCTTCTTCACAAGCTCGTACATGCCCAGCTCTGGATGTGCCTCCATGGTCTCTATGAGGGGCTTTACTTGGTATGATGCTGGGATGAACTCTGGCTGGCCTGCCAGTCTCGGTATAGCTGCAGTAAATTTACGCGAGACTTCTAGGAGGAATGTGGTTATGCTCAGGCTCATCAGCGGTGCGTCGCATGGTAGGACTAGAAGGTTCCCACCCTGCGCGTCGTGGAGCGGCTTCCTAAGCTGCTGCGCCACATCAGTATTATCAGCAGACGTGGGGAGAGGACGCGCCATATACTTATCATAAACCTCGCCATAATCATCAACAGACTCCTCGTTCACCGCTATCATTATGTCTGAGACCTCAGGAGGTATGGCGTCAAGGACGTACTCTATCATAGGCCTGCCGTTAATCTCCACCATCCCCTTAGGCTTTCCCATAAGCGGCTTGACGTTAGCCATAACAACAGCAGAGGAATCCAAGCCAACTCACCACCCTAGAGGGCGTTCATAGATAATCCTTCCATCTCTTCCCCTCTCTATCCAATAGAGTAACTGCGCTCGTGAATATTATCGTTAGTCCAATTGCCGTAATAAAATTTAAATTATACAAGCGAGGCTTGCTCGTTCCCAGGATATTTTTCTAGCGTCCGAGTAGTTTCTTAAGGTTTTCTGTGAGTAGTGGGACTACCTTGTATATGTCGCCGACTACCGCGTAGTCTGCTTCGCTCATGATGGGCGCGTTTGAGTCTGTATTCACGGCTATCACGACCTTTGAGTCGCGTATCCCTACGAGATGCTGAACCTGGCCCGAGATTCCCAGCGCTAGGTAGAGCTTGGGCTTCACGCGCTTGCCAGACAGTCCTATATGCCTGTCCTCTGGAAGCCATTTTAGGTCTCCTGCTATAGGCCTTGAGCATCCCAGCTCTGCGCCTATAACTTTAGCTAGCTCCTCAGCCATTGAGAGGTCTTCACGCTTCTTGAAGCCGCGGCCAACCGATACTATGAGCTCGGCCTTCTCCAAATCTACGCCAGCGCTCTCGGCCCGCGCTATCTCTACTAGCTCCAGCTGGGGGGCTGTTATCTCTATGGAAACCTTCTCCACACGCGGCTGTGAGCCGCTCCCTTCTGGCTGGTAACGGCCAGTCTGCAAGCTCACCACGTATGGCTTCCTCTTAAAGAGTAGTTTTGCCTGGTATGTGCCTCCCAGCACGCCGCGGTATGCCACTAGACCATCGCTGCTGGCTTCTAATTGCACGCACTCCGCTGCGTAGCCTGTCTTAAGCCTTTGGGCCGTGCGCGGCGCTACCTCACGCCCCAGCCGCGTCGCGGCTACGAGAACCATAACCGCATCCACGTTCCTCGCTACATTAGCCAGAGCCTCCGCAACGCATGCTGGCCCATGCTTCTCCGCATCAACGCCATCAACGTGGTAGACCAGCTCCGCTCCCCCAGCAGCGTATGCTTTTAGGTCCTGTTCTGACATGCTCCCAAGATGGAGGGCTGCGGTGCTGGCGTTGAGGCTTGGCGCAAGCTGGCGCGCGGCTACTAGCATCTCAGCGGCCGCGTGAGGGTTCTCAGAATAAACTAGTATGGTGCTCATCTATTTCTTCACCAGCCCCTCTTGTACGAGTATCTCGGCAAGCTTCTGCGCAAGCTCTTCGGGCTCGCCTTCAAGCGTTATGCGGCGTCGCTCAACCTTGAGCGCCTTCACTTGCAGCGTCTCCACCGCTGGGGTGAGTTGCTCCTCGCTCAGGCCGAGCTCCGATAGCTTTACCTCGTGTATCGGCTTCTTGCTTGCTGCCCTTATCATCAGGAGGCTTGGGAGGCGGGGTGTGTTTATCTCAAGCCCAACAGCCAAGACCGCTGGCAGGCTGGCCTTGACCACGTGTATCCCGCCCTCCATCGCCTTCCAAACCTTAACACCGCTATCCTCCAGCTCAACCCTAACGGCGTAGGTTATATGCGGGATGTTGAATATCTCGGCAAGCCTAGGGCCTGTTTGGTATGCGCTCTCGTCCAGCGACGCCTCGCCGCAGAGTATCAAATCCCACCTGCCTACTTTCCTGATGAGGGCTGCGAGGACTTCGGCAGTTACTAGACCATCTGCCTTCTCCAGCCTGGGGTCTGAAACGACGTAAGCCTCGTCAGCGCCCATGGCTAGGGCTTCCCTTATGAGGAGCTGCTGGATGTCGTGTCCCACGCATACAGCGACCACGCGGCCGCCGTGCTTCTCCTTTATTCGGAGAGCCTCCTCAAGGGCGTTTAGGTCAAAGTCGCTAATCTTCCGCGGCGCCTGCCCAAGCTGGGGCTCAAGTGTTTCGGGATGCGGCCTTACTTGATTAACATCAACAGTCTGCTTCAAACATACAATAATATCAACCAACGCTACACGGCACCCTTATCAATAGTCTAACTACCAGCGCCTAGCTTTAAACGCTATTCAAGCGTCTCCGCCACCACCTCGGAGATGTCTTTCAGCCTTATCTTCTCCTCAGCGCCCACTATCCTGGTGGCGTCGTTAAACATCTGGAGACAGTAGGGGCATTCCACTACCATAGTGCTGGCGCCTGTGTTCATAGCCTCGTTTAGCCTTATCACGCTCTCCCTATTCTCCCGCTTAACCTCATACCAGTAGTTTGCTCCCCCAGCGCCGCAGCAGAAGCTCCTCCTACCTATGCGCTGCATCTCCACAAACCCCTCGCCAGCGACTGAGTTTATTATCATGCGCGGCTCCTCTATTATCCCGTTGATTCTACCGAGATAGCATGAGTCGTGGAGCGTAAGCTTCTCAGCCAGCGGGCGTTTGGGCTTTATCCTACCCGACTTTAAGAGCTCGCCTATAAGCTGCGTGTGGTGTATCACGGTGTAGCTACCGCCTAGGTCTGGGTACTCGTTCTTGAATGTGTTGAAGCAGTGGGGGCAGTGTGTAAGTATCTTCCGCACATTATAGTTCTTGAAGAGTTCTATGTTGGTGAGCGCCAGCTCCTGGAATCTCCCCTCCTCGCCTATGCGCCGCGCTGGGTCGCCTGTGCATAGCTCCTCCTCGCCCAGGATGGCGAAATTCACGCCAGCGGCTTGGAGTATCTTCACCATGCTCCTGACTATTTCGCGGCTTCTCGCATCATAGCTGGACGCGCAGCCAATCCAGTAGAGATACTCCGCCTCAGGGTTCTCGGCCAGCGTCTTAACACCCATGCTACGGAGTTCCTGTAAGAACTGCTCCCGCTCATGCTGCGGTAGTCCGTATGGGTTGTATAGGCGCGACAGGTTGGTGAGCATGGTGGTCTTCCGCTTATCCAGCTTACCCTCAAGCGTCAGCGCGCGCCGCATCTCCAAGATGTATTCCAGAGGGCTTATGAGCACTGGGCAAGCCTCAACACAGGCCGCGCATGTGGTACAGGCCCACACCTCGTCCTCCTCTATAATACCCGCCGCAAATAGGTCGCGCGCGCCGCCATTCATCTTATCCTTGCTATACCACATCTCCTCACGCAGCTTCTGGACAATCATACGCGGCGAGAGGGGCGTTCCAGAGGCGAAGGCTGGGCAGGCAGCCTCACAGCGGCCACAATCAGTACAAGCGTCAAGCCCCAGCCGCTGCCGCCAGTTAAGGTCATCCACGCTCCGCGCTCCGAGCTTTATCTCAGCCGCCTCGGGGTCAAGCTGGTCAATCCTGAACGGGGTAGGCATCTTGCCAGGGTTGGGGTCTCTGAGCGTTGAGAAGTAGGCGTTTCCAAATGTGGCGAGCACGTGGAGTAGGTTACTGTATGGCAATAACGCTACCATGGTGAATGTTACTATTGCGTGGGCCCACCATAGGGCTCTATACGTTCCCAACGCAGCGCCTAGGTCTAGTGAGAGCGCCGCGAATAGGTCTGATACTGCTTTCCCGACGAAGCTCCAGGAGCCCCATGGCCTAGGAGCTATGTAGAGCCTAAGCCCCTCAAGTATGTATCCAGTTATGCCGAGGAAGAAGAGGCCAAGGAATATTAGGAGATACTCGTCCTTCCATCTAAGCCTCCTCTCACGCGCTATGAACCTCCTATACAGGAGCATGGTGAGGCCGGCCAGGAGCAAGAGACCCATGAAGTCAAATATGGCCTCGTAGAAGAGGTAGAACTGGCCCCGCAGTATGGATTGGTTGAAGTTGCGGAGGATGTCGTAATCTATGAAGACGAGGGTTGTGGCTATCAGTAGAGCTATTATGCCAGAGTATATGAGCAGGTGCATGACTCCCGCTGTCTTTTCTCTAACAACCTTACGCTGTAGGAGAGCGTACCTAACTAGATTCCCCATCCGCGTCGGGAAGTCTCGGAAAAGCTCAGACCACTCTATACCATAAACCCTAACCCTACGATAGATGCCGTAGAGGAAAAGCGCCGCAAAGGGTATGAGGACAATATACATTATAACATCCGTGCCTGGAGGCATCAGCCTATAAGTCTCCCTGACAGGTATGTCTGAGGACAAACAGGCATCCCCTCTCTAGTGGACTGGCTCAAAATGGATTATATCGTTAAGCTCGCCTCTGCGCTCCCCGCTTGGTCTAAGAACGGCCTCCACCTCCATTCCGATTCTGACGTTTTCTGGAGATGCATTTACGCGGTGTGTTATCCCACCCTTAACGCCGTCAAACGATATTATGGCGTATATCACGGGATTCTCAAGCCTGTTGCCGCGCCCATCAACGTATGCTACCGTGTATGTGTATATCCTGCCACGCGGCTTTATTGGGATAAACTCAATATCGTTGGAGAAGCATTCTAGGCAGTATATGCGCGGCGGCATGACCGTTGCACCACACTTCTTACAGCGCGAGGCCGTCAGGCTCCCCTCCTCCTTCAATCTGCGTAGAAACTCCTGGCCAGCCACTCCAGGCGAGTAGAGCATCTCAAGCTCAATTCTCCTGGGGTCGTATGTCTGTTGCATTGCGGTTATCCTGCATCTTGAGACTTTATTAGAATTTGCTCATGACGTCATGAGATAGGGCTTGAGGGCTGTGAAGAGGGAATATAAGGTGGTGGCCTGCCATAGGTGTGGGAATGCGCAGATAACCACCGCCAATAGTAGTTTTACTTGTTTTAGATGCGGCGCTAACAACAGAATTTCACGCGAGTCTATACTCTATCTAGCCAGTAGCCACGAAGAGGCGCGTGAAGAGTTGATTAGGATTAAGACGCAGAGACGTTCATAGGGGTTTAAAGTATTTTATATCTGTTATAGCGCCTTTCCTCTCTTCCTGTGGTAGCCAGACAGCCTTCACACGCATGCCTATATACACATCACGCGGCTCAACCTCTCCAAGAACGTGAAGTATCCCCATACCAGGACTAGCCCCATCAATCTCAATGACCGCAGGTATCCTAGGTGTCTCAAGACGCGAAGCATCTGTATCAACATAGCATATTGAGAAGGTATTCACAGTCCCAGTATCGCTCACATAGACCCACTCATCAGTCTTTCTGAAACACTCCTCGCAGTACATTCTGGGCGGGACCATTATGCGTTGGCATCTATAGCATTTCCTAGCTATTATCCTTCCATTCTTCAGCTCTTGGAAGAACCTACTCAGCGCCTCGCCTTCGCTCCAGCTATACTCAAGCTCCATGCGTTGGCCTATTCCGAAGACACGCCTCTCCAGCAGGTCGCGTTGGCTTATCTCAACACCAGGGTAGCGGCTTATCTTTGAACTCACCGCAGCTCCACCTAACAGGGCTAGGTCATAGAATCTATAAGAGTATTCCGCCAAGCTTGGCGGAAACTACAGCTTATATAACGCCACGATAAAACGCATCACTGTCGCGGGTGAAGGCGTGCTACATGGGGGTTGAGCTGGAGAAGTCGGGAAAAGACGCCGTGAGAGTAGCACCATACTATGCGGGAAAATATGAGATAGTTCCCAAGATACCGATAAAGAGCCTAAGAGACTTCGCGGTATGGTATACGCCAGGCGTAGCTTCCGTGAGCAAGGCTATTGTAGAGTCGCCCAAGCTCTCATTTGAATACACGAGCAGATGGAACACCATCGCTGTTGTAACAGATGGAACACGCGTTCTAGGTCTTGGGGATATAGGCCCTGAAGCCGCCATGCCCGTCATGGAGGGGAAGGCAGTTATCTTCAAATATCTAGGCGGCGTAGACGCTATACCAATATGCCTAAACGCGCGCGAGCCTGAGAAGTTCATTGAGATAGTCAAGTCGCTTGAGCCCAGCTTTGGTGGAATCAACTTAGAGGATATAGAATCTCCTAAGTGCTTCAGAATCCTTGACACCCTGCGCGAGAGTATGCAAATACCCGTATGGCATGACGACCAGCTGGGAACAGCATCGGCAACACTAGCGGGGCTGATAAATGCTCTCAAGATAGTTGGTAAGAAGATGGGTGATGTGCGCATAACCCTTCTAGGTGCTGGGGCCTCAAACGTGGCTACCGCGAGGATACTTGAGAAGGCTGGCGCAGACCCTGGCAAGCTGATTCTGGTAGACTCGCGCGGAATACTACATGCTGAGAGGGATGATATGGACGAGCTCATGCTCAAAAACCCATGGAAATACGAGCTGGCCCTCAAGACCAACCGCGAGCGCATCACGGGTGGTATAGCAGAAGCACTGGAAGGCGCTGACGTACTCATAGCAGCGTCAAAACCAGGCCCAGGTGTTGTGAAGAAGGAATGGATTAGGAAGATGAATAGCGACGCAATAGTATTCGCCCTGGCCAACCCCGTGCCAGAGATATGGCCATGGGACGCTAGGGAGGCGGGTGCGCGCATAGTGGCTACAGGCAGAAGCGACTTCCCAAACCAAGTGAATAACAGCCTAATATTCCCATCAGTATTCAGAGGCGCCCTAGACGTAAAAGCAACAACAATCACCGATGAGATGATGATACGCGCATCACAGGCTCTAGCCGAATATGTTCCAGAGCATAAGCTCAGCGAGGACTACATAATACCGACCATGGATGACTGGAGGGTGTATATCCACGTGGCAGCTAGTGTGGCCGAGCAGGCAAGCAAACAAGGCATGGCCAGAACGCCGCTTGACTACGACGAGGCTTACGTGAAGGCTGTGAGAATAATCGCCAGAGCGCGAAGCATACTAGAGCGGCTTATGGAGGATAAGTTCATTAAACCATTCCCAGAGGGTTAGAAACGATATGACGGCGGTAACGTTTAGAAAAGCAACACTAAACGACCTAGACAGGCTGGTTGACCTACTCATCAGACAGAAACGCCTCAACGAAGAGTTTGACCCACTCCTAAGGCTCCGAGAGGACATAGCGGAGATAGGGCGGAAATACCTAGAAGAGGCAATCAAGTCGGAGAACTCTCTGGTAGTAGTGGCAGAAGCAGATGGGAGAGTAGTGGGATTCCTCAAGGCAGACATAAAGGAGAGGCTCTTTTACTACCCGAAGACCGAGGGAAACATAGTGGAGCTATACCTACTCCCAGAATACCGACGTAAGGGAAATGGGGTCAAACTACTAGAATACGCAGTCAACATACTGAAGGAAAGAGCGGAGATAATAACGGCAGAGTTCCCATCACTAAACGAGATAGCAACAAGATTCTACACAAACCTAAACTTCAGAGCAATAATAAGCACATACGCAAGAGAAACAATAATAAAGAAATAATCAACTATCCATCTTTTTACGCTCAGCCCATCTTCTCTCAAGAACATCAACAACAACTATCGGGATGCAATAAGTTGTGCAACGCTGCCTGAATATTATTATAGGTATTGAAACCATCTCGCAGCCGCCATACCTTATCTTCCAAGACAGTATCAGAGAGATGGAGATGTAGAGTAAGAGCGCCATTAGAAGGAGGTCTATGCGATAGAGTGTGAGGTGTATGATGAACATTAAGTAGGGCGGCCCTACTATTAGAAGCGTGTTTATCCACGGCCTATCCCTAGCCAGAACCCTCTTACCTATCAGCCAGTAGAGAGCCAAATAAGCTGCTAATATCGCGGCGAAGTATATCACTATAGTAATTACTGCGGGGGCTATAGCTGCACCAAACGCTATCCAAGCCTGTAAAATCCTATAGCTAACGAAGAACAATATGCCCACTCCCAAGATAAGCCTAAACAATCTACCAGCAGTTCCAACATCAATCCCAACCCTACTCAAAAGAAACCACCACTAACAACCAGAAAGATGCCCAACACACAGCTAAATCACTCTTCAGCCAGCCACGTTTGGCAACCTTATATACCCGACCACCAAAACGATAACATGCTCAAAAAAGCAGAACTTGAAATAGACTTCACAAAATTCTGGCAACTCCTCCTAGGCGAGGCTCATAAAAAACTACAAGTAATAGAAGTATTGAAATGCATAAAATGCGATATAGACGAGTTTGCAGCAATTCTCAAGATTAAGCCAACTGATAAAAAGCTAGACATAAAAGACTTAAAGAACGGCACAACAATAAAAGAAGTTATTTTAATGCACAATACGAATGGCGTATTTACAGTCTTCGTTAGAGGAAGGTTCAATATTCCAAAAGGAATCAGAAAACCAGATGTAATCAACTACGAAACCCCCATCTTCCTAGATTGCACCAAACAAAGAATCACACTAGTCGGCAGCGATAACGATATACGACACGCCTTAAAACTAATGCATGAAAACAAAATAGAACATAAGATACTAAAGCTTACCAGCTTAAAACCAGAAAAACCAACACCATTAGCAAACCTGACACAAAAACAAAAAGAAGCCCTAATAACAGCATACCTACACGGATAC
>WAQC01000142.1 GCA_015520425.1 Candidatus Pelearchaeum sp. | reverse complement strand
TCAGAGGTCTTCAGGAAATAATAGCTGATACCCGCGTGAAGGCTATAGTTCAGGGTCTAGGGCCTATATTCCAAGTATTCTTCACAGAGCTGGAAGCCATAACAAACTATCGGGACTCCTTCACGATTAATACAGCAGCATACCGTGAGTGGTATAAGCAGCTCTTTGCGCGTGGGGTTCATATACACTCGCAGTGGGGCGAGCGTATAGTAATATCTACAGCCCACACTCCTGAGGATGTGGAACAAACACTGACAGCCGCTGAGGAGGCGTTTAGAGCAGTTAAGCGTATGCTACCTCTCAGCACCGCGGATAGTCTTTAAATTCGCATTATGAGCATAATTAGGGGGCTTTGGATATGGATGTGATGGAAGCTATACGGACAAGGCTGGATATTAAGGAGTATAGTAACGAGCCTGTGAGCAACGAGGTTAAGCGCGAGATTTTGGATGCTGGGCGCATGTCTTCAAGCGGCTTTAACGCTCAACACTGGCGCTTTATACTGGTTGATGATAAGGATAAGATTGGAAGACTTGCCGAGATAAGCATTACTGGTAAGTGGGTTGCTGGTGCGAGCTTCGCGGTTATATTGCTGACAGACCCATCATATCCATTTCATGTGATAGATGCTGGAAGGGCGCTCACGAATATGCAGCTAGCCGCATGGAGTCGTGGCGTTGCTTCATCAATATTCACTGGGTATGATGAAGCAGCCATGCGTCGCGAGTTTGGAATACCCAACAACCTAGCGATAACCGCGGTTATAGGCTTCGGCTATCCTGCGCGCCGTATAAAGGGACGAAAGAATAGGAAACCACTTAATGAAGTAGCGTTCCACAATCATTACGGTAGCCCCCTACGTCTGGATTAAGGATTAATTATACCGCTATATGGGTATGCGTTAGGAGTGTTGATGCGGTATGGGGAGTAAAAGGGCATCCAACGTCGTTAGAGCGCTCATAAAGCTTGCTGGGATAGGCATAGCAGCAGGCTCCGCCACGATAGCATACTGGTTCGCATCCGTAACAGACTTGGCCTACCCAATATTCGGCTCTCTAATGCTCTTCTTCATAGCCCTCATGGTTATCGCAGCGATACTCGCAATACTCTACTAGAGAGTCATGTGAAGAATTATGCATTTTGGCGCAAGGCTTGCATGTATCTCATGCGGACAACACTACGGTTCTGATGAGATTATATATTTCTGCCGACGCTGCGGCGACTTGCTGGAAGTCAGGCTAGAAGGGCTTGACGGGGCTGATAGCGATAAGCTACGTAGAGAATGGAGTGGAAGAAAATTTACATTATGGCGTTATCGCGAGCTTATCCCACTTGGCCAAAATAGCATAGTCTCGCTTAATGAGGGTGGAACCCCATTATACCGCGTTGATAGGCTGGCAAGGTGGGTCGGTGTTAAGCGACTTTATGTGAAGTTTGAGGGCGCGAACCCTACTGGAAGCTTTAAGGATAGGGGGATGAGCGTGGGTGTTAGCAAGGCAGTTGAACTGGGAAAGAAGGCGGTCATATGCGCCTCCACGGGAAACACATCATCATCCATGTCAGCATACGCAGCCGCCGCTGGGCTTAAAGCAATAGTACTAGTACCTAGTGGAAAAATAGCTATAGGCAAGCTCTTCCAAACAATCCTATACGGGGCATACACAATAGCGCTTCGCGAAGGCTTTGACAAAGCCCTTGATACTGTTCTCACCCTTCATGATTCCAAGGATATATACATACTAAACTCCGTTAATGCCTGGCGTATTGAGGGGCAAAAAACGCTTGCTTTTGAGCTTTTTGAACAGATGAATCATGAAGAGGAGTATGTGGTGAGCATTCCAGTTGGTAATTGTGGAAATATAGCAGCCGCGTGGAAGGGTTATACAGAGTTGGTGAACCTCGGCATCTTGGATAAGCCGCCCCGCCTCTTTGGGATTCAAGCAGAAGGAGCGTCGCCTTTTGCAGATATGATAATACATGGTCGCAACACGTTAGAGCCGCTTAAGCAGCCATCAACTATAGCGTCTGCCATAAGAATTGGAAAGCCAGTTAATTGGAAGAAAGCCCTTAGAGCAGTTCGCGAGTCAGAGGGCTTCGCAGCCAAGGTTTCTGACAATGCAATAGTTGAGGCTCAACGCGCGATAGCAGCATTGGAGGGCATAGGCGTAGAACCCGCCTCGGCCGCGTCCATCGCTGGAGTGAGAAAACTCGTAAACGAGGGAAAGCTTGATAAGGATGCTGTAGCTGTTTGTGTAGCAACAGGCACAGCGTTAAAAGACCCCAATCCAGAGCTTGTACAGGGACTTCCGCTTATTGAGGTAGACTTACAGAAGGAGAATATTGTTAATATAATAAGGCGCGTAATAGGCTAGGCTGTTATATAATAGTATTCGCCTTCCTGTTTTTGTCTTCTGTCAAGTTGAGAGCCTAGCTTATTTGCTCGTGGTCTGAGCGTGTTTTGGTCGCGTCTGAACGTTATGCCCATGTCTTTTAAGAATCTGTTGAAGCCATCGCGAAGTGATGTTGGGCTGCATCCATGCCCCTCTATACCTGGCCTTCCTTCAAAGACCATCAAGCTCGTTGAGGCAAAGTCCAGTACAGTTAGGTCATGCTCAACTAGAAATACGTATGCCCGCCGTTCAAGCGCAAAACGTTTAAGCAGTTTAGCCATGTGGTACCGTTCTTCCACATCCAAAAATGCGCTGGGCTCATCTAGCAGGTATATGTCAGCCTCCCGCGCCAGGGCCTCGGCTACCGAGACCTTCTGCAACTCGCCACCACTCAGCTCTTCTAATTTGCGGTCCAATAATTTGTCAAGCATGAATGGTCTGATTATTTCAGACTGGAAGAGCGGGAGGTCGTACCTATTACCAGCAGCTCTCCTGAGAGCCTCTTCCACAGTCTCCTCACGCGGCTCTGGATACTGTGGCTTATAGCTCACACTCTTCGGGTCAAAGTTGTATCCTTCATCACTTGATTCGCGGCCTGCTAAGATTTTGATGAACGTTGTCTTTCCTATTCCGTTTGGGCCTACTATGCCCAAAACCTCGCCGCGGCCTATCCAACCCTCATCAACCACCAGCCTAAAACCTTCATAACCCTTCGTCAGGCTAGGCCACCACAGACGCTCAATATCCTCACCCTCGGGCCTGCTGGGTGGCTTAACCTGAAACTCTATTCTCTCACTTCTAAAACGCATATTCTCGTCTGGGATGTATCCTTCTATGAAGATGTTTATGCCCTCCCTACAGCCATAGGGGCCTGCAACTATACCATAGACTGCTGGCTCACCGTAGAATAGGAAGATTGTGTCAGAAAGATAGTCTAGAACCGCCAAGTCGTGGTCTGCCACAACCACCTTCTTACCGTCTTCTGCCACGTGTCTAATCTCCGTAGCAGCCCTCAACCGTTGCCTTATGTCTAGGAAGCTTGATGGCTCGTCAAGTATGTAAATATCTGCTTCGCGCATTAGACACGCTGCTATTGCTAGTCTCTGTAACTCGCCACCACTCAAAACCGCAACATCCCTATCTAGTAGATGCTCCAGCTCAAGTGCCTTTACCACCTTCTCTATAGAACCGCCGACGCGGGTTAGAACTTCACGAACAGAGCCGCGGACGACCTGTGGAATCTTATCAACATACTGCGGCTTATATGAGGGCTTAATTGTGCCACGAGCTAATGCTGATAGGTGTTCCTGTATTAGGGAGCCGCGGAAGAAACGTGCAGCCTCCTCCCAACTGGGCTCTCTATCAAGGTTTCCAAAGTTGGGTATGAGCTGTCCAGCCAGTATCTTTATAGCGGTTGACTTGCCTATGCCGTTCTTTCCAATCAGGCCTACTACCTTTCCACGCTCAGGGTAGGGCAGTCTAAAGAGCTTAAACATATTAACCCCATAATGGTGTGCTACATCCTCTTTCAGCTCAGTAGGCAGATTTACTATAGTTATAGCGTCAAATGGGCATTTCTTAACGCAGATACCGCAAGATATGCAGAGTGTCTCACTTATTATTGGGTAGCCGTCCTCGCCCATCTTTATCGCTTCTATTCCATTCCTAACAGGTGGGCAGTAGTTTATACATGGCCAACCTCCACATTTCTTAGAGTCGCATAGCTCTCTGTCTAGAACCGCTACACGATGGTCGCTAACCATTATCCATCTACCTCACTGGAATTCTCCTTTTGTAAACCATTGAAAGCATGTCTCAGAAACTCATGCTATTAACGTACTTCTATCATGAAGAATCCATTATTAAGGGTTTGGTATTATACTATCTAAGCGAGGCGAATGTTTTTAGTAGTTTGTCCAGCTCTTCTCCCCTAAGACTTCTCATCCAATCAACATAATCGCCCTTTGACTTATTTCTTATTATTAACATGCATTTCCGAACCGTTTTACCTATATCTAAACCAGTCGTATTTATCTGCCTTACTCTGCGCGCACCGTATAGCTCTACTGCTTCATGGTACGTTACCCCCAAGAACTCTGCTTCAACATTTTCCACTAGTTTATTCCGTGTATAGTTTCTTCTTTTTAGCCTAGAGAGCAGAGCCAGTGGATTTAGACGCAAAACAATAACACGTACACCACTTTTGTTTAAGGGTACTAAAAGATGTGTAGCGATTACTATGTCTTCCTCAACAAGCTCAAGGAGACTTGATAATCTTTTCTTGAGACGCCGCTCATCAACAATATAAGCCCTGCTCACCTTGTCATATCCGATATAGAGTTTTTCTTGCTTAACGTATTCAGGCAGGTCTAGGAATTTAGCCTTTAGTGTCCGTGCAAGATGCTTGCCGACGCTGGTCTTGCCCACGCCTGGAGTTCCTGCTATGAATACCACTTTAGGCACGTAGATAATATGGGTTAGTTATTTAATAAGGTAGATGCACTGGGTGGTATGACGTTGATGGTGGAGATTTTCTCAGAGGTAGAAGATGAGGAGCTTATTGATACCATATCAAAAGGGCTCGTCAAAGCCTATAATGTTAAGGTGATTGTCTCCCGCCATAAGATAGGTAATGCTGAGAGGGCTTACAACAGCAGGCGAAAGCAGTATGATGCTGGCATACTTGTGAATCTTTTTCTTAACTCAGTAAAGATTAGTGAATTAGCGCTCATAATAACTGATAAAGACCTTTATGTTGATGGGCTAAACTTTGTTTTCGGCTATGCTCCAGGCAGGGCTGGTATAATATCACTAGCTAGACTTGACCAGCGTTTCTATGGGCTTCCACCAGATAGGAGGCTGTATCTTGAAAGGGCGGTTAAGGAAGCTGTGCATGAGATTGGCCATTTGTTAGGACTACACCACTGTAGAGATAGGGGATGTGTTATGTTTTTCTCCAACACTATAGAGGATACCGATAGGAAAGGAAGCGTACCATGTGAGGCATGTATGTCGCGTATAAGGGTTTAGCATCTAACAAGCTTAACCAAGTAGTCTATAATCTTAGCTGACACGTCTATCCCTGTAGCTCTTATGAAACCCTTAAACTCTGGAACACCATTAACCTCGTTTACCAAATATCCACCATCACGCATCTCAAAGACATCAACAGAGACTATCTCTCCCCCCACAGCCTGCGCCGCCTTTAGGCTTATCTCACGTAGCTCGTCGTTAAGATACGCCATTATAGGCACTGCTCCCCGCGCTACGTTGGTTCGCCAATCTCCGTCTGACCTATATCTGAACATAGCCGCCAAGACTTCATCACCTATTACCAAGGTTCTTATGTCCCTATTGGGCAGGTCTATGTATTCTTGTATTATGTGGGTGCGCATGAGTCTATTGGCTATCATGTCGCGGTGCTCTAGTATTGTTTTGAAGGTTTCGTTATCTCTTATGAGCGCAATAAGCCTGCCCCAACTTCCTACTGGAGGCTTATCAACCGCTGGTAAGCCGACATATTCCAACGCCTTGTAGGCTGCTGTATGGTCTAGACCGACGGCGCTACGCGGGACTGGGAGGCCAGACGCCTTTAGTCGCGAGAGTGTTAGAACCTTATCGCCCGATATCATTATTGCGCTAGAGCGATTTACCGTTCTTACCCCAGCTCCTTCACGTATAGCTGCAGCATGCATCGCCCCATACATGGATACACAGCGTACTAGACTCACATCTGTGTCAGATACCTCAAAGCGCAGCGGGTGTTGTTTTATGTTTGTTAGTTTGACACTTGCCGACGCCATACGGGCTGCCTTAACTAGCAATTTCTCCTCTATCCGCGGTATGTCGTAGATTATCTCTATCGCAGGCCCCCCGCTCATGCCGTCGGCTCACACATCTTCAACGAAGCTCTTATACATCCATATAAGCCTATTCGTATAAAAATAGATATACTAATAATCCTTAAGAATAATACGCTAAATCGGTTCAGCTTTCGCCCTCAAATACTAGAGGACCGTTAAGGGTTTTGGAATGGCGAGGCTTGTACGGGTATGTTCATTGTCAGAACTTCCAGAAGGAGAGCGTGTAATTGTGGAGGTTGAGGGGGAGAGCATACTCGTTCTAAACCATGAAGGCAAGATATATGCCATATCAAATATATGCACGCATGAGGACGCCGAGATGGCGAGTGGCATAGTTATTGGGGATACGATAACATGCCCAGTTCATCTATCAAGGTTTAGGCTTGATAGCGGTGAGGTTCTAAATCCACCAGCCACTAGGCCGTTAAAAACCTACAAGGTAGTGATTAGAGAGCAGGAAGTCTTTGTAGAGGTTTAGCGGATAACATTCTCCTCCACAACGAGCATTATGGCGCTCTCCACGAAGTTGGAAGCATCTGAAACCATTTCCTTACCTACATCAGATTTTAGAGCTGCGCGCATCTCTTCGCGATTTTCAAACCAGAGCTCAGCCACCCCAGCGAATTCAGAGCGCTCATCAATGCTGACGCTAACTACATAGCGGCGAAGATTCGGCAGTTTAAGCACTATAGGAACATGTTTTGTGAGCCAGTAATTTTTGAAGTCTTCCAAGCTAAGGTTTTGCTTCTTCTTTAGTAGGTACATAACCTTAACCACATATCATCACCGAGTATCTTTCCTATGGTATTCTTATGCCGTGTGTGCTTGGCGAGCCTCAGCTAGCTTTTCTGGTATTCCCTCCTCAATAAACCTGATAGCCTCCATAGCTGCCATACATCCGTAGCCAGCGGCGGTAATGGCCTGTCTATACTTATAGTCATGGACATCACCAGCGGCAAATACGCCTCTAACACTCGTCTCCATACCATTATGTAGCTTTACATATCCGATTTCATCCAGTTCAACCTGTCCCTTGAATATGTCAGTATTTGGTTTATGGCCTATGGCGATAAAGATAGCCTCGCATTTTATAACACTCTCCTCGCCATTCTGTATATTCTTCACCTTAACACCCTCAACACGGTTTTCACCCAGTATATCGCTTACCACGCTATTCCAGATGAACTCTATCTTAGGATTAGAGAAGGCTCTCTCTTGCATGACTTTAGATGCGCGAAGCTTATCACGGCGGTGGACTACTGTAACTTTATTGACTAGATTAGCGAGGTAGAGGGCGTATTCCATAGCAGCGTCTCCGCCTCCGACCACCACAACATTGTTAGCTCCCTTGAATAATGGTCCATCGCAGGTAGCACAGCTAGAGACCCCCCTGCCTAAGAGGCGTTTCTCAGACTCTAGACCAAGCCATTTGGGGGAGGCGCCTGTTGCGATTATCACAGCCTTAGCCACATATTCCCTGTCTTCCACAAACACTTTCAATGGATAGCTTTTAAAATCCACTGCAGTGGCATCCTCGTAGATTATTTCGGCGCCCATATTCTCTGCCTGCTGCCTCATACGCTCCATCAGGTCTGGCCCAAGCACCCCCTCAGGGAAACCAGGATAGTTCTCAACCTCGCGTGTGAGCATGAGCTGGCCGCCGCTCTCTATCCCAGCTATTATCAAGGTCTTTAGATTTGCGCGGCACGTGTATATTGCGGCAGTGTAGCCTGCAGGGCCGCTTCCTATGATTATAACGTCGTACTCACTCATATTGGATAATGGTATGCATTTAGGCGTATTTAAACAATGGATTGAATAACTAAGCAACATATATTATGACATGCTGGGCTCTGGTGGCTTGATATGGAGAGGCATAGGTTCGTGTGCTCCGAGTGTGGGGCTGAGTATTACTTACAGGCTTGGAAAGCTGTATGCCCCAACTGTCAATCTGAATACACCCTTACGTTGGTTGAGACGCCTCGCGAGGGGCGAAAAATCTTTACCGCCCGCGAATATGGGGTACTTCTCATCATAGGCTACACTTTCTTCAGTTTCCTCACCCCATCATCGCCTACGCTCATAAATCTCATGATATCATTCACGCTCATTCCAGAGGTAGTCGCCTATATCTTATTTTTGTTGCTTGCCTTATTTCTATTTCTAGGAACAACAGGCGGAGTGTGGGCGGCGATGGTTGTGGGTGTTGCAGGGACTGCTTACGGGGTTGCATCAATACCCATTCATGGATTCGCAGCCATTATACCCACAGCGCTGGCTTCCCTATGGTTCTTAGGAGCGCTACTATTCCATAAACATTCACAAGCGATAAGAGCTCATCAAGAGAAGATGGAAGACGCCCGTAATATGCCAGAGTACTCTGGCTGGGGGTCCGAAAAAAGCAGAGAGCAACATTAAAGGAATATTTTATCTATCTTCACGATTTTCTATAATATCGTATGGCTGGAGTTAAGGGAATAACATTTGACGTGTTTGGCACACTATTTGACTGGCATGGCAGCCTTATTCCGCGTGTTGAGTCAATCCTAAGAGAATCTGGCGCTGCAGTTAATGTGGAGAGCTTCATGACTGTATGGCGTACCAAGCAACTATCCTACACTCAAATAAACACGATGCTTGGCAAGGGGTGGATGAGCTTTCGCGAGATAACTGAGAGAGCGTTGCGGTATACTGTTAAGGCATTTGCCATTAGCTTTTCATCCAATGCTTTCTCTGAGCTTATCTCGGCATGGTATGAGTTAAAGCCGTTTCCTGATGTCATCCCAGCGTTGCGTAGGCTTCGTGAGATGGGGTATATGCTTGCGCCCCTCTCTAACGGTGATAACGACATGCTAGAGAGCTTAGTAAGGCGTCTTGACGTTAGGTTTGACGCCATCTTCTCAGCCGAGAATGTAGGCGTCTACAAGCCACACCCAGCAATATATGAGCAGGCCGTGAGGAGATGGAGCCTTAGGCCAGAAGAGATTATGCATGTCGCAGGCTCCCCATTTGACGCTATAGGCTCCAAGTCATATGGCCTTAAGACCGTCTGGGTAAATAGACAGTCATCAGTATTTGATGAATTTGACCAAAAACCAGACAGTATAGTTAGAGATTTTGAAGAATTGGTGGGGATTCTGCGCTCCTAGCAGAAAAGGACCCTTGGGCCGTTCTTTAACAGTTTAACGAAACAACTTATTAATACGCGTAATCCCTTTATCTTGGCAGGTGAAGTAGATGGCCAAAACAGTCTTCCTATGCGGTAGCGGCGGATGCTGCCCGATGGTTGTCGTAGAGCAAGACAGCGTCCAGATAGGTGAGGAGGGCAACCTCTGCGTCCTCAAGAAAGAGGAGTGGAACGCCCTCGTAGATAAGATACTATCTGGCGAGCTGTCAAAGCTCTAAACAACCAAAAACAAGAACCTTTAATTCCCTAAAATTATTTTTGTAAAATCTCTCTGACATTACCATCAGATTTTCCTATTATTATGCGATGCGCCATCCCAACGAATATACCCGTCTCCAACAAACCAGGTATGCGATGTAAGCGGGTGTCTAACCCTTCTGGGTCATTAATCACTCCAAAATTAACGTCTATTAACATATTTCCGTTATCAGTTATTATTGGCCCCACTTTTCCAGTACCTTCCCTTAGCTTTGGGTTACCGCCTATTTTACGAAGATACTGCATTACGAACTCTTTAGCAAAAGGGAGGACCTCAACAGGTACTGGCATGTTTAGATTTGCGACAAGCTTCTTCTCATCACCTACGAGTATAACGCGTCGCGAGGCTGCGCATAGTATCTTTTCACGCATGAGTGCCGCCCCACCTCCTTTGATAGCGTTGCCAGAAGAATCTACTTGGTCAAAGCTGTCTATCACCAAGTCTGGGTTTGGATTCTCATCAAGCCACGTTATCTTTAGTCCCTGCTCAATCGCCTTATGGTAGCTTTGGTATGAGCTGGGGATTACCGAGATTCTCAACCCTTTTCCGCGAACTATCTTACCCAACTCTTCTATTAGCTGCGCAACGGTAGTGCCGCTTCCCAGACCTAATACCATTCCATCTTTAATCTCCTCAAGCGCCCTCATTATGGCTGCGCGACGCGCTTCTTGAACAGTTGCATTATTCTTATGCAATCTCATCAACCTCCTCCAAAATCTTCTTTACTCTCTCCTCCATATTCCTGACGCGCTCACGAAGCTCCATGACTTGAGCACCTAGTTTAGGGCTTGGAGGTTGCGGGAGATTTCTTAGGTCTTCCACAGAGACTATCACAGTTTGTTGTGGCGGTGGAGGAGGCGGGGGCGGTGGAGGCGGTATATTTCTACCCATCTTCTTGATGAAATACCGCGTATAAAGTAGGGCTATGAGTGTCGTGACTATAAATACAGCAGCAATTATGATAATATCCCAGGCCAATCTTTCTCTAGAGAGATTTAGACAGCTACTGCTAATTAACGATTTTGCGCCGCTTATTCTCACCGTATACACAGGCATCTTTCCCGCATAATGTTTTAACGCCGCGATGAGTGGGGAAATAGTATGTGCGCTGTGAAATTTACAGAGAAAGAACTAAAGTTCATCCAAAGCCTTGACCTATGTAGGCTAGCCACAGTATATCCAGACTGCCGTCCGCACGTAGTTCCCGTTAATTACGTGTTCTTGGATGGGAGATTCTACATAGGAGTAGATTATGAGTCGCGAAAAGTGAGGAACGTACAGAAGAACAACAAGGTTGCGCTTGTTATAGATGTCTATAAGCCTAATCGCGGAATACTAATTGAGGGAGAGGCAACACTCTTAGACAGGGGGCCTGAGTTTAAACGTGTGTATTCAATCTTCTATGAACGTTTCGCTTGGGTTAGGCGCGACCCGTGGGATGAGGGTGAAGCGCCGTTTATAGCGGTGACTCCCTTAAAGAAGGTTAGTTGGGGGATAAGGTAGGTATTTGGATTTAGGTTTTTGTTTAGCTTAGCGCGGGTGACGCTGGGCATGAGCACATTAAGTAGCCAGGTTATTAGGGATTTGACGAGTATTGTAGGGGAGGATAATGTAGTAACTTCAGGCGAGGAAACTAAGATATACTCGCGCGACGCTTTACTGCGTTTCAGGCCGTTTACCCTCCCATCGCGCGGT
Organism: Candidatus Pelearchaeum sp.; assembly: GCA_015520425.1. Lineage (GTDB taxonomy): Archaea > Thermoproteota > Nitrososphaeria_A > Caldarchaeales > Caldarchaeaceae > Pelearchaeum. The sequence goes on along the minus strand of WAQC01000142.1, from coordinate 19,294 downwards.
CGTAGTATAGTTGTTGTGAAGCCTTACTCGGCGGAAGAGGTGGAGGAGATAGTAAAACTAGCAAATACGCATAGGGTTCCGATAGTTCCCTATGGTGGTGGCACTGGCTTAATGGGAGGAGCCGCGTCGCTCACTAATTCTATAGTTATCAACCTAAGTAGAATGAATAAGATACTAGAGATAAATGTGAGAGATAGGACTGTTACCGCTGAGGCTGGCATTACCCTAGGCGAGCTTGACGCCGCTTTAAGGGAGAAAGGCCTTATGCTGGGCCACGACCCGTGGAGCAGGCCCCGTGCAACGCTTGGTGGTAGCATATCAACCAACGGCATGGGCTACACCGCCGCGGGCTACGGCTCTATAAGGCGACAAGTCTTGGGCCTTGAGGTAGTACTCCCAACGGGCGCTAAAATAGAAACGCGGCCAGCCGAGGATAGCTCAACAGGCCCCAGCCTGACGCAGCTCTTCATAGGCGCGGAGGGAACTCTTGGAATAATAACCAAGGCTACGCTTCGTGTATTTCCCCAGCCTGAGCGCCAGAAGCTACTTGGATACGAGTTTGAAACATTCGCAGATGGTTTTAACGCTATAATGAAGATGTATGAAAGCCGAGCAGTGCCTACAGTGGTTGATTATGGTGAGGAGGGTGATGGCCCTGTAGACCCTATGGGGAGCTATCCTGCCAATCTCTTTCTGATGGTTGAGGGCTTCTCTGAATATGTTGAGGCAGTAGCGGAGCGGGTATCGCGTATCTGTGAGCAGTTTGGAGGCAGGCGTAAAGATGATTCCTGGGCTGTTGAATATTGGGAGACTAGGCACGAGCCAATGTATAGGTATGAGCGCATAATACGCGAGGATACATTTCCTGAATGGCTGGGTGAGGTTCTACTTGACTTCATCCACATCTACCTACCAGCCAGCAGGGTTCTGGCGTATAGGGAGAAGAGCGCACCAATACTAGCGAAGCGGGGAATAAAGATACTTGACCGCTCCATCTGGAAGCAACCCGAACTCTTCTCCATGGTTATGGTCAAGCTTCCAGAGCCAAGCTTCGCGGAGGCTGCCCGCGAGATGCTGGAAGCATTTGATGAGCTCATGGCGCTCTGCCATAATATGGGCGGCTCTATGGAATATTGCCACGGTGTAGGCGTGAGACTCTCCAAGTATATGGAGCGTGAGCATGGGATAGATGGCCTGGAAGCCCTCCGTCAGATAAAGAGAGCCCTAGACCCGAATAACATAATGAACCCTGGGAAATTAAGCCTCTCATAATAGCAATACAGCGTTATATCACTGGGCAGGTTTAGCGGCTTGTAACTTATATAGTGGAGGCGTTGAGCCATCCTACGAGCAGGCTTGGCTCGGCAGGTTGATTACACACCAAAAGGAATTGACCCAGACTTTCTAAATAAGCCAGACGAATACCCAGTTACAGGCAAGCACCACGACCATGAGGTAAGGGCTGAAGGAATACAAAGGCTAGACGCGAACGGCAACCCATACCCAACAAAACTAGGAATACACGGCACACGCGTAGCAGTAGATTTTGATTCATGCGTTGCTGATGGAATATGCATGGATGTTTGCCCAGTCAACGTGTTTGAGTGGCTTCTCAACCCAGGCAATTCAGGAACAGGGAACGACTTATACCCCCTTGAGGGAGAGCTCTACGATAAATATCGGACAGACAAGTCAGACCCCATCAGGGAGGCTGACTGCATCTTCTGCATGGCATGCGAATCGTCTTGCCCAACGAAGGCCATCAAGATAACCCCGCCATAAACACCAGAGGAAGTTTCATCAACTTATCTCGCCTCCAAAAATTATTTTAATCAAACAACCTTATAGCTGGCTTTTTCCACATTTCTGACAGAATATATCTAGCCAGTGTTTTGGTTCGCCACAAAACTTACATGCTGGAGCTAAGGCGGCGGCTATCTCCAGTCTTTTCTCAAGCTTCGCCATCGCTTCGCTGTATTTTCTACTGTTATAAAATTTCCGTACTTCTTTGATTCTTCGTCCATAGTTTGGATGTGTTTTGAAATATTCATCAATCTCGTCCTCTTCTAGCGGGTCTTCAGATTCTCTGCTGTGTTGCATCAGTTTGCGCATGAGCGACTCTATTATTGTTGGGTCTTTCACGACTAGGAGGCTTGCTCTGTCTGCTGATATCTCTGACTCGCGGTGCCATGCTAGGAGGAGCATCCGTATTGGTAGTTCTATGGTTAGCGATAATAGGCCTGAGCCGATGAATGACGCTAACATACCAGCACCCCGCGCCAGGGATTCTGCTAATGTGTGGTAAATCAGGTGCTTGCTCTTGATATGGGCGAGCTCATGGCCTATGACTGCACGCAGTTCCTGCTCGTTCAGAACTTTCAACATGGCGGAGGTTAATGCCATAGTGGGGTTATCATCGCTTCCAAACGTGAATGCATTAACATCCTTAGATGGAATAATATACGTCTCTGGCAGCATATGTATAGCTAGTATCTCTCCGCAGTTTCTGATGAGTGTATCAATCTTGCTGAGCGGCTTTACCCTAATTGCGTTTCGTCTAAGCCACTCGCGCATCTTCTTGGATTGGCGGTTAATTACAGCCTGTTTGACGGCGAATGACAGGAGTGGAGAGCCCTTTAGCACTTCTAAGTTTTCTTGGTCTTGTGGATGTATGAAGTCATTGATTGTTATGTCGTAAGGCGTTAGTGGGATTATCCTTCTTCTACATCTTAGACAAAAGATACGCTCAATCTTACTATATGCTCCGCAGTGAGCGCATAGGACTTCCAAGCCTGTTTCTCTCCTTCCCCTTTCCGACGACTAATATATCCTAACTAGGAAATCCTTATTCTTTTCCAATCATATTGATGGGGCGTTTGTATAGGTATATTCTGTGGTCGCCTATCTTCTCCACGTATATTGGCTTCCATCCACGTATTCTAAAGTCATGAGTTACTACGCGGGCATTAGGTTTTAGCTCCGCCTCAAGTATTGGCCGTAGGCGAGTTAGCGCGTCGCGTGTTAGGTAGAGCGCCACAACATCAGCATCCTTCAGTGATGCTTGGAATAGATTGCCCTGCATTATCTTTATCCGCTCGCCAAGCTCAAGCTCATCCACGCGTCTCCTAGCCTTAGTTACTAGGCTTTGCTGGAGCTCTATCCCAACACCCCGCGCATCAAAGAGGCGCGCAGCCTCTATAAGCATACGGGCATCTCCGCATCCCAGGTCGTATACAACCTCTCCAGGCCTAACGTCAGCTATCTCCAGCATACGCCTAACTATGTGTGTAGGTGAGGGGAGAAAAGGTATCTTAGCTGGTGTGGAGAATTGTTTCGCCGCATCTCTTCGTAAAAGCTCTAATTCGCGAAGCCTCCCAAACCTCTGAGAGGCCTCTGACATCTCGCCCCTTATTCAAGTCCTCCAAGTCAGGGAAAAACCTTACGCAGCGTATATTAGGAGAGCGTGGCAAACAGTATAAATTTACGCGAAGACAAGAGCATTATGCTCGCCGGTCATAGGGCGGGGGGAAACGCCCAGACCCATCCGAACCTGGAAGCTAAGCCCCTGCCCGCGCGGTTTTTAGTGAGGTGGGAGACCCCTCGCGAAGACCGCGTGCCGGCGAGCACTTCTCCCAAGATGAACGTGGTTATTCTCTGATGTATGGTTTGCCGAGTGCTCGTGGGAATCTACGTGAGGTTACGAATATTGCTAGGATTATTACGGTAACTAGGTATGGTGTCATTTGTACGAAGTGGAATGGTATGACTTCTTTTACGCCTGGTGTTACTGCTATCGCGAATGCAAGACCTTCAGCGAAGCCGAAGATGAATGATGCTGCTAGGGCTAGTATTGGGTTCAGCCCTGCGAAGACTACTGCTGCTAGCGCTATGAATCCCCTGCCTGCTGATACTTCTTTAACAAGCCCGCCAAACCATGCTAAGGGCATGAAGGCTCCTCCGAGGCCTGCTAGGAAGCCTGCAAATACGCTGGCGAAGATGCGTACCCGGTTCACGTTGATTCCAGCAACGTCAACGGCTTCTGGTTTGTCTCCCGCGGCCCGTATGCGGAGGCCGAGAAGTGTTTTATAGAGGAGTAGTGCGGTGAGGAGTGTTATTATTATTGCAGCGATTGTCATGGGGCTTATTCTGAGAACCCCTATTGGCGTTGGTAGAGCTATTCGGGGTAGCACCAGCTCGCGGGGGAATACGTGAATGCCTGGGAAGGCCCATATGGCCATCAGCAGGTATTGGACTAGGCCGAGGCTCATCACATTTAGTCCCATGCCAGCGATTATCTGATCTGCGCGGCCGTACGTGCTAATCACGCCTAGGATGCCGCCTATTATGGCTCCGAATAAACCGCCCATCAATATTCCCAATAGTCCTGAGCCGAGAACCTCAGCCCAGAACACGCCTAGTACCGCTGTTATAAGGAATATTCCCTCTATACCTATGTTGATTACTCCTGCCCTCTCGTTGACGCATTCACCTACCGCCGCTAGGACTAGGGGCGTCATGGGCAGTAGGGCTGTCTCCAGTAGCTTGATGGGCCTAATCCCAGCTTGCGATAGCTCATAGCTTACCAGCGCTAGGAGCCCTAGGCCCACAGCAGTCCAGATGAGCCTATGTGCCAATGCGCCGAGCTTCATGTAGGCCGCCTCCTACGCCTAACTCGCTTTAAAATGTTAAGAAGCTCAGGCATTGCAAGGGCTATAATTATTATTCCGTTTATGGCTCTCACGAGCTCCGACGCAACACCTACCTCAAACTCCATGAATCGCCCACCGTGTAGGAACCCGCCATAGAATATTGCTGCCAAGATTATTCCTATTGGATGGTTCCTGCCTATTAGCGAGACCCCTATCCCCTCAAACCCTAGGTTTACGAGGTTTCCCATAGTTGCGTAGACCGTCCATGAAGGGGGTCTTCCGAGAACCTGCGTAGCTCCTGCAAGCCCCGCGGCCAACCCTCCTATGAAGAAGCTTATCACAGTAGCTTTCATTATGCTAATCCCAGCATAGCGCGCTGTATCTGGATTATAGCCCACTAAGCGCAGCTCATAGCCAATGGTTGTTCTCCAAAGTATGAAGTACGTCAATAACGCGAATCCTATGGCTACTATGAAGACCGTTGTTAGGGAGGCGCCTATCACCATATACCTAGCCGTCTCCTGTGCTGGTATTGCGCGCTCAGCGCGGCCAGGCTCCGCTAGGTGGTATGTGATTAAGTACATCGCCAGCCAGAATGATACCCAGTTGAGCATTATGGTGGATACTACCTCATGGACCCCGCGGAATATTTTCAGGAGAGCTACTGGGATGCTCCAGAGAGCTCCTAGAAGCATGGCGAAGAGTGTTGCGGCCGCTAGGTGTATTCCAGGGGGGAGGCTTAGGGCTCCGCCTATCATTACTGCGCCGATTGCTCCTAGGTACATCTGCCCCTCCGCGCCTATGTTGAATAGGCCAGCCCTGACGCCTATTCCGAATGTGAGGGCAGTCAGTATGAGAGGCGTCGCAAATGCGAGTGTCTCTAGGAATCCGTTTAGGTCGCCGAAGGAGCCGAGGAACAGGGCGCGATAGGCTCTGAGAGCATCATACCCGTATGCTAACATTAGGAGAGCGCCGCCCAGAAGCCCTATCAGCACGGCGAAGAGGGACTCAGCTATAGCCTTTCCAAACTTCCTGATAACAGAAGACGAGATGCCAAGCCTACCAAGCTTTCTGGATGAATCCATATCACACGCTCATCCACGCTGGGGCATAACTAGGTAGAAAATAAAAATATGTGCGTTTGGGTATTTTAGCCGAGAAGCTCTCTCCACTTAGCTATAGCGTCCTCTGTCACGACTAGCGGTACTTCAACCTGGCCGTTTCGTATCTTTGACTCCAGCTCAGCCACGGCCTCCCAAATCCACGGCGCTATGGAGTCGCGCATCTGCTTGACCTTCGCCTTTATCTCCTCAGGCGGCATAGGTAGTACTTTCTTGCCCGTCAGCTCCTCGGCCCTTACTCCCATCTCTATGAACTCGTCTAGGTCCGCGAGTGTGCTTACCGATATTCCCTCCATCGTTAGGCCGCCTATCTTAGTTCCTATACCCAGCGTTAGGACGCCTTCATTCTCCCTCACTACGTCGCGGAACTTGCCTATCAGCGTAAGCATGGTGGCATAATACACGCCCCTATCAACGCGCTTCATCATGCTGGCTATGATGAATCCTGGGTTTATCCAGTCTTGGTTGGCGTCAACGCCTATCCAGAACGGTGGGCCCATCTCAAGCCCCCGCTCCTCTGCCAGCTCCTGAACCGCTTGGTTTATCCCAAGCCCAAGAGGCCCAGCGATGTTATAGACAGCCACTGCCCCCTGCTCAAACATAGGCTTGGCAGCCTCGTAGCCTTTTGTTATGTCGCTGAATGTCCCCGTGTAGGTCCATAGGACCCTGCCCTTATACCAGCACTGCCCTGCTTCGGGGCAGTATAGCCCATCTTGCCAGCCCTCTCCTGAGCCGTAGATACTATCCTCGCCTATGATGGGGGCGCGCTTACCAAACCTGTCCTCATACCACTTGAGAGCCCAGTCGCATCCCCACTTGTAGCCGATTTCAAACTTCCATAGAACAGGTATCTCTATCCCGAATACACCGCCTATATACTTGTAGTTTGCCCCCTGCTCATTATAGTATGCCGCGAGGAGGCAGCCAAGCGCTCCGACTAGAGCACTTCCCTTATGCTCCTCGTATTTTATGTCCAGTAGGTTGGGTAGTGGATACTCGTCAGGATACTTATCCTTCACGATAGCCTGGCTAAACGTGTCAATTCCAGCGAAGTTCTTATCAGGGTACTTACGCGCAACCTCTACTAGAGCTTCGCTTAATAAGAATCCGACACCAACTATGAGCTTAACATCGGGATCGCGGGCTGCGGTCTCTAGGTTTGGTACGTAGTCTGCTTCGGTTTTACTGATTAGCTCAATCATCTCAACACCAAAGTCCCTTACGGCTTCGTCGCCGCCCTTGAAGGCCATGTCGTTGAATGATAGGTCTCCCCTGCCTCCTATGTCGGAGACCACAGCTATCTTAACAACACCCATAGCAGGCTTCTCAACGGTTACCGTGCTTGTCTTGACTATGGTCTCTGTCTTTGTTACAGTCTCACCAGCGCCAACTGTTACGGTTACCGTCTCTCCGCCTACTGTTTTTGTGATTGTCTCGGTTAGCGTCTCTGCCGCTCTTGGCATAGTCCAGCCCACACCTGCCGCTATTAGCGCAACGACGAAAAGCACAGCTAGAATTGCTTCTAGCCTGGTTAATGCGCTCTTCCTGTTCATAGCGCGCTGGCCACTTAAGCCAAGTTATATAAATCTTTGTAGAAATTTTCATGAAACAGCCTACATACCAGTCATCATCTTACCGATAACCTCTGTAGTAGCCTTCTCCGACTCCACCACACCCACCAGACGACCATCATACATCACACCTATGCGGTCGCTTAGTGTTAGTATCTCCTCTAGGTCTTCAGAGACTAGGAGTATTGATGAGCCTTTATCGCGGAGTTGCATAAATAGGTCGTGGGTATGGCTTACAGCTTTTAGGTCAAGGCCATACGTGGGGTGGAAGGCGATTACAAGCTTGGGTGCGCGCCATAGCTCCCGCGCCAATATTAGGCGCTGTATATTTCCTCCTGAGAGTATCCTTACTTCAGTATTCCAGATGTCAGGAGCGAGTATCTTGAACCTCTCAATAAGAGCCTTGGAATGCTCTCCTATCAGTCTCAAGTCCAGCACTCCTTTCTTAGAGAATGGAGCGATATTATAGTCGCGGAGCATCATATTCTCAGCTACGCACATGGCTTCTGCCACACCCACGCGGCGGCGTTCTTCTGGTATGTGTCTTACGCCCATCTCCGCGACCTCGCGTGGCGATTTATTGGTAGCGTCTTGTCCTAGGATGATTATTCTGCCGCGCACAGCTTTACGCAGGCCAGTTATCGCTTCCACAAGCTCGCGCTGGCCATTACCAGCAACTCCAGCAATACCGAATATCTCTCCAGCATGTGTGGTGAAGCTAACGCCGCGGACAGCTTCCCGACCATCATCACCACAGACGTGCAAATCTCTAATCTCTAGGACAGGCTCACCTATTCTTGGCGGTTTTCTCTCAGCTCTAAACGGCTCAAACTCGCCTATCATCATGCGCAGAAGCTGCTCGCGCGACGCTTCAGCAACGTTTAACGTTCCAACCTTCTTACCCAGCCTGAGCACAGTAACCCTATCGGCCACGCGCATTATCTCCTCTATGCGATGCGTTATGAAGACTACCCCCTTACCCTCATCCGCCATACGGCGTAGAATCTTAAACAGCTCATTAGCCTCCTCAAGCGTTAAGACTGACGTAGGCTCATCAAGTATGAGAACATTAGGCTCCCAGAAAAGCACCTTCAGTATCTCAACACGCTGCTGCTCGCCCAGAGACATGTGGCTTATGAGCATGTCAGGGTCTACGCGTAATCCATACCTCTTGGACAGCTCGCGTACTTTTGTTGCTACCTCTCTTACTGGATATGAAAAGATGTTACGCCTCCTTATTGATAGGGCTATGTTTTCCGCTACCGTAAGAGATGGGACGAGCGTGAATTCTTGATGAACCATTCCAATACCATATCTTATGGCGTCAAGCGGTGATTTTATTTTGACTGGCCTTCCCCTGACTCTTATCTCACCTTCTGATAGTGTGTAGAAGCCTGAGAGTATGTTTGCTAGCACGGTCTTCCCAGCGCCGTTCTCGCCGAGCAGGGCATGAACCTCGCCAGCCCTGACATCAAAGTCAATATGGTCAAGTATCAAATGCTCCCATACTCCTGGGAAAGCTTTAACAACTCTCCGCGCCTCAACGAGAACCTCGCCACGCGTGGTTGGGCTACTCATTTCCCAGCGTTGTATAGGCTGAGCGTATATTAAAGCTATATACATGCCTACAAGCCAGTACAACACGGTAGATGAATGTTCTTGAAGAGATATTCGGCGTTGTCAAGCCTATTATTGGTATGGTTCATTTAAAGCCATTACCTGGCTCTCCAAGATTTGAGGAAGGGGCTTATGATTTGTTTGAGACCGCTCTAAGAGATGCTGAAGCGCTGAAGGAAGGTGGTGTGGATGGTGTTCAGGTTGAGAATATGGGCGATAGCCCTTTCCTTAAGCCTGGCGAGATTGGCCACGAGGCCATAGCTCTAGTCGCGGCTGTTGCCCGCGAGGTAAGGCGCACAACAGGCTTGCCCACTGGTGTGTTCATATTAGCCAATGGTGTGGAGGAATCAATAGCCGCAGCGAAGGCATGCGGTGCTAGTTGGGTGCGTGCGAATATGTGGGCCTATGCGTATATCGCTGATGAAGGATTTGTGGAAGCGGCCGCTCCTCGCGCGGAGCGTCTAAGAGGGATAGACACGCCCGTAAGTGTGTTTGCTGACGTTTTGGTTAAGCATGGGAGTCATTTTATTACCTCAGACATTCCTCTCGCTACCCAGGTTTCGCGGCTTGAGGAGCTGGGGGCTGACGCTATCATAGTATCTGGCGAGCGCACTGGAGCTGAGACACCGCTTGAGAGGCTTCAGCAGGTTAAGTCGGCTGCCTCGCGGCCAGTGTTGGTTGGAAGTGGGATAACTCCAGATAACGTTGAGAGACTCTTATCTGTGGCCGACGGCGCTATAGTCGGAACATACTTTAAGATGGGTGGGGTATTGGCGAATCCTGTTGATGTCAGGCGTGTTAGGGAGGTTATGCGCCTCGTTAGGAAGATTAGGTAGTCTATCACTTGGTTTGCATCCACCGCTTTAGTAGTGATGGGTAGATGTAGCGTTTCCCAGCGCTCTTCTTGAGTTCATCCCATTCATGGAGTATTTTTACAGCCTCCACAGCGACGCGGGCAGCGTCCTCCTCACCAGCGACGCCGAAGGTATCTTCAACCCTATTGGCGAAGACCGTACATACCGCGCCAGCCCTAAGTCCGTAAATTGAGGCGAGTGTGAATATTGCCGATGCCTCCATCTCAAAATTCGCGACACCCATGGCCTGCATATCTTTTAGGAGCGTCTCTGAGTAGCTCCAGGAATAGTTTTTGAAGCCTGGCCTGCCCTGGCCTGTGTAGAAGCTGTCTGTGGATGCGGTTATTCCCAGGTGGTAGCGTAGCCCCAGCGTCTCGGCGGCTTCCACTAGGGCTAGGGTTACTTCAAGGTCTGCATACGCTGGATAGCCCTCAACAACATACTGTCTGCTGGTTCCCTCAAGCCTTACAGCGGCCTTGGATATTATCAGCTCGCCTATCTTTATTCCTGGTTGTATTGCGCCTGAGCTTCCAACCCTTATGAAGGTATTCGCACCTGCGCGGGCTAGTTCTTCTATAGCTATGGCTGTTGATGGCGCGCCTATGCCTGTTGAGCACGCAGATATGGAAGCCCTGCCTACACGGCCATTCCAGAGCTTAAACTCCCTATGAAACGAGACCTCGCGCGCCTCATCCCAGAACTTGGCTATCTTAGGCACTCTCTCAGGGTCTCCTGGTATTAGGACGTATTCCGCAACCTCTCCAGGCCTGACTCTCACATGATAAAACTCCTCGCCGCTACGCGGCTCTCTCGCCGACATAGCAGGTAGCTATTGTTGTTGTTTTTTGAATCTTTCTAGCTCCTCGCGTGTGGCTAGGGCTTCTACAAGCTCGCCGCGCTTAATTCGCGCTGCTAGGAAAGCCCCTGCTGCGCAGGCGTATTCAACGGCAGTATCAATATCCATGCCCCGCGCTAGTGCCGCTGCCAGCGCTCCGTTAAATGCGTCGCCAGCCCCTGTGGCGTCCACCGCATCTACCCGCGGCGGCTTAACTATCCGCTCACCCTTACTATCCACTATGAGCGCTCCACGCTCCCCAAGCGTTATGACCACATGCTCCACCGCATCGCAATACGTCCTAGCAAGCTCGGCCAAGTCTACCTGCTCATCTGGGCCTAGGCCAGCCATTATCTTGGCCTCAACCTCATTAGGCGTTATTATGCTGACGCCCCTTAGCATGGCTGGCGTTATACGGGCTGCGGGGGCTGGGTTAAGTATAGTCATGGCCCCATTACGCTGTGCTAGAGCTAGAGCGTGTAGGGCCGTTTCCAAAGGTATCTCCAACTGCGTAAGCACAATTTTTACACCGCTCAATCGCTGCAAAGCCTCATCAACATCGCTTGGTGTTAGCTCAAGGTTTGCTCCTAGGTCTACGGCTATCATGTTTTCCCCTCCTGGGCCTACGATTATTAGCCCAGCCCCTGTTGGTGTTTTGCAGCGTTTGACGTAGGCTGTCTCCACTCCTTCGTTGCGCCACTTCTTGATAGCGCGTTCTCCGAATATGTCATCACCTACCGCGGCTATCATGGCTGTCCTACACCCGAGACGCGCAGCCTGTATAGCCTGGTTAGAGCCCTTGCCTCCATGCTCCATCCTAAACCCCCTACCAGGCAGCGTCTCGCCCCGTGTTGGGAGTCTATCAACGTGGATTAGGAAGCCAGTGTTATAGCTCCCGACCACGACTATCTCATTACTCAAGTGCGGCAACCCTCCTCTTAGTAGGATGACTCATCCTCAGCGTCTATCGTTCCCTTTACTATCTGCACTCCCCTGCTTGTTCCTAGAAGGTCGGCTCCTGCCTCTAGGAGCTCAACAGCGCTCTTGAAGTCGCGTATTCCCCCCGAAGCCTTTATGCGTACTTTTGGGCTTACCGAGCTGCGCATAAGTCTTATAATATCAACCGTAGCTGGGCCTCCCTTGCCCCAGCCCGTTGAGTTCTTGATATAGTCCACTCCAGCCTCTTCGCAGAGCCTCGCGGCCAGCCTAACTTCATCTTCGCTCAGTATTGCTGTCTCCAGTATAGCCTTCACCACACGCCCATCAGCAGCCCGCACTATGGCTTCTACATCATTCCTGAACTCCTCAACCATGCCTGATTTAAGATAACCCACGTTTATCATGAAGTCTATCTCATCACATCCAGCAGCCACCACATCGCGTACTTCAACGACCTTAGCCAGGGTTGTGGAGCCGCCTATCGGGAAGTTGAGAGCTGCACAGACCTTAACATCGGTTCCCTTCAATAAGCTGACAGCGCTCTTAACCCATATCGGATTAACCACCGCTGCGCTAAACCCATACTCAATACATTCTTTGCATAGCTTCTCAATATCACCCCGCGTAGCGTCAGGAGCCACGTTTGTATGCTGTATCCTCCTAGCCAAGTCCTTTGCCGAGAATCTCATCCAAGCTCACCAGGCCTGCCCTTCAAGACTGAGAATAGCATCTTCTTGAATAGCTCGCCATCAGCCTCGTAGCATACATCTGCGTTGGGTTCTTTGCCTAGTACTCCTAGGTGGTCCACCACCGACATCCCCCGCGTGAGCTCGCTTTCATTCTCAACCGCCACATAGCGCGGCTCTATCCTCTTCCCCACGCGAGGCTCTATGGCTATGGCCGTCGTTATGGTGTCTGGATGGGTGCTCCCAGCAACACCGACGACACGCTTCTCAAACTCCACAACTTTCCTATTCACCTTCACGAAGAAATCCGCCTCACTAGTCCCCCATCCAGCTATTTCACGATGCTCCTCCTCAGAGACTACACTATACTTCAGCGCAATATCCCAGCCAACTATAACAGGCCTAATACCAGACTCAAGCACAATCCTCGCAGCGTCGGGGTCTACCCAGAAGTTATACTCCGCTGCTGGGGTTATGTTCCCGAAACCATCGGCATAGCCGCCCATAACATATAGCCTATCTATATTCTTGACAAAATCACGGTCAAGCAATATCGCTGTGGCTATGTTGGTTAACGGGCCCTGAGCGATTATCGTATACTCCCCTGGGCTTGAGTTGACCAGCTCCAGCAAGGCTTGGACTGCGTGTTTATTCTCTGGCCGCTGTTTGGCTTTCGGGAAGTAGTTCTCTCCCATCCCATCCTTTCCATGGACATAATCGGCGTAGCGCCAGCTCTTGAGGAGGGGGCGGCTACATCCTGGATAGACGGGGACGCGATAGCTGGCGAAGCGCTCAACGGTATAGAGAGCATTCTCCACCTCCTGCCAGAACTCCACATTACCAGCAACAACTGTTACCGCCTCAAGCCTAACCCCAGGCCACTTAAGCGCCAACAGTATTGATATAGTATCATCACCAGCAGTGTCTGTATCAATTATCAACCGCTTCACCCATAGCGCACCTCCATCCAGTAATGCTGCCCTTATTCTAGGTCTCTATTATTTTGATAGGTCTTCAGGGCCGAAGCTCTTCGGCAGCAGCTTCTTTAAACTGGTTATCAGCGGCTTTCTATTCTTTCCAGCGGTGATTATCTTTATCGCTGGGTTGAACTCTCGCAGAACCTGCCTACATGCTCCGCAGGGGTATACGGGGTTTCTCTTCCGCGAGACAACAGCCATAGCCTTGAACTGCGTCTTTCCCTCAGAAACCGCTTTAAAGACAGCGACGCGCTCAGCGCACATGGATAACCCATAGCTGGCGTTCTCCACATTACTCCCTAAGATTACTTCACCGCTGTCTAATAGCAAGGCCGCACCAACCCTAAAGCGCGAATAAGGCGCATAAGACCGTCGCGTAGCCCTGAAAGCCAAACCAAGAAGCTCCTTATCCGATACCATAAAGACGCACAACGCTAGTCTAAAAAATAATCCGATAAAAATTATGCCATCACTTCCCGATTAAGAGCGTAGATTGACCGTGGGTATGATAATTCTTATGTTTTGTTTGTTATCGTTTTTCTGACCATGCGTGAGGGCCGCGTTATATGCGTCGGCGACCTTAATCTGGATATTATAGCTTTTCACGATGATATACCCAAGCTCGGCGGCGAGTCCATAGCTAATAGGGCTTACATTTCTTCTGGTGGCTCAGCCGCCAACGTAGCCCATGCACTTAGACTTCTCGGACTATCTTCCGAGCTGGTGAGCTGCGTGGGCATGGATATCGTTGGAGAGTTTCTGGTTGAGGAGCTCCGCAAAGCCAGGGTTGGGACACGTTACATACAGAAGACCGAGAAAGAATCAACAGGCGTTGTATATGTTGTGGTAAGCCGCGGCGGCGAGAGGACGATGTTCGCATATAGAGGGGCCAATAAGCACCTTACACATGCGTTGCTTCCTAGAGATATAGCATCAGAATCAACACTGATACATATCTCTGGATATTGTTTCTTGGAAGAACCACAGAAGAGAGCAGCCGAATATATTATGGAGAAAGCAGATAAGCACGGCATACCTAAGACGCTAGACCTATGCATACCTCTCATAAGAGGTGGAGAACAACTGGACGAGCTTCTTAGGTCTTTTGACTACGTATTTATGAATGAGGATGAGGCAGGCGAACTTCTCGGTAGGTTGGGCATTACTAGCATTGGTGAGGCAGCCTTGAGTATAGGGAGTATCTTCGTGCTAAAACGTGGCTCCCGCGGCTGTAGTATTGTGGGGAGGAGCGGCGTTATAGACGTCCCTACGGCATCCGTAAACCCAGTGGATACCACAGGCTCTGGAGACGCTTTTGCCGCTGGCTTTATTTATGGCATAGTAACGAGCCTCAGCTTAGAGCGTTGCGCTACCCTGGCAAATAGGCTGGGCGGCCTAGCAGCAGCAACGATAGGTGGAAGACTCAGAGAGCCTCCCCGAATTGATGACATAGTTACTCAACACAGGAGGGGCCCAAGGTAATACCGCAGGCCACGCATGGCTCAACACCCTTAAGTACGCGGCTACACATCTTGACGGCGATGCCCGAAGCTCATGCACCAATCAAGCCAGACCCTCTAAAGGAGTTGTTCAAGAACCCTAAACCGATAATAGCGATGATACACCTACCACCACTTCCAGGAGCGCCGCGCTATAGGGGCCAGCCTGTTGAGGATATAATTGAATACGCGCTGCGAGACGCGGAGCTTCTAAAGTCGGGTGATGTAGATGGGCTACAGGTGGAGAATATAGGGGATATACCATACCTCAAGCCAGACGACATAGGACATGAAACCACCGCCATACTCGCGGTTGTGGCGCGCGAAGTTAGGAAGACCACAGGAATGCCAGTGGGGATTTGCTGCTTAGCTAATGGAGTTATACAAGCTATGGCAGCAGCCCTAGCATCTGGAGCACGCTGGGTTAGGGCAGCAGAATGGGCAAACGCATACATAGCCGACGAGGGATTCGTAGAGGCAATCGCACACAAAGCGCTAAGATACAGAAACCACCTAAGAGCAGAGCATATCAAGGTATTCGCAGACGTACAGGTAAAGCACGGAAGCCACTTCATAATCAGTGATAGACCATTTGAGGAGCAGGTCCTTGATGTGGAGTTCTTTGACGCAGACGCCATAATCGTATCTGGCACCAGGACAGGGGCTGCAACACCAGCGGAGAAAGTAATAGCCGCAAAAAAGGCTACACTCCTCCCAGTTCTGGTCGGAAGCGGACTAACACCAGAAAACGCCCCACAACTCCTAAAACACGCAGACGGCGCAATAGTCGGCTCATACCTACGCAAAGACGGAAAATTCTGGAACCCAATAGACATAAACCGCGTAAAACAACTCATGACAATCGTCAAACAACTAAGATGACAGCCAACCCCGAAATACGGAGTATAAAATTCAAATAACCGCTAGAGAATAACTCAAACGGTAGCCATAGGATGGGGGCGTAGCCTAGCAAGGTAGGGCGTCGGGCTCCAGATCAACCAACACTGGTCAGAGGACACCCGAAGGCCGTGGGTTCAAGTCCCACCGCCCCCAGGTCAACTTAATCCATTTAACTAAACTGCCATGAACTAGGTTGAAGATTCAAGGCTGAGCGAGGCCGAGTCTCTGTTTTAGCTATTTTTTATACTATGCTATGGGTTTCCGCGTCTGAGCTAGAGAGGAGGTAGGGTAGTAAGTCTGTCTATGAGTTGTTGAATCGGCTTGTTGGATATGGTCTTGTTAGGTGAGTTTCTATTAAGAAGGGTAAAGTTATACAGATGGAGATTACAGAATAATCATCTAAAGGAGAGTAATATACGGCTAGAGTTTAAGCTGATTCCAAAAGGAAATTGAAAGTTATAATGATATAGAGGCGTTGTTGCGTGGCTTGAAGTGTTGTGGATAGTGTTGTTTAGCGTGAGAGGCTTTCTAGGCTTTTTACATATCTGGAATACTTGGTTTGTAGTTTTTCTATTAGTTTGATGTCGGCTGTATAGAGGTGGGTATTCTTCATTATTGCTAGTGCTATGTAAGCAGCGTCGTATATTGTTACGCGGTTCTTATGTGCTGTTTCGACTGTTTTTGCGGCGTATTCTCCCCTGAGTGGGTAGAGGTTGAATGAATACTCTTCTAGTGCTTCTGCAATATCTTTTATCTCGTTTTATGAGAAGAGCCCCTTATGTTGGACTGCGTTTAAGACCTCGTAAAGCAGTAGCTCTGGGGCGGCGATTTTGATTTCCCCGCTAATGTACATGTCTCTGAGCTTAAGTGCGTAGTCGGAGCCTTTCTCCGCGACGAACCACTTGACGATGACGCTGGCGTCAATTACCACCTCCATACCTACCATCTCTAAAGGCTCTGACCAGTTCCTCTGCTTTAGGCTCTACACCACTCTTCTTCCTAACTTTCTCGTTTATTAAAACGGCTCTTGCCAGGTTCTTCCTCCTCTCTTCAGACAACTTTTTCTTAATGGCTTCTCTGATGAATTCACTCCAGTTAATCCCGACCTGCTCCATCATCCTCTTCGTCTCGTCATCAACCCTAACCGTAATTACAGCCATACATGTAATACAGCAACCACATTAATATATCTTATTCAACTCACAACACTGTAGAAGAGCCTCAAACCCTCCTAAATTGAGCATTCACACTAGACCTATCAAATATCGGTTGCCTTGGTCTTCTGTTTCTTCCCCCTAGCCCTTGCCGTGCTGTAATCCTGCTGCCTTGAATCCCCATATTCCGATTATCTCCTCCAGCCGTTCTTCAAACTCTCTTTTTGTTCCGCTGAATTTTGTCTGGCCGAGCTCTATCACGTTTATCGCGTCAGCAACTTCCAGGGCTTTTCTGACGTTCTGCTCCACGAGTAGTATTGTTTTTCCTTCGTCGCGGAGCTTTGTGATTATTCCATATACTTCATCTAGGACTTTTGGTGAGAGCCCTGAGGAGGGCTCGTCCATTAGTATTATTCTTGGTTTGGTGAGGAGCGCTTTTGCTATCTGGAGGAGGCGTTGCTGGCCTCCGCTTAGAAAACCTGCCTTAACGTTGCGTTTCTCGGAGAGTATTTCAAATCTGTTGTAAATCTCTTCAAGCCTCTCTCTTACGATATGTTTTTCTTTGCGCAGTATCCAGAGACCAGTCTTTAGGTTTTCCTCAACTGTTAGGTGTGGGAATATTCCACTTTCCTGAGCAACGTAGGCGAGGCCCATCCTGAGGAGGTCGTGGGTCTTCATTCCTGTTATGTCATGGCTGTCAAGTAGTATCTTACCGCTGGATGGTTTTAGGTATCCGTATATTGTTTTTAGTAGTGTTGATTTTCCAGAGCCGTTGGGGCCTAGAACGGCTGTTATGGAGCCTTCGCAGACCTCAAGGCTCACTCCGCGTAAAACATTCACGTCGCGGAAGTATCCTGAGTAAATATCCCTAACAACAAGCGACAAACATTACACCCCCAAATATGCTCTAACTACCTCACGGTCTTGTTTAATCTGCTCTGGGCTCCCCTCAGCGACCTTACGTCCCTCATTCATCACAACCAGCCTATCGCTAAGCCATGATATCGTATGTATGTCGTGGCTTATTATGAGGAATGTCTTTCCTTGCTTTCTCATATCCAGTATAAGCTCCGAGAGCTTCATCACTATCTTTGGATGCACGCCAGCGAATGGCTCGTCTAGGAGTAGTATTGTGGGGTTTAGCATTAGTGTGCGGGCGAATTCCAGAAGCTTTTGCTGGCCACCTGAGAGTGTCCCTGCCCGCGCGTCAAGCTTGTCTGAGAGACCTATGAGCTCTAGGAGATTGAAAGCATTTTCCACAAGATTATTCTTATCGCTCTTTCCAGCCTCAACGATTGATAACATGTTTTCCAATACCGTAAGCTCCCGAAATACCCGCGTTATCTGGAATGTTCTCCCTATTCCTAAACGCACCAGCTGATGTGGTTTTTTATTATGTATAGGCTTTCCACGCAGGAAGATTGCTCCTGAGTCTAGTTGTATTATTCCGTTTATGAGGTTTAGGAGGGTGGTTTTTCCAGAGCCGTTGGGCCCTATGATGCCCACTATCTCTGCCTCATTAACCTCCAGGCTCATGGCGTTAACCGCCACGTTCCCTCCAAATCGTTTGGTGGCATTCTCAACTTTTAGGAGGCTCATTTGGTCTTCCTCCTCTCACTGGTGTCTTCATGAGTGTTAAGTTTATCATTCCATAAAGGCCTGCTGGGAAGAAGCGCATTATTAGTATCATTATTACTCCGAGGAGTATTAGCCTAAACTCTTCTATGAATCTAAGATACTCTGAGAGTAGCATGACCGCGTAGGCGCCTATTACTGGTCCTATTATTGTGCCGCCGCCTCCTATTCCCCACATGAGTATGAGGCGTAGGAGGTGGTCTAGGAAGAATATGCTTGCCCCGACGCTGGTTGTGTATGTTGTGTAGAGCCCCCCAGCCAGCCCTGCGTAGAACGAGCCTATGACGTTGGCGAGAACCTTGTAGCGCACAGTGTTTATCCCAATCGTCTCGGCCGCTACCTCATCTTCCTTGATGGATTTCATCCTCAGACCTATACGCGACCTGCCTAATGCGAAGAGGGATACCACGGTTATTAGGAGGGCGCCGAAGGTGATGTAGAAGCTGAGTATTGGGTTCTTTGTTATTGGAGTTATTCCGTGAAGGCCTAGTTCTCCTCCTGTTATGTCTGTGAATTGCCGCGCTAGGGCGTAGGAGAGTACTAGGAGGGCGAAGGTTACGAGGGTTAGGAGTAGGTATCTGAAGCGGAGGCAGAGTATCCCTATTCCCAGTCCTAGGAGGGCGCCGAAGAGGGCGCCCATGAGAACAGCTAGAAGCGGGTTGGTACCAAACCATAGTATCATCCACGCCGTTGTGAAGGCACCCCACCCCCATACCGCCGTATGCCCAGCGGTTAGCTGGCCAGTGTATCCCACGATTATGTCAAGACTCGCGGCAAGTATTGCGAATATATGGACGAGTATCAGGACGCGTAGTAAATAGGTGTCTCCAGTTAGGAGAGGGTATATTGAGTAAATC
>WAQC01000141.1 GCA_015520425.1 Candidatus Pelearchaeum sp. | reverse complement strand
GTATAAGCAGCTCTTCCTCAACATCGGAGGGAAGCTTGAATCCCGATTCTTTGAGAAGCTGGTATAGCTCGGTAACTGTATGTATGTGGGGCGGGTTTTCATGCCTAACAACAAAGAATAACGCCTTCAGCATCTTTTCTACTGCTTGTTGGGCGAAGAAGGCAGCGCGGAAATACCTACCCCTGTTATATGCTTCTTCACAATCCAGCAAATCCTCTCTGGCCGACTCAAGCCAGAGGTCCACCTCTCTCCGCATCGCCTATTATATGACACTCCCTGTCTGGTTATTAATGCTCGCCAGGGCCGAGGCTAACTATATTATAACCCGCGTGTAGCGTCTGGGGGAGGGAGGCGTTGCAGGTCATAGCTATTGGGAGTAAAACGTTTGTCGCTGGGTTCAGGCTGGCGGGGGCGCGGGGTATAGAGGTATCAACACCGCAGGAAGCGTTGCAGCACATAAACAAGCTAGTCCAAGACCCTGAAGTGGGCTTAATCATAGTCTCTGAAGACCTCTCGGAGCAGTTTAGGCAGCAGCTTAACGAGATTAGAGCTAAGAAGCCCGTGCCGCTGATTTACGAGCTTCCACCACCAATAGCGAAGCCCAAGAGGATAGACTACCGAGCCATGCTCCGCGAGGTTCTCGGCGTCTAGTATAAATGAGAGCTGTTAAAGCGTGTTAGGGAGGCGTCTGGGTTGTCGTCCTCGGCTCTTGAGAGGGTTGTCCGCGAGGTCGTCCAAGAAGCTCTTGCGGAGTTCAAGCAAGGGCTGGAAGAGGCTGGGCGTCAGGCGCTTAAGATAGTTGAGGGCGTTGAGGAGGAGACCCTACGCGAGGCCGCTGCCATGCTTGAGGCTGGGAAACGTAGCCGCGACACGCTGAGGCAGAGAATCCTAAGCCTAGCCGAGATAAACGCCCGCAATAAATCAATAGCAGTTCTTGAGGAGGCTGTTAATAACGTGTTGGAGAGGGCGCGGGAGAGGATAACGCAGCTAGATGGGCGGGAGCTGGAGGACGCCCTCAGGTTCCTATTGAGAGAGGCTGTAGATGCAATAGGCGCTGAGCGCGTGATTGTTGAGACGAACAGCGCTGGGCTTAAGGTTATTGAGAAGGTCGCCAGAGAGATTGAAGAGGAGAAGAAGGTCTCGCTCTCAATAAGCAAGACACCAATAGAAGATGTGGGAATAAAGGCGCGAAGCGAGAAAGGAGACATAATCTACGACAACACGGTGGACGCAAGGCTTGAGCGTATGAGGCCGCTGCTCAGGAAGGAGATTGCAAAACTCTTCACAAGCTAGAACAATTCTTAAGTTTAGAGCTGGCTTGATGAAATTTATATTAAATTCATAGAGCATTATACAGATAGCACGCCTTGACTACAATCCTCTTAACCAACGATGATGGTGTTAGGAGGCTCGGCTTATGGGCTCTTCACGACGCTATTGAGGAGCTGGGTGATGTTGTCGTCGTAGCTCCTGAGTCGGTGATGAGCGCTACTGGCATGAGCCTCACATTTCATAAGGCTCTAAGGATAAAGAGGGTGGTGATAGATGGGCGCGGTGCTTTTGCTGTATCTGGAACACCAGCAGACTGCGTATCGCTGGGGATACATAAAATCCTAGCAGGAAAACGCCCCGATTTGGTCGTCTCAGGGATAAACGAGGGGGACAACACAACAGCCCAGGCAATATACGCCAGCGGCACCGTAGCAGCGGCAATACACGCAGCAATACTAAAGATACCCGCAGCGGCATTTTCACTAACACTACCTGAGAACGAGAAAACGAGGCGCGAGGAGCTTAGGTATAGGATGAGAGAGGCGGCGCATATATGCAGGGAGATAATCGCGTGGATTCTTGACGAGGGACTGCCAGATGGGGTTGATTATCTAAATGTTAATTTCCCATACACAGTTACGCGTGATACTCCTGTCAAGATAACTCGGTTAGGCAGTTTCCGTTATGAGGATTATGTTATTGAGCGCCGCGACCCGCGTGGTAGGCCTTACTACTGGCAGTGGGGTAAGCAGAGGCCGCTGGACGGCTTCCAGCCAGGCACAGATGCTTATACAGTCTTCGTGGAGAGGCAGGTCTCAGTCTCGCCTCTCAGAGTTGATACATCAGCCAACGTAGATACCGAATCCTTCAGCCCTTTACTACAGCGTATAAGAGGGAGAAAAGACTAGCCATAAGACATGGATACTATATTCCCTTGAGCCACTTTTCGCCAAATAGCTAAACTTTTAATCGGGTTTCTGCTGCTTCATCAACAGTTTGGTGGCTCGCTGTGCCGCTTACATGCCGCTTAAAATCCCAGCACCATAGCGCCTCGGTAGATGCGGGTGTTCAAGATTATGGGGCTAGGGCTTAAGGAGAGGATTGAACTGATGAGGCAGGGAATAATCCACCGCTACATAGTTCCAAGCCTTGAGATGAGGGGCTTCATAGTCGCTGAGTGGAAACGCCCAGTCTCGCTTGAGGACATGATACTCCGAGACGAGGGGTGGATACCGCAATACACGCCCTACACAACTTGGGAGACCTACAAACGCGACGCCCCTCTCTACCTTTACTTCAACACCTTCTATGGAGACGTTTACGAGAGAGCATATCGCCACTGCTTCGTTGAATACATCATAAACCTACACAACTATCCCCTACCGCCAAAGCTGTTGGGCATATTTACACGCCTAAACGTGGAGAACGGATACTACTGGAAGCACCGCGTAGCGATAGACCTAACTTACCCAGACAACGCTGTAACAGAGATAGACAGCAAATATGATGAGCTAACTCTCCTCCTCTCGCGTGAGGGTATCGTGGAGGCTGGCGAGTCGGAAAGCCAAGAAGATGACGAGGAGAAATAGCGTTAAGAGCCGCGTAGCTGCCTCAAAATCATAATAGTATTCGTATCACGTATTCCCTCTATATTCCTAATAGCCTCTATACACTTGTTCAACTCCTGCATACTGGGGACGGAGATTAGAGCAACAGCATCATACTCTCCTGTTATCTCATAGACCGTCTCCACGCCAGCTATCTTTGTGAGAGCGTCCGCAACCTTTGGTGTGGGGACTGAGGGGTCTACCGAGAGGAATGTAAAGGCTCTTACGTGGTGGCCGCGCTCTATCTCTATCGTAAATGCCTTGATGACGCCGCGCTCTATTAGGCTCTTCACGCGCCTCCTAATGGCGCCCTCAGAGAGGTTAAGCTGGCTACCTATCTCGGTGAAGCTCTTCCTAGAATCCTTCTTAAGTATCTCAAGAATAGCATGGTCTATCTCATCAAGCTCCGCAGACATTCACAACAAACTAGCTATCACTACCTTATTTTCATTTTCAATCTATAACTTCCAGCCATCTAAAGGCAGGCTCAGGAAACCCTTATAAGAACACTCAAGAAGTCCAACTAGCGATAACATAACTCAAGGGGGTTAAGAATCTTTTGAAGGTAGCCCTTGCATACAGTGGTGGGCTTGACACAACCGTAGCTATTAGGTGGCTTCAAGAAAAGTATGGTGCGGAGGTCTATACGGTTACCGTTGATGTAGGCCAGGAAGAAGACTTTAAGGAGATTGAGGAGAAGGCTTACAAGAGCGGGGCTGTTAAGCACTACCACATAGACGCGCGCCAGAAGTTCGCGGAAGAATATGTGGCGAGGGCTATCAAGGCAAACGCCCTCTACGAAGGCGAGTACCCGCTCTCATCGGCGCTCAGCAGGCCCCTGATAGCGGAGGAGGTAGCAAAGATAGCCCTCCGAGAAGGATGCGACGCCGTAGCGCATGGATGCACAGGAAAAGGAAATGACCAGCTTCGCTTTGACGCAACCTTCGCAGCAACAGCACCAGACCTAAAGATTCTCGCACCAGTCAGGGAGTGGAACATGAATAGAGAGGACGAGATAGAGTATGCGCTGAAGAACGGGCTTCCGATAAATCCGCGCAAGAGTAGGTTTAGTATAGACGAGAACCTCTGGGGCAGGTCAATAGAGGCGGCCGAGCTGGAAGACCCTTGGACAGAGCCTCCCAACGAGGCGTTTAAACTAGTAAAACCACTTGAGGAAACACCCAACACGCCTGAGGAGCTCGTGATAGGATTCACGGGAGGAATACCAACATCACTAAACGGCGAAAACTCCACGATGCTGGAAATCATAGGAAAACTCAACAAGATAGGAGGCCAACACGGCTATGGAGTGATAGACCACATAGAGGACAGGGTAATAGGGCTGAAGTCCCGCGAGGTATACGAAGCCCCAGCAGCGCTCATACTCATAAAAACACACATGGACTTGGAGAAGATGATACTAGGAAGGAGACACCTATCGTTCAAACAGCAGATAGACAAGACTTGGGCAGAGATGATATACAGCGGCCTATGGGCAGACCCCCTCCGAAAAGCACTTGACGCATTCATAGACGAGTCGCAGAAAAACGTAACAGGAGAAGTAAGGATAAAGCTCTACAAGGGAACCATGCGCATAACGGGGAGAAGAGCAGAGAAAGCAGCATACGCGAAGGAGATAATCACATACTCGCGCGAGAGCCTATTTGACCAAAAGGCAGGAGAAGGGTTCTCAAAACTCTGGAGCCTAGAAACAAGACTAACAACACTTAGCGAAAAATAGGCTGTTGGTCTTACCTTAATTTGAGTTAGATACGAAGATGTATGCAGTTATTTCAACTTCATAGTCGCTAAACCTATTTTACTAATCTTAAAACCACACCGCCTATAGAATTTTAGCCCAGCCAAATTTTCTAAACCTACAATAAGCCTCAAGGTCTTGCATCTCCTTCTCTTAGCTATTTCTCTCGCGAATCTCACAAGTTTTGTACCAACTTTATAGCCCCTAAAGTTTTTCAACACAAAAATATCCTCAACCCATGCAGAAGGACCACCATCAAATAGTCTATAACAGATTGTCAAATGTAGAAAACCTATAATCTTTCCCTCAAGCTCAGCAATTATGATAAAATCATTGGGATACTCAGCTAGGTTCCACTCTTTAATATTTTTACGAACCTTATGTAAATCAAGCTCATCTGGAAGCCAAATTTCTGGCTCAGTTTCTAGAGCCTCACGACGGAATTCAAAGAGCTTTTGCTTATCCCTCATCCCTGCTACGCGAATCTTAACACGCCGTATTGCCTTAGCTAATTTGGAATCCTGAGACGGACGCCTAATACGCACAAAACGTTCATCTACCCCGTCCCATACATACCAACATTTGGTAAGCATCGTCATTCCGACTTCAATTTACAAAAAAGAAAATTTATTTTTTCTTAGAGGAAGAAAGGAGGATTTATGCTAAGAATTGACGAGCTAACGATTTGAATCACTCCCTCGGAGTAGTTCTCAGGTGTTTTAAGAGTTTCAGCTGGTGGTATAACCATGACCACATTATGAATTAGAGACCAAATAATCTTCCAGACATGCAGAGGTGGTGCGGGGGGTGGGATTTGAACCCACGAACCCCTTTTGCCCATGCATACTCTTCGGGACAGGAGCTTACCGATGCGGGGCCTGCGCATTCTCAGTCCTGCGCCGATGGCCGTTGCCCAGCAACCATGCTGGGCTCATTGACCAGGCTTGGCGACCCCCGCACCCTACACATGATTCTGACGACTGGGATATTTTATCTTTAGCCACCAAGAAGCAGCCAAATATGCAGAAGAAGGCTACGAAGCCATATCAGCACCCTTCAAAGACAAGCTCATAATGCGCAGACTCATCACCCCATGGGAGAACTAAAAGATACACGGACGGCTAAACATAAGCCCCGGGCGGGATTTGAACCCGCGCTCTCCAGCTTACCAAGCTGGCGCTTTAACCAGCCTAAGCTACCGGGGCATTGTGCTGTCGTTGGTTGTTGTAGCCTTCTTATATGGATTAGGCGGTCTGATTGCATAATACTGGGCTTTGCTTATGTTCTTAGCCAGCAATCGGCGATGTGGTTAATTGTTTTTGTCGGATTTTCTTGAAGGTTTATATGTTTTAGAACTTGTCCAACCGCTGGATGCGCGGGACTCCACTGCTTTCGGTTGAGAATGTGGTGAAGACATTCGGCGGCGTGAAGGCTCTGGATGGATGTAGCCTAACAATTGAGAAGGGTGTATGCACTGGGATAATAGGGCCCAACGGCTCTGGGAAGACTACGCTACTAAACGTTATAAATGGATTCCATAAGCCAGACAGCGGCAGGGTGTATCTCAACGGTAGGAGGATAGATAAACTTCCACCGAGCACTATATGTAGGCTTGGGGTAGGTCGTGTCTTTCAGGTTACGAAGCTCTTCAACGGTATGACTGTTCTTGAGAATGTTATGGTGGAGGCTGTTTGGATGAAGAAGAATTTAAACGCGGTTAGGGAGAGGGCTCTGGAGTTGTTGAGGGATTTTGGGATACCTCTTAGTCTGAAGGATGAGCTTGCTGGGAGACTTTCTGGCGGCCAGCAAAAGCTAGTAGACCTAGCCCGCGCTCTTGTTGCGGACCCAGAGATATTGCTGCTAGATGAGCCTTTGGCAGGTGTTCATGCGGCGATAAAGGAGAAGATTATGAAGACTGTTAATGAGCTGGTGCGTGAGGGGAAGACTGTGGTATTCGTTAGTCATGATATTCCATCAATAATGAAGGTGGCGCAGGATGTTGTGTTTATGAGCGCTGGTAAGGTTCTTGTGAGGGGCAGGCCTGACGAGATTAGGTCGCATGAGGAGGTTATAACCGCTTATCTGGGTGTATAGCTCATGTTGCTGGATGTTCGGGACATCTATGTTGAGTATCAGCGGGATATTGAGATTTTGAAGGGAGTGAGCATATCTGTTAGAGAGGGCTATGTATCCTCGGTAATAGGGCCTAACGGTGCTGGTAAATCAACTCTGCTAAAAACCGTGATGGGCATACTCAAGCCAAAACGAGGCTCTATAATCTTTGATGGTAAGAAGATAGAGGGGAAACAGCCGAATGAGCTCGTCAAGATGGGGCTAACATACGTTCCCCAGAGGCGAAGCATATTCCCACAGCTTACAGTTAAGGAGAATCTTGAGATGGGCGCATGGACTTTGCGTAAGAATGAGAGTGAGGTCAGGAGGAGAATGCGCGAGGTCCTGGAGCTCTTTCCATCTCTTTCTGAGAAGATAAACGAGAAGGCGGGGCTGCTAAGCGGTGGTCAGGCAAGGATGCTGGAAATAGCCCGCGCCCTCATGACAAGCCCCAAGCTACTACTCTTAGACGAGCCCAGCTTCGGCCTCTCACCACTAATGACAAACAAGGTGTATGAAACCATAACAGACCTCAAGAAGACTGGAATAACCATACTGCTTGTTGACCAGAACCTTGGCAAGTGTATGGAGCTGTCTGATTATGTGTATGTCATAGAGCTTGGCAGCGTTCGTGGGGGTGGTAAGCGTGATGAGATGCCTGCGGATGTTAAGGAGATTATACGTCGCTGGCTTGAGGCTGAAGAAGGTAAGGGAGTTGAGAGTTTAAGCGCAAGCTAATATCTTGAGAGGTGTTAGGCTGAATGGTATTAGAGCAGTTCGCGCTCCTTGCTAAGGACTGGCTCTTCATACAAGTCCTAGTCGGCGGCCTACTGATTGGCGGCGTATACGCTCTAGTCGCGGCAGGGTTTACCATGATATTCGGCGTGCTCAAGCTACTGAATATAGCGCATGGCGAGTTCGTGGTTCTCGGCTCATATGTGGCATATTGGGTCTTCATACTCCTCGGCATAGACCCCATATTAGCAATAGCCATAACACTACCAGCAGCAGCCCTTTATGGCTTCGCCACATACTTCCTAGCCATTGAGAGCGTATCAAGAAAGGGGATAGAACCAACGATAGTAGCGAGCTTCGGTGTCTTACTAATCCTACAATCTTCCATGCTGGCAGCATTCACAGGAGACCCCCGAAGCATAGTAACAGAATTCACTGGCGAGAGTCTGGTTTTCGGACCTATTATAATGCCTCTAACCAAGTTGCTGGCATTTACGCTTGCTGTAGCTGCGTTGCTAGTTTTGAGTCTCTTTCTTAATAAGACGCAGATAGGGAAGGCGCTCAGGGCTGTTTCTCAGGATGCTGAGGCCAGTATGCTTATGGGGATACCCGCGAGGGCTCTTCAGCGGCTTGGGTTTGTGATAGGCTCCATGCTCGCTGGGCTTACTGGGAACGTGATAGCCATGGTATCCAGCTTCACCCCCACGCTTGGGCCAGAGTTTCTCCTAAAGTCCTTCGTCATACTCGCAATAGTCGGGATAGGAAATGTACGGGAGGTCATCATAGGTGGGCTCTTACTTGGCACAGTTGAGGCCTTCGGCTCCTTCTTCCTAGGAGCTGGGATGAGGAACGTGGTAGCATACGGCCTACTCATAATACTGCTACTAATTAAACCCACTGGGCTCTTCAGCAAGGCCGAAGAGAGGGAGGTTTGATGGCCAGCCTAAAACCACTACCGATAGTAGCTATAGCCATTCTAGCTCTCATACCCTTCGCACCTGTTGATGACTTCCTAAAGAGCATGGTCTTCCTCTTCATGATATACCTGGCATCGGCCTATGGGTGGAATATTATAGGGGGTTTTGCTGGTCAGATAAACCTGGGCCACGCGGCGTTCTTTGGGATGGGGGCATACGTTATGGGCCAGTCTCTATTGGCTGGTCTTCACCCATATGTTGCGGTGGCTGTAGGCGGCCTCGCTGGTCTGGGAACGGCGCTTATCATGAGCCCGCTCCTAAGGCTTCGCGGGGACTACTTCGCCATAGGTACGCTGGGCTTCACCGAAGCCCTCAAGATAGCGCTGGTCAACATACATGCTTATGGCTACACATTCCCACCAGACCCCACCCTAACATTTACCGCAAACTACTACTACGCACTAGCTATATTCGTGGCGGTGGCATTTCTAAACTATATAATACTCAAGTCTAGACTTAGATTCGCGTTCATCTCCATACGCGAAAACGAGACACTAGCTGCGGCTAGTGGAATTGGGATATTCAAGTATAAGGTTCTGGCGCTCTGCTTAAGCGGTGTAATGGTTGGATTAATAGGCGGGATATACAGCTACAACCTACTATACGTCCAGCCTGAGCACGTCTTCGGGATAGAATGGACACTAATCCCGCTCTTCATAGTGCTAATAGGCGGGCGCGGAACTATAATAGGCCCGATATTCGGCTTGATGGTCTACCTAGGAACCTATTATGCGTTGGGGTTCCTGATTCCTGAGATAAGCCTTCTTCTATTCGGCTTGATAGTAGTGCTGGTGATGAAATTCATGCCACAAGGATTGATTGAGCAAGTCTTCTATGGAAGGCTTAACATGCGACGCAGACTAATAATCTAACCCACTTCCACTCCAAAAATAAAAGAAAAAATTATAATTTAAGCTCCTGGCATGCTGAAGCCCCCATCGCAGATTACGACGTTCCCTGTCATGTGGATAGAGTCGTCAGACGCTAGGAAGAGTATGACGGGCACTATGTCTTCAGGTTTTCCTATCCTCCTTAACGGTGTGTGGTCAACTACCCATTTTCTCCTCTCAGGTGTCCAGTCAGGTCTTGCTCGGAGGGATTCTGTATCCATATAGCCTGGAGCGGCTGCGTTGACGCGAACCCAGGGAGCGAAGGCAAGAGCATAAGACTTCGTTAAGCCCAGAACACCATACTTTGACGCCGCGTATTGAGGTGCGCGTGGGCTTCCAGTAACGATTACATTAGAGCATACATTCACTATAACGCCTGATTTCCGCTCAAGCATCCTGCTACCAACTTCATGTATCATGAATAATGTCCCCTTTATATCAACGGCTAGAACCTCATCAATCTTCTCCTCGGTAATCTCTCTCCACGACATCTGGCCCCAGGCCACGTCTCCTGCGTTGTTTATCAGCACATCTATTGGGCCGAACTCCTTCCATACCTTATCCACAGCCGCTTTAACCTCGCTCCACTTCGTTATATCTGCCTTAACTGTCGTGGCTCTCCTCCCCATGTTGCGTATCTCTTCTGCCGTCTGCTCGGCCTGCTCGCGCGACTTGTTATAATGGACTATCACGTCAGCGCCCTCGCGCGCTAGAGCTAATGCGATGAGCTTACCGAATCCCCTTCCAGCGCCTGTAACCATCGCTATCTGGCCGCGGAAACGCTCTCCTGGCTTCACCTCTCTCCTGGGCCTTTCAATCTCACCCTCAACAGTAGGCTCTCCAGCAAGCCTTCCCCAACTCATACTCCAAACCTCAGAGACAACCTAGAAATAACAAGCTATAAGGTTAAACATAGTTGGTCAAGAAGTTTTCAACACATAGCCTAACATTTGTTCGTCAAGCGCTCTCAGATAGAGAGACGCAAATAATCCATGAACCTTCTCCAACAAAATAACACCATTACGGAGAACGTTTAACACGAAATAATGCGGTGCATAGTTTAGAATCTGAACATCCGCCTTATATCCAAGGTTATCGCTGAGCTCTTCATCAAGTCGTAGTTTATAGTCAAGCATATCCGCCACATCTTTGACGTATAAGGCTACATCCACATCTCTAAAGGGATACTCCTTTAGGAATGAGCCATGCAGTATAGCGAGTAGAATCTCCTCACGGGTAGTGAGGGCCTCGCGTAGCTTGTTAATTAGGCGGCGCTTCTGGTTAGATGTTAGGCTGTGAAAAGTAAATCTCTCGCGTAACTCTACCTCTATAGGTATAGACTCCTCACCTCCTCTATGAAACGCCTAGCCCTCTCTAAGCCGTTCTTACGTGCTTCATGATAAATACGTAAGTCATCAACCTCCCAATATCTATGGACTATAAGGTTTCTAAGCTTTGCTAGACCAATCATAGCGCTTCCCACATTCTCTGACAATAATCCCTGCT
The DNA here is from genome assembly GCA_015520425.1 of Candidatus Pelearchaeum sp. GTDB lineage: Archaea > Thermoproteota > Nitrososphaeria_A > Caldarchaeales > Caldarchaeaceae > Pelearchaeum. The sequence goes on along the minus strand of WAQC01000141.1, from coordinate 4,644 downwards.
CAACGAGCTTCCTAAATATCTGCGGATACCCATCAATATCATAAACTTTTAGCCTCATTCTAAGTAGTTCCAAGCCTATGCTAGCAGCAGCTTCTACAAATTCTATAATCGCCATACGCAGCGAGTATATATTGCGTATATCACTTACAAAATCATTAACAGAAAGTGAAGTTATTTCACTTACTACTCTCAAAGAGTTTTCTAACTCCTTAATCTTTTTACGCAAGACCTCATTACTCAAGCTCTTACTCTCAAGTAAAATTAAATTATGTTGTTGTTTTAATGTGTTTATGTTATTTCTGGGCTGCAATAGCTATTGGTCTAATCAGCGAGCCCGTGGCTCCGCGTATCTTGAGCGGCGTAACTATGATTAGTGAGACATACTGCTTGTCGCGGGCCAGCTCCTCAAGATAGAGGCTCTTCATAACATGGATTCCCGCATCAACCAGGAAGATTAGATGCGTCTCAAATGGCTTCGGAACGGCCATGGCTAGGTTATCTATCCCAAGTAGTGAGATTTTCTTCTGAACAAGCCACCTCGCGCTTTCTTCGGTTATTCCAGCGAAATCATGTAGATACTTCTCCTTATCAGTTGTGAAATACCTAGAATATCCTGTTCTAATTAGCGCCACGTCGCCAGGCTTTAACTCTACGCCCTCCCACTTTAACGTCTCCTCAAGGTCTTTAGCCGTTATCCCATATCGGCTTGGGAGTATGTCAAGCCCCTTATACGCGGGGACGTCAAAGAGGACAGCCCGCTTAACGTAGATTGGAATCTCCTCGGTGCCATACTTTTTATAGCCGCTGTGGAACGCTATCTCAGAAGCCTTAACGCCCTGGTGTAGCTCACCATTCCTAGCCATGTGACAGCGCGCATCAATATGCGTCCCAGAATGCATACTCGTTATCACCAGCTCCATAGAATCGGAGAAACCTGGAGCAACCTTCTCAAAGATTTGTCTAGTGTAATCATGGTATCGGTATATCACCATGTTAAAGGGCGGGTCTTCTGGATGTACGGGCATTCCGTTGAAGTATGGCTGGCCTAGGTCATATACGCGGGCTGCGAGCACATGCTCAATTAGTTGCTCGCTCATGGTATATGGTTGTTGATTGGCGTATTTAAGCGTGGTTGCGGCTGCTAAACGTAAATAACTACGTGGAGCGGTGATTGCGCTGGGGATTGCTGGTTGAGAATCGCCACATTTATACATCCGCTGCTTAGGAAGCCTAGGCTTGGCTTAGTGGAGAATGAGTATGTAATAGACGCAAACCTAGCATATCAGGCACTTCTCCTAGAGCAGGGAGAAGAAGACGTAGAAACCCTAGCCGACGCGCTCCTTCCAAGCGATGCGCTGAGATTCCTTAGACGTGGAAACAGGGCTCTTGAAGCGCTCAAAAACGTGAGAGAAAAAACGAAGGCGATAATCAGCGGAGAAATCAAAGGCCCCGAAGGCCAGGATATACTCTTTAACATACGTGATGTCAAGCTCAAAGCACCCATACCCAGGCCTGGAAAGATAATACACACAGCGGGGAACTTTAGGGAGCATGCGCATGAAGCAGAGAAGTCTGGCTGGGAATTCCCCATACCGCAGTGGATTTCGTTCCTGAAGAGCACCTCAGCCATTATAGGACCTTACGACCCTATCGTATATCCTAAGTTTGTGAAGGAGCTTGATTACGAGCTTGAGGTTGCCATAGTTATTGGGCGCCGCGGAAAATACATCTCACGCGACAAAGCCTATGACTACATCGCGGGCTATATGGTGTTCAACGACATTACTGCGCGCGATATTCAGCGTGAGGAGATGAAGAACGGTCTTCTAAACTTTGGAAAGAACCTAGACACATTCGCGCCCATGGGGCCTTGGCTTACGCTGAAGGATGACATACCAGACCCGCATAATCTCAAAATGGAACTAAGGGTTAATGGTGAGGTGCGACAGTCTGGAAGCACAAGCAGGCTATCCGTCTCAATACCAGAGATTATAGAGCACTACTCATGGGTTATGCTTGAGCCTGGAGACATAATAACGACTGGGACTATCTCAGGTGTTGCTGCGTTTAGGGAGAATCCTGAGCGGTATTATCTTAAGCCAGGAGATATAGTAGAGTCTGAAGTGGAGAGGCTGGGGGTAATGCGTAACCAGGTTGTGGCGGAGAGTGGCTAGTCATGGAGGGCAGCGACGCACCCTGGAGAGGAGATAAATGGTGGGTAAGCCCCTACAACTTTAGCGAAGAGGCGAGAAACGGCTTAAACTTCCCAGAGCAGGTCTATATCCACGACGTTACGCTCCGAGACGGTGAGCAAACACCAGGCGTCGTGCTTAGAAGTGAGGAGAAGCTAGCTATAGCACGTGAGCTAGATGCTGTGGGCGTTCATCGCATTGAAGCTGGTATGCCAGTCGTCTCTAAGGATGACTTTAACGCTGTCAAGTCTATAGCCCGTGAGGGGCTTAAGGCTAAGGTCTTCGCGTTCGCGCGCCTGGTTAAGGAGGACATAGACGCGGCGGTGGAGGCTGAAGTCTCTGGGATAATCGTGGAAGGCCCAGTAGGTGTGCCGAAGCTCATGCAGTTTGGCTGGAGTGGAGACGCTGTAGTGGAGAAAGCAGTATCAGGTGTAGAGTACGCGAAACAGCACGGCCTATATACGGTCTTCTTTGGTGTTGATGGAACGCGCGCAGACCTGAACTTCCTAAAAAACCTCTACCAGACCGTCGTGCGCGAGGCGAAGGCTGACGCGATAGCGGTAGTTGATACCTTCGGCTGCGCAACACCTGAAGGCTTCAGATACCTAGTAGGGGAGATAAGGAAGACTGTTGACGTTCCTATTGAGGTTCACTGCCATAATGATTTTGGTCTTGGGACTGCGTGTAGTGTTGCTGGCTTAAGTGCTGGTGCGGAGGTTGTCCATGTATCTGTTAATGGGATTGGTGAGCGGGCTGGAAATGCTGCGTTGGAGGAGGTCAGCCTAACACTTGAGCTCCTCTACAGAGTGCGAGTCGGGCTCAACTACCAGAAGCTCGTCCAGCTATCCAAGCTGGTGGAGCGTCTCACTGGATTCACGATGCCACCCAACAAGCCTGTGGTCGGGGATAGAGTATTCACACGCGAGTCTGGAATATCCGTAGCAGGCTGGATGAAGTATCACCTAGGCTCCGAGGCATACCTCCCAGAGTTCGTAGGAAACAAGCACGACGTACTCTTGGGTAAGAAGAGCGGCAGGCACTCAATAGAGTGGAAGCTAAAACAGCTTGGCGTGGAATACTCGCAAGAAGAATTACAGCCGTTAGCCGATAAGGTGAAGGAACTCTCAATACAACGTAAGGGCCCAGTCTCGGAGCAGGAGCTCGTAGCCATCCTTAAGGAGCTTAGGGTAGCCAAGGCGCGGTGATAAGCTAGAAGAGGATGGTCTCCCATGCTATCGCTGCTAAACGATGATGGAAGCTTATCAAAACCTCTTCCAGACGAAGTGTCGGATAAGCTTCTGCTGAGCATGTTTAAGGATATGCTGGCTTCTCGGCTGTTTGATGAGTGGATGCTTAAGATACATCCTATGGGCAGGGCTTCGCGCTACCCGCCGAGCGAGGGGCAAGAGGCTGCTATGATTGGAAGCGCATACGCGCTAGATGAGCGTGATATAATCTTCCCAACCTACCGCGAGTTCCCCGTCTTCATAGCTCGGAAGGTTCCACTACTGGAGCTTATGGATAGAATGCTGGCCAATAGTAGAGACGTTCTAAAGGGGCATGAGATAACGCTGTATGGAAACGCGAGGCGGAGGATAGTTGTCCGAGTAGGGGCTGTATCCCTCATGATACCCGTAGCAGTAGGCGTCTCGCTGGCCTGCAAACTACGTAACGAGCCGACTGTCTCACTAGTCTATTTCGGCGACGGCGCGACATCAAAAGGAGACTTCCACGAAGCGGCGAACTTCGCAGCCCTATTCAAAACACCAACAGTATTCTTCTGCCAAAACAACCAGTGGGCTATATCAGTTCCGATAAACCTACAAACAGCCTCGGAGAGTATAGCGGTTAAAGGCCGAGCCTACGGGATGGAATCCATGCGGGTTGATGGTAATGATGTTATCGCCGTCTATCTTGCTACACGCAGAGCTGTTGAGCGAGCGCGCCGCTTTGAGGGGCCTACGCTCATAGAGGCAGTAACCTACCGTCTGGGGCCTCATACTACCGCTGATGACCCCAGGAGGTATAGGAGCGACGAGGAAATTGAGCGCTGGAGGAGCCGCGACCCGATTATGAGGATGCGGCGTTATCTTGAGAAAGCTGGCCTATGGAGCAGCGAGGAGGAGAAGAAGTTTGTTGAGGAGTTTAGGAACGAGTTAAGGCGCGCAACCGAGGATGCCGAGTCTGCGCCACAGCTACCGCCTGAGGTAATCTTTGAAGACATCTACGCCGCTCTTCCCTGGCATCTGTGGGAGGAGTTGGAGGAGCTGCGTAGAAGCCAGAATGGGGAGTAGGCTGGCCTGCGTCCGCCTAACAAGTTTCGCGTCTCAAAACGCCATGCGCAGAATCATGAATAAAAGCTAATTATTGTCTAGCGTGCGCGGTGTTTTGACAGGTATGGAGCGATACTTCAATCCCAGCGCCGAGAAGATGAGCCGTAAAGATATAGCAG
>WAQC01000140.1 GCA_015520425.1 Candidatus Pelearchaeum sp. | reverse complement strand
CTATCTGCATATCTTCTTGGAAGTAGATGTTTCCCATCTGGTCTGCTAGTTTGCCATATGATGCGGCAAGCCATGTTGAGTTGTATCCCTGTATCCCGAAGTATATTGAGTGGTAGTATGAGCGTAGGTATATCCCCAGAAGAACCCTATACCCCCTGGCGTGAAGCGTATCAACTAGATTTTTGAGGTCTGCTAGGCTCCATGAGTCTATCCCAAGCCTAAACCTAAAGTTCCGCGAGACATCCATGTCATAGTTTCCCCTAACGTAGGTATTGACTACATCAGGGCCCATGGGTATTACTATGTGTGTTACGTTATAGAGCGCGGTGAATGAATCTACATCAAAGCCTTCTTGGAGCCCGAATATGGATTCTACGCTTTCTGGAACGGCTACGCGGACATCTAGGTAGGGTAGCTCAACGCCCCTCCCCGTTGGGAATAAGCTTAGGAAGAGGGCGAATATTATTAGGAGGGCGATTATGGATAGGCGGTTTATGTTCCATATGTTTCTCAGCTTTACGGAGAGAAACTCCAGCATGAGGCCTACGTATCTAGTTCCACCTAGCAGAGCTGACGTAATAAGAAGGGCTCCTATAAACCCACTCGTCTGCTGCTCATAACCCAGCGAGAGTGTTCCTAGATTTGACAGACTATACATCCCTGGTATCAGTATTGTTGCTGTGATGAACATAATTGCAGCAACTATGAGAAGATAGAAGTTTATCTGAGCCTCACGGCTATTCATAGTAGGCATGACGAGCAGGAGGAAAGGCAAGACCCAAAGAGTATATTGAACATTCACTTTTGATGAGACAGAGAGAAAAACAAGCAATGATATAGTAATTAAGTTGATAAGTTTCATACTGCTATTTGTGTTCAGTTTTAACATTTTGGTTAGTGCTATGATGAAGAGCGCCACGAATGCTGTGTTTGATATTATTGTGATGAAGATGGGGTTCATTATTATTGATATTCCTGTCCAATAAGTGAATTGACCCACATTCCTGAAGTGGTATAGTAATTTACTTATGAATGAGAGGGGGTCAGCTAGGTAGGGCAAGCTCAACGCTATCCCCGTTATTGTTGCTAGGAGAGTTATGTCGTAAAAGACGCGGGCTGGCTTTGCTTTTTTCACCTTGAGCAGATATGCTGATATTGGTATTATGAGGAGCGCTGGATAGAGTTTGATGGCCGTTCCTAGGCCTAGGAGAACTCCAGCCCTTCTTTCACGTCCCTTTAGAGTGTAGTAAAGCGCGGCCATGGTGGTCAATACCGCTAGTGAGTCAAACATCCCCCAGACAGCGGTTATGAATATTGTCACGGGATTGAGGAGCCATATCAGCGGTGCTAAACGCTGCCAACGCCATGGGAGGCTTATCATTCTACTTATCCTATATAGTAGGAAGGCTATTGCAACGTCAGCAAGTATGATTGGCAGCTTTATTATCATCACGTAGATGTTGAGATTATTGAAGAACATGTTTAACCAAGCTGCGAGGCTCAGCCAGTAGAGCCATACAGGAGGGTATGCGTAGAATCCCCACGGAAAGTCTGTTAAGTCTTTTAGCTGATATATATTCACGCCTTCATTTACTACTAGGTCTCCGCTGACTATCCAGATATACATATCCCATGCGTGGCCGAAGAAGGGGGCTAGGGCGAGTCTAATTATGAGTCCAAGCGCAGCAGCTATCCATAGATACCGCTCCATTCCCCAACGCCCCTCTTCTTCAAAATACGTTAAACATATTGGCGGAAAATGTATTTAAAGAATATTTGGAAACATCACGCTACATATGCCGCAGGAAAAAATGCATGGAGAGGCTCTAAAGCAGTATTTGAGACGCCCAGAGACGTTTCTAGGTTTGGACTATAGTCTTGATGAGGCTGAATATGTGGCCTTCGGCGTCCCGTATGACCTTACATCAAGCTTCAGGGCGGGCTCGCGTTATGGGCCTGAGATGCTGCGTAAATTCAGCTCCAACCTAGAGTCCAACAGCATCAATTTAGAGTTTGATGCTAGGAGCGTGAGGCTATACGATGCTGGTGATGTACGATTTACCTATAGTCTGGTTGATATGCTGAAACGTGTTTTTAGGGTTGTGAAAGAGATACGACGACTGGGCAAGACGCCCATAATGGTTGGCGGTGAGCATACTTTCACGATGCCAGCGGTTATGGCATGCTTTAGGAATGTTGAAGGCGTGTTAATAGTTTTTGATGCTCATTTTGACCTCCGCGATAATTATTTGGGAACTAGGATGAATCATGCAACCTATCTGAGGCGTTTATTGGAGAAGCGAAAGCTTAAGGTTGCTGTTGTTGGTGTGAGGGGATATGATTACGACGAGTTAAAGACCGCTAGAGAGCTTGGAATAACATACTATACCGCTAAGCAGATTCACGACAATCTAGACCAGGTTTTGAGTAGAGTCAGGGTATTTGCTGGCGGCAGGCCTACGTATGTATCTGTGGATATTGATGTTTTAGACCCAGCATACGTCCCAAGCGTCGGAAACCCTGAGCCGAATGGGATAACTCCCTACGATTTGGTAGAGCTTCTCCACGCGGTATGCTCCCCCACTAGTGTTGGCTTAGACATAATGGAGGTGTGCTCAATCTACGATAACGGCCTAACCGCGGCCCAGGCTACACGAGTATTAGTAGAGTGTATAACTGCTATAGAGTCTAAGCGTTAAGACTTATTTATCCGATGCCTAATAGGAAGCTGGTAGGGGCGTCCCTAAGCTATGCCACAGCTCTCTTTGTTTGACGCTGTAGGAAATCCGAAGCCCAAGAAACGTCTCTTTCTACTGGGCTGCGCATACGATGGCCAAAAAGGGAAGGCGTATCTTAAGCTACTTGACACCAAGACCGGTGAGGTTATACTATGGTATGACAACACCGACCATAAGCCATACTGCTTCACCAACATACCGTTAGAGAGGCTTGAGAATAACGAGGCGCTGAAACAGGCTGGGGCTGTGGCTTTTGAGCACGTTGAGAAATATGACGCTATAAGCGATGGGAAAATAACCATGACCAAGATAATAGCCAGTGACCCCCTAGCCGTTGGAGGCTCTAAGAAATCCATACGCGAGCAGATAGACTGCTGGGAAGCCGACATACCATACCACCTAAACTATCTCTTTGATAACCAGCTCATACCCTCCCTCATATACGCGGCAGATGAAAATGGCACGTTAACTCCAGAGTTGGCCGATGATAACGTAGTGGATGAGATTCTAAAGCGTTTCTTCAAGACGGTTAGTGAGCAAGAGGCGGAGGAGCTGCGCAAGTGGTTAAAGATACTTGAGGCTGAGCAGCCTAGGATAGAGTTCATAGCTCTTGACATAGAGATTATAGGGGAATCAGCCACGCGTGTTCCGTCTCCGAGCCATCCAGAGGATAGGGTAGCGGCAATATCTCTGGCAAGCTCAGACGGCCTTAACCTCGTCCTCCTGCTGGGCAAGGCTCAGCAAGGCGTGGAGAATCCGACTGAGTTCAAGATAGAGTATTTTGATAACGAGCAGGCTATGCTTAGGCGCTGCTTTGAGATAATTGAGAAGTATCCCATAATAGTTACGTTTAATGGTGATGATTTTGACCTGCCCTATCTCAAGAACCGTGGCGAGAAGCTGGGTATTGAGCGGGAGAAGATACCCATAATGCTTGGGCGTGAAGGCGCTACGCTCAGGACTGGAATACACCTAGACCTGTACCGCTTCTTCATGAATAAATCAATCCAGATTTACGCGTTTGATAATAGGTATAGGGAGCATACGCTTGAGGGTGTGGCGACGGCTCTCCTAGGAGTGGGGAAGGTTCCGCTGACTAAAACCCTCGCTGAGCTAACGCCTCTTGAGCTTGCGGAATACAGCTACCGCGACGCCAAGCTGCTACACGACTTGATTACTATGAACGACAGGCTTGTTCTCAGACTGATAGCGGTTATAGCGCGTATAGGAAGAACCCCGATGGAGGACGTGTGTAGGCACGGGGTATCGGGCTGGATAAAGAACCTACTCTACTGGGAGCACCGCCGCATGAATTGGATAATACCACGCAAGGAAGACCTCCTACAAGTTAAGGGGCAGGTATCAACCAAGGCGGTTATTGACGGTAAGAAATATCGCGGCGCTATAGTGGTTGAGCCCATACCTGGGATTCATTTCGGAGTTATAGTGCTTGACTTCGCCTCCCTATACCCCTCAGTACTCAAGGAAGCCAACCTGAGCTATGAGACGGTACGCTGCCCCCATGAAGAGTGTAAGGATAATCTAATCCCTGAGACAGACCACTGGGTATGTAGGAAGAAGCGCGGTATCCAGAGCCTTATCATAGGCTCTCTTAGGGATATTAGGGTGAGCTGGTATAAGGTGAAGGCTGGCGATAAGAGCCTTGACGCTGAGCAGCGTAGCTGGTATGGCGTCGTCCAGCGCGCTCTCAAGGTCTTTCTCAACGCCAGCTATGGCGTCTTCGGCTTTGAGGAGTTCCCACTATACTGCCCGCCAGTCGCTGAGGGAGTAGCGGCGGTGGGGAGATACGTCTTCAAGCAAGCCATAGAGAAGGCAAAGGCTCTAGGCATACAAGTCATATACGGCGACACGGACTCCATATTCCTAAAGACGGACAAGCCAGAGCTGATAGAAGAGGTAGTGAAGTGGGCCAAGAGCACGTTTAACCTAGACCTAGAGTTTGACAAGACCTATGTCTATGTTGTCTTCAGCCGCAGGAAGAAGAACTACCTAGGCGTTACTGATAAGGGCGTTGTAGATGTTAAGGGCTTAACGGGTAAGAAGCGCAATATACCAGTCTTCATAAAGGAGGCGTTTGACGATGTGCTGCGGCAGCTCTCAGAGGTTAAGAGTGAAGAGGACTTGGAGAGGGTTAAAGCCAACATCAGGAACTCCATCTCCACATGGTATAGGCGGCTTAAGAACAGGGAGCTGGATATAGAGCAGCTCGCTTTCCGCGTCATGCTCTCAAAGACGCCTGAACGCTATGAGAAGACAACACCACCCCATGTAAAGGCGGCTAGAAAGCTCCAGCAGAATAATATCAAGGTTGTCGCTGGCGACATTATTAGCTACGTGAAGACAAAGGATAAGGACGGCGTAGCACCTGTACAGTTCGCCAGGCTTGAAAACATAGACGTTGATAAATACATAGAGTATATGCGCTCAACGTTTGAGCAGATACTAGACCCGCTGGAGATAGAGTTTGACAGCATAATAGGCGTGAGTAGCTTAGAGAGCTTCCTGTAGAAAATTAACCAGCATGTATAGTTTATCTATCTTTCTACAGTTCTTATCCTTATTCCTCCCATACCTATCTATTAGAACTGGGAAGAACCCAGCCGCCTGCGCTCCTAGGTAATCATGCTCATACGAGTCTCCAACATGCATTATGCTCTTTGGCTCCACTCCAACTAGGCTTGCCGCATGTCTGAAGATTCTCGTGTCAGGCTTTTCAAAGCCAACCGAGCCAGAGGCGATTAGGTAGTCAAAATAGTCGGCAATCTCCAGTCTATCTAGGTAGATTCTCAGCCGCATCTCTGATGCTATGTTAGATATGACTATAAGCCTAGCACCATATTCTTTCACAGCGCTCAAAGCTTTATCCACATCATCAAACTTCCGCACATCCAGCTCATATGGAAAAAGCTCATGCACCCTACGAGCTACTACTTCAGCGTCCTCAATCATTAGATTTCTACATAGTAGTATGATGAACTCCAGATGCAACGACTCGTCCCATACCCGCTTTCCAAATATACCGCCTTCCCTAAAGTATGTGACTGTCTTCTCATACGCTTTCTTAACGTCTTCCTGCCTCAGCACGTAACCTATGCTGGCTAGTAGTTGATGGTATGTGAGATATTCTTCCTTGGGCTCGTAGGCCAGCGTACCCCCAAAATCCAGTGAGACGACTTTCATGATTATCTATCTGCTTCTACGGGCCAGTAGTTTAGCGACCAGTATATAGGCGGTATATGCGCTATCTGCGTCCCGCGTAGTAGGTGTGCTATTGCGGGTATGAGCCTGAATGATGGTGGGCTTATCTTAACCCTGTAAGGCCTATCGCTTCCATCGCTCCTGATGTAGAAGAGCATCTCGCCGCGCGCTGCTTCTGCGCGGGCCACCGCCTCGCCAGCGGGTACGCGGATATTTATCGGGTGCTGCTTATTCTTCACAGGCCCGTCAGGCATCTGCTCCAGCGCCTGCATGATTATCTTCGCGCTCTCCTGCATCTCCCTGAATCCGACGATAGCCCTATCGTAGCAGTCGCCCCGCGTCCCAGTCGGGATTTCAAACTTCAGATTGGGGTAGGCGTCGTATGGGTCGTCTATGCGGGTGTCCGATTTTATCCCAGACGCCCTGAGCGTCGTCCCAACCACGCCCAGCCTTATAGCATCGTACTCGCTCAGAACCCCAACGTCTTTAGTTCTGTGTATAAATAGCTCGTTGTTGAAGAACATATCCCAATAGTCGTTAAGCCTCTCTAGGAAGAACTCGCAGACGGCGTGGGCGTATTTCTTGAACTCCGTTGATTGTTGCTTCTCTGGCAGGTCTTTTCCAGTAACCATTCTGTAGTATCTTCTGAATTCTCTAACAAGCCCCATGGGCACGTGGGCTGGGGCGTCGTTCCTCACGCCGCCTGGGACGAAGTATGCGTGGGTTATTCTCTGCCCCCCGATGAGTGATACAAGGTCAACTAGGTACTCCCTGTCTCCGAAGCACCAGAGGAACATGGTTGCGTGGCCTAGGAAGACGCCGTAGAGCGCGAACCAGTAGAGGTGGCTTCCAATCCTATTGAGCTCGGCCATTATCGTCCTGAGATATTTAGCCCTCTCAGGCGGCTCAACACCCATCAGCTTCTCAACGGCGAGGACGTATGGATACTGTATCCCAGCCGAGTCTAGGATTACGGGCCTCTCAAGATGCGGGATATTCGTAATCCAAGTCTTATACTCACACATCTTCTCCTCGCCGCGGTGGACGAAGCCAGGGTCTGGCTGGGCGTCTATCACGGTATCGCCGCTGACTGTTACAATCATCCTGAAGTGGCCCGTCCCAGGGTGTTGTGGGCCATAGCTGAATGTGAGAGGAGCTTCACCCGTATCGTAAACCTCTACAGTCTTTACCTCTTCCTCCTTCTGGACTACCAAGCCGCCACACGCTCCCCAGGCGTTATACGTCATGGTTTTCTGGAATCCCCAAGTAATAAACACAAACCACGCACTGACTTATTGGGTAAGGCTTTTCTCCACCCATTCATAGTTGAAGCCGTATAGAGGGTTGGCTATGCATAGCTCTGGGAGAGGTAGGCTATCCCTAGAGATTACCCTCATAGTCCTGCTTCTCTTGTATTTTGAGCTTCTGGGACTTATGCGCGACCTAACAACCTCACTCATATACGATTGGCTACCAACACTAGCACCACTGGTTTGGATAAACATCTCCATACCATTCATCTACGTGTTTCTCAGAAATCTAATAATCAGCAACGGCGCAGCTAATGTGGGGAGGCTTGCTAGACTCTTCTCACCGAACTTCGGCAACCTTAGGATGCTGGCTCAGAACACCATATTTAGGAGATTATGGGTTGTGTTGAGCATCATATACTTCGCCGCATACGGCTACCTACAAGGCATGATTGTTATTGATATTAACGGCGGCCTTGAGCCGCGTTTCCTAATAGTTGAGAGTAGCGTGGGATACGGTCCTGTGCTGGTCTGGGCGCCAGCAAATTTCTTCGGCGTTGTGTTAAGGCCTTACATACTTAGCGCTGCTCTGGCCCTCTCACTCATAGGAGGGTTTTTGATGGCAGCATTCATATCTCTCCTAGCATCCAAGCAAAAGATAGCCACCGCGCTCCCAGGCCCTTTGGCTGGCCTAGCAGTCCTTTGCCCAACCTGCCTTACAAGCCCAGCCATGGGCCTGATACTCGCATACATAGCGCCGACTGCGGCGGTATTGGGGATAGGGACGGCGTTCTTCAACCTCATCCTAACCCTATCAACCACGCTCCTGGTGGCGACACTACTAATGCAGTGGATAGCACTCTCAATAATATCCAGAGTACCGCTATACTCGTCGGCAGTCGCCTAGCGTCCTGGAACGTTATAATCCTTCCTCAGGGGAGGTTTATCGGCCCAGAACTCTGGGAGAAGGAGACGCTGCAAGTTTGGATGCCCCCTGAAGACTACTCCGAGCATCTCATATGTCTCCCGCTCATGATACTCGCAGCTAGGCCATACATCGTATAGAGAATCCATCTCAGGCGAAGCCCTATCAAGCTTTGTTGAGATATTCAGAACATACCGCCTGAGCTCTTCTCTGGAGTATGAGCCTAGTTGGTAGATAACTTCTATCTTCTCCTCTTTCTTAGGTAGCTTTATGAGGTCAACTCCCGTAACAGCCTTTACATGGTCTATTCCATGATTATCCCGTAGGTAGAGAGCCAGGTCGCGGAATGACTGCTGATCAACAACTATCTTTACCGCCTTCTTGGGCTCGTGGATAACCTCCTTAACCGCGTCTCCGAACTTCTGCTTAACGCTCTCCACTATTTGCGTAAGCTGGTCGGTTTCAGCCAACCTCACACACCCCCTAGATAGCCTTGCTATAGAGAATCTTCTCGCGTAGGAGAAGTATTCCCTGAAAGAGCGTCTCAGGCCTTGGTGGGCATCCAGGGATATACACATCCACGGGGACTATATCGTCTATCCCCTGTATCACGTTGTATGAATCCTTAGCGTAGAGCCCTCCTGAGATGGCGCACGCGCCCATGGCCATTACCCACTTGGGCTCAGGCATCTGGTCGTAGATGAGCCTGACGCGCTGAGCCATCTTTGAAGTTACCGTACCCTCTACGACTATAACGTCTGATTGTCTTAGGGAGCCTGTCGCTGGGAGCCAGCCGAACCTCTCTGGGTCGTAGCGGGGCGAGTGGGTTCCAGCGAACTCAACACTACAGCACGCGGTTGTTAGGTGTACTGGGAAGAGCGACGACATCCTGCCCCAATTAACCAAATACCTTATGAGAGACCAGTTCCTGAACTTGTATGTGAAGTAGTTTGTGCCGTTTTTCGTTTCTTGCTTGTGGAACCTGCCAACCCCGTATTTCTTTAGAACTTTCTTAACATCCTCCTCAGGGACACGCTCCTCCTCCACCATCTCAACTATGTTTTTGGACGTGGTTAGATGGAGGCTAAAGAGGCCTGTCTTTTTATGTCCTGCGTAAAATGAGCATGAATGGCTGGCCAGCATGGTTATCCACACTCTCTACTAGGCTTTGGAGCCTGCTCACTGTCGTAATGCAGGCTATTTTAATCTATTTTCGGGCTACCATTCCCAGTATATTCTCCGCCGTAGGTAGGTGGCTCTGAATAGCAGCGCCATTATCAGCCCTGTTATGAAGCCTCCAACGTGGGCTGTGTAGGCTATTGAGCTGAAGGGTGTTGCCAGCATGAAGAGCGTCTGTATGAGCGCCAAGACCAGTATTACGGCTATTGCTGGAGCCGCTATGGGTAGGAAGAAGCCCCATAGTAGGAAGAGGCGTCTGAAGGGGAAGAGCACCGCGTAGGTTGCCATTAGGCCAAAGATAGCTCCAGAAGCACCTATAGACGGGACACACGGCGGCTGCGATAGCTGGAAGCACCTAACCAGCTCCTCCGTCGTGGATGGTGTAGGGAAGAAGGATGTGAAGTAGAAGATGTGGAGGAACGAGCCTCCCAAGCCGCTTAGGAAATACACCAAGAGAAAACGAAAAGTCCCCAAAGTCTGCTCCACATCACGCCCAAACAGAAAGAGCATATACATGTTGAGGAATATGTGCCAAATGCTTGACGTATCATGGAGAAACATATGGGTGATTAGGGAGTGTAGGTTTATCCCATTAACTATCAGTATGGGGACCGCGCCGAAGTTATACAGTATCCACAGGTACATTCTCCCTGCTGATGCCGTTATGAGAACTGTGATTAGCCATATCACCACATTGGCGGCGATTATGATGTAGGTCGCTGGTGAGCCTGGCCTCTCCTGTACATACATTTTCCGTCACACTTCTATGCTCTAGCTCTTAACTCTTCCAATATATGCTAGCGCCGAATCTGGTTTCATAAATTCCCGAAGTAGTATCGTCGCATAGCTTCCGCGCGGAAGTGTGAATCTAACCCTAACACTATTGCCTGTTGGCTGGTAGTCTAGACTAGTGAAGTGTGTTAGCGGTGTTCTATACTCCCCTGGGGTGCGCGCCTCTGGGATGGAGGGGCACGCGAACAAGCCTGGCTCCAGACCCTCTTCCTCCAGCACCTCGCGTATAATCTCGCCCTTCCTACTCCTCGGAATAACAGCCCTGTAACCCATGACTGGCAAGAAGACCCCAAGCTCACCCTTGGCAGCATACCTCCTGCACGCTGCTAGGTTTCCCGCATGTACTTGGAAAACCCTACCAACTAGGAACCCGTTATGGTCTAGTCTTCCCACAATATCGCCAGCCTCAGGCTCGTTGAGCACGACGCCCTCTCTGAGCATTCTTGATAGAGCCTTATTGAATAGATAGGATGCATAAGCATGTATGAAGAGCTTCTTAAGCCTTAGCGGGAGTCTCCTGAGAGCGCCTAGATAATCTCCGCCATGCATATCTAGGTGTCGCGCAACTATGTACTCATACCTTAGGTTTGGTTTGAAGTATTCAGCTATCTCGCCTCTTCCCCATTTCTGGTACGCGGCTATCCTTCTCTCCCTGTTATAGCTCACCTCCATCTTGGTGGAGAGGAAGAGAAGAGTCCTCACGGCAAGCTCATAATCTCCGTTGAGTATTGCTTTCCCTACTAGATGTGTTATTGGCCTGGTTATCCCGAAGCGTTGGTGGCCGAAGAAGTTGGGGAAAGCCCCGCCAAGCTCGTTGAGAATATGCGAGAACGCTTCCATGAGAGCGTCATCACTCCTGTTTGTATGGGAGATTACTATATCAAATGAGTTCGCCACCAGCCATCTGGAGTTTAACGGCCTAGCCGCACCTCCGACAAGCCTTGCCTCAAACTTCTTCTCACCAAAACATACACTCATGCTCCGCACCACCTTACGCGTCGGCGCTGAGAGGAACATGTAGGATATGGAGCGCCTATCCTTGATGCCGCATATACCTACATGGGATATTTTCACGTCCAGGTGCTCTGCGAGTAGTTTTATCGCCGCGAGGGTCTCCATGTTCTTCTTTCTGGCAGCATAGAGAGCGTAGGGCGATGTAATGAGCTTCTGTGCTGGTTTTTCAAATTCTTCCCGCGCATTAAGGCCATTAACCAGATGCTCCCATACCACGAAGTCCTCTGGCCTATGTTTCAGTACCCCACCTATCCCCTCAGCCTTGGTTGCATACGCTTCTATGCCGCATATACGCTCCACGTCCTCGCCGCTTATCATCATGTAGTCCTCACTAGAGGAGCTTTAGCTTCCCAGTTATTGGTTCAAGCATCTCTTCAGGGGCTGGCCCTATGCCTAGGGCTGTTATAGTTCCAGGAGGTAGCTCTGTTAGTCCAGCGTCTTGGATAATGCTGTGGGGAATTCCGCGCATATCGCATAGCTGCGCCAACTCCTTAATCTCCTCAGCCGTATCAGCTTTTAGGACTATCTTTTTCTGCCCCTCAGCAAGCCATAGCCTAACCCACTCAGGCCTCGTGCGTCTCGCTTCCTCAAGCGCCGACACCGATGCATGAGCAGCCTGGGCAGCGGTCTTGCCCACGCTCATCCTGAGGTCCCGACGTATAACGATGCACTGCTTAAGTCCCAAGGCTTCTCTCACCTTATGAGCCTCTCCATAAAAGCATACCACTAGCTTTATTCATAGGGTTTTGTCAAGACTTGGCTATGGAGAAGCCCATCATAGCCTTGATGACCGACTATGGTTATCGCGATACCTATGTGAGCGAGCTTAAGGCTGTTATACTACGCCACAGGCGGGATGTGCAGCTAGTGGATATAACTCACGAGGTTGAGAGTTTCAACGAGTTTGAGGCCGCGTTTCTACTAAAGGAGGCTGCCAAAAGCTTTCCAGAGAATACCATCTTCATCTGCGTCATAGACCCTAAGGTGGGAACAGAGAGGAGAGGGATAATCTTCATCACTAAACGTGGAAACATATTCATAGGGCCCGATACTGGGATAATGTATCCCGCGGCCTCGGCTGAGGAGATTATAGAGTCGTGGTGGATAGATTCCTCAAAGCTACCAGCGAGGTTCTCTGAGACGTTTCATGGTAGGGATGTATTTGCGGAGATTGCTGGAAGGATAGTCAAAGGCGAAGATATGGAAAGCTTCGCTAGGCGGACATTTGAGTATGCTAAGATTGAGATACCAAAGCCAGAGTATGATGGGAATGAGGTAAGAGCCGTAGTTCTCAGAGTTGATAAGTTCGGAAACATAATAACAAACATTCACCATAGTGAGATTTCCATGAAGCATGGGAGGGCTAAGATTCTCATTAGAGGGAGAGGGATTACCGCTCCATTCGTCCCATCATATGGCCACGTGGAGCGTGGAAAGCCAGCCCTCGTGATAGGCGGCACAGGCTATCTTGAGCTTGCGGTAAACATGGGAAGCGCAGCGCGTAAATATCGTGTCAAAGCAGGCGATAAGATTAGACTCATCCTCCCCCGCTAGAGTGGTCGTCAGCAAGTATGTATCTAATCCTCTCCTGCAAGCCTATGCTCACCAGATACTCATAAGCGGCTGGATGAACCAAGCTACGCCAATCGTCGCCTTTAGCTATTTTCTTTCTTATCTCAGTCGCCATATACTTCTCCCGCTCAAACAGAGGAACTGGCCTTATCTGGTAGCCTGCCTCGCTGAAGAGCCGCGCTACAAGCGGGTTATTGCTATAGACTGTCTGAAAGGATGGGCAGAAGGAGCGGACCCTGGAAACCCAGAGCATATGCTCCCCTAGGTCTGGTATGGGCGTGATGAAGCACCTCCCCAAATCCACGCCAGAAGCCTTGAGAGTCCTGTAAATCACCTCAATCCTCTCGCCAGCCGTCAAGGGATTCTCAAACGTATGGCTATACTGCGCGCTCCCAACACCTATAACTACCTCATCCTCCCTAGAGAGGATGTACTTCACTGCCTCCAGATGCCCTAGGTGGAACGGTTGGAAACGCCCTATAAATAGACCTCTGCTCGTGATAGGCGAGTCCCCAGCCGTGCCGCGTAAAGGGTAGTTTAAAGAGGTTATCCATGGCCAGAAAAGCTGGTCTAGGCTCTAGCCTCTCTTTAGCCCTATCCCCCTACACCTAACCCGTCCACGCTCACCCAGCTTTCCATCAACCTCAAAAACAGCCCCAGTGAGCTGCCTGCAAACCTCAACACTTGTGAGCGTGTGGCTCGTTATCCTACTCACCTCATACTCAGACTCACCCTCAGCAAGAGCAGCCCAGATAACTAGCTGGTCCCCCAAATGACTATCAACAGGCGCTTTGGCTTGCAGCTCCTCTATAAGACTACGCGCGGCCTCCTCGCCCACGCGCTCAGCGGGAACGCCGCGCTCGCCCAGCTTATCCACAGCGAGCAAGGTGCCCAAATCCGTATGGGCGAAGAGTATAATCCCCGTCCCAGGGTCGGGTGAGCAGCGTGGATTCTCAGGCGCTAGGGCTTCAACAGCTATGCTCACATCATCATAGCCGTTCTTCTTCAAAAACTGCTCAGCAGAACGCGCCATACGCTGTGTTATGTGCTCAGGAAGCCTACAGCTATAGCTCAGGCCCGTAATCTTCACCACGCGTGCTTTCCCCACAAGCCTTACTGGCTTAAGAACATCCACGGGCTTGGAGTGGGCCGAGATTACCCCCTGGCCCCTAGGATAGAAGCCGCGCCTATGTAGCTTAAGCGTAGCATCAAACCCCATGCCACGAAGCACTGGGAGGAGGACGTTCTCAAGATACTCATAAGGAGGGGCCATAGGGTTGTTGGTCCCACCCCTCAGAACAACATCAACAGGAGAGCCCGCAAACGCCATAACAGGCATGAGAGATTGGAGTATAAGCGTCGTACTACCAGCAGTACCCGCGTCAAACTCCATCTTACCACCGCTCAGCTCTCCTGGCTCAAAGGAGATTTGGGTGGAGCCTACTTTCAGGCCCTCTACCCTCCCTTTGGCGAGGGACGCAACGGCCTTCACAGCTGTTAGGTGCTGCGCCCTAAGGCCGGGTGGATTGCGGCGCGCCCTGATGTTGAACACCCTGAGCTGGCATCCTAGGACCGCGGCCAGCGCAACGGCCACGCGTAGAACCTGCCCACCCCCCTCACCTATAGAGCCATCAACCGAGAAAGCCCGTAGAGACATCCTCAAAAGCCAGCTACACAACCAGACCATTTAAGCATGTCTAGAGATTAAGGTTAAGTAGGGCGGTAACGACGATAACCGCGAGTAGGTGGAACAGAGCCTTGTCGCAGCCAATCTTCCTCCCAGGGGCAACCACAGTCGGGATAGCTGGGAAGGATAGCGTAGTCCTAGCATCTGAGAAGAGGTTTGCGTATGGTTATTTTGTCTTGTCCAAATCAGCTAGGAAGGTCTTTCCAGTCAGCAAGAAGATAGGCGCAGCCTGTGCTGGCGTTGTGGCTGACATGCAGAACCTAGTCAAGGAGGCTACCGCCATAGTAAACCTATACAGGATTGAGAACAGGACTGAGCCATCCGTGCAGACGGTAGCCAAGCTGCTTTCCTGGCAGCTCTTCAGCAGCCGCTTCTTCCCATACTTCACCGAGACGATAGTAGGCGGGCTTGACGATAAGGGGACGCATGTAATAGTTCTGGACCCACTAGGCTCAATAATAGAGGACGACTACGCGGTTGTTGGAACAGGCGCGGAGATAGCTGTCGGCGTTATTGAGAACGAGTATAAGAAGGATATGACATCGGAGGAGCTCTATAACCTGGCGGTGAAGGCCATACGCTCCTCAATAGCGCGCGACGCTGGGAGCGGTAATGGAATAGATATTCTCCTATATACGAATGAGGGGCTTAAAATAAACGAGACGCTCACCGTTTGATGTTTTCCAATTCTTCCCCTTCTGATTCGTGGGTTTTATAAATCGTAAGGGATGTTTCAACCTTAAAAGCTGGGGGCGCGTACCATAACTTCTAAGGGGGATGCAGCTGCTTTCGTTCAAAGAGCGGGTTCTAATCTTTCTAGCTGAGCGGGACGCGTTCACCAATAGCCTGAAGATGACAACCCCCATGCTCTCAAAATACCTCGGAACATCGCAGCAGTCAGCCTCAAGGCTGCTCATACAGCTGGAGAAGGAGGGGTTCATAGAGAGGCGGATAGTTGGTAGAACAAGCTACGTCAAGATAACTGAGAAGGGCCTGTCCCAGTTAAGGGAGGTTTACCTATCTCTAAAAGCGATTTTTGAGAGGCCTGTAAATATCACGCTTGAGGGCAGGGTATTCACAGGCCTGGGCGAGGGGGCTTACTACATAAGCCTGCCTGGCTATGCGAAGCAGATAGAGGAGAAGCTGGGCTTCAGAGCCTATCCAGGCACTCTGAACATAAGCTTACTCTCGCGCGACTCTATAGAGAACCGCCACCTATTGCAGCGTCTGGCGCCTATTGAGATACATGGGTTTAGGGATGAGAAGCGCACATATGGTGGGGCTAAGGCGATTAAAGCTGTGTTGAACGATACTGAGGATGTAGCTATACTGTTTGTGGAGAGGACTCAGTATGATAACTCTGTGCTGGAGGTTATAGCTGAGCCTTATCTACGTGGCAAGCTCGGCCTTAAGGACGGGGATAAGGTTAAGCTAACTGTCGTAATACCCCCATCAACCTTCTTTGAAAACTTTACAAAAACAAAAGCACCTGCGCAGCCGCCTGTTACCTAGCCCGCCTACCCATCTCCAGAATACGCTTGAACACATCACTACTACTGTTAATTCCCTTTCCCCCAAACTTCCTCATAGTCGCAATCCTAATCTTTAACCCCCTATCTCTACAGAATTTCTCAAAGCTCTTTCTGAGCTCTGTTTGGTCGTAGCCGAACACAACTATGTCTGGCTTGATTTTCTTGATTACCTTCTCGAATGAGAAGGGTTTGAAGCCGAGTATTGCTTTATCAACGGGTTTTAGGTTCTCCACTATTGCTCTTCTGAGCTTCTCGTCAAAAACTGGTTCGCGGTTCTTGTTTCTTTTTACCGTCTCGTTTCTAGCTACTACGACGACTAGCCTTGCGTTTCTTCCTCCCAGCTTCTTGGCAGCCCAGAGCATTCTAACGTGGCCTGGGTGTATTATGTCAAATGCGCCAGTTGTTAGGATTGTCTTTCTCTTCTTTACCATTCAAACCTCGCCCTCCCTAGGAGCTTGAGCGCGTCAAGCAGCCCCTCGGCATAGCCTATGGCTAGGAGAGCATTTGTATAGTCTCCCGCCATCATGAAGCGCCAGCTATCCTCCACGTATGCCTCTACGTAAGATGTGAATTCCTTGTCTGCTGCTTTCTGTTCAATAACCATATCTATTACGCGCCTGCATTTTCCTACGTATCGCTCTACCCTCTCCTTAACATAATTGGGGGGCGTGTATCTCTCCACCAGCTCCGCGTCTATCGTGTAAGTCTTCATGGCCTCTTTTTCTGTGAAGTGTAGTTCTCCTGGGAAGATTAGTGTATGTGGTGGTTGTTGGGGGTTTAAATCCGCAATAGAGCTTATGCTTCCAGCCACTATCCTGGAATCATCATAGCCCACGCGGCTGAGCGCTATCACCAGCGAGTCTCTTCTTACTACTCCCTTACCAAACTCTTCCTCTGCGCTGAGCAGCAAGTTGAGGGCTTCGCCGACGCTAACTCCTCCCTCAGCCGTGTCTAGGAGGAGGAGCGTATGAAGCCCACGCGACAGGTTTTCGGCCAGAACGTTGTATGGCTGCGAAACAAGCTTAACGTCACTGGTCTTTGGTATTGTTGCTGTTCTCCCAAACTTGTATATATGAAGGCCCGAGGCGCTTATTGCCGCTGTGAAGATAGAGAGTCCATGAACAACTCTCACTTTGACGTTTCGTTTTAGTGCTTCGGTTTTTAGAGATTGGTGGGTTGTGGCTATGAAGGGGTCTCCTGGCACTAGTATAGCGACTTCCCTGCGCGAGGCTTCCTCTAGGATTTCGCCGCTTCTCTCCTCTAGCAGGCTGCGCTCAGCTATCTTCAACCTATCTCCCGCTTCCCTCTTGATGAACTGTATGAGCGCGTCGGGGATTATGCTGGTATAAGAATCTAGGATTAGCCTGTCGGCTGAACGTATTACCTCTAGGGCTTCAAGCGTCAAGTGAGGTGGGACACCTAAACCAAGGCCGACGAACGTGAGAGCCATGCCGCTTCTACTGATATGGTTAATATGCTGGGGAAGATTAGTAGGTTAGCACCAAGCTCTTTATGTGTGGTAGCTTTGAAGGCCGTCGTCTTCGCAGCAGGCTTGGGCAAGCGCATAAGGCCGCTCAGCGAAACTAGGTCCAAGCCCCTCCT
>WAQC01000139.1 GCA_015520425.1 Candidatus Pelearchaeum sp. | reverse complement strand
TAGCGGTCTATACTGGTAGGGACTTGGCTGATAAGCTAGCGCCAGTTCCATGCGCGTGGGCTATCCCGAACGCTGACCTGAAGGTTCCGAAGTATATGCCTCTTGCTGTTGATAGGGTGCGCTACGTCGGCGACCCTGTTGCTGTGGTTGTAGCTGAGAGCCCATACGCCGCGCGCGATGCTTTGGAGCGGATAGAGGTTGAGTATGAGCAGCTCCCAGCGGTTGTTAATCAGGAGGAGGCCGTGAAGCCCGAAGCGCCGCAGCTCTATGATGACGTGCCGAACAATATAGCGTTTCACTGGAGCATAAGCGGAGGAGATGTTGAGAAGGCATTTGCCGAGGCTGAGGTGGTGATTAAACAGCGCTTCATAAACAACAGGCTACAGCCTACGGCGATAGAGACGCGCGGTGCTGTGGCGCAGTATAACCAAGCCACTGGGGAGCTTACTGTCTGGATGACCTCGCAGAACCCGCATATACACCGCTTGCTGATAGCTGGGATGGTGGGCGTGCCTGAGCATAAGCTACGCGTCGTTGCGCAGGATGTTGGCGGCGGCTTTGGGAGCAAGATACACTGCTACGGAGGAGAGGCTGTGGTAGCTTTCCTGGCAAAGGAGCTGGGCAGGCCAGTCAAGTGGATGGAAGACCGCCGCGAGAATTACCTAGCCACAATACACGGCCGCGACCACATACAATACGTGGAGCTCGCAGCCAAGCGCGACGGAACAATACTCGGCCTAAGAGTAAAGGCATACGCAAACCTGGGAGCGTATCTCTCAACAGCATCGCCAGGAATACCCACGATACTATTCGGAACCATGCTGAGCGGATGCTACAAGATACCAGCGATAGGCTGCGAGGTCTATGGCGTCCTCACAAACACCGCGCCTGTTGATGCGTATAGGGGCGCTGGCAGGCCAGAGGCCTCGTTCATAGTTGAGCGGATGGTGGATATACTGGCGCATGAGCTTGGGATGGACCCAGCCGAGGTAAGGAGGAAGAACTTCATACCTCCCGACGCTTTCCCATACACGGTAGCTACTGGCCTACAGTATGATAGCGGCAACTACGAGGCGGCTCTCAACAAGGCTCTGGAGCTAGTGGGCTACGAGCAGCTCCGCGAGGAGCAGAAACGGCTCAGAGAGCAGGGCAAGCTCCTAGGTATTGGAATCTCCAGCTACGTTGAGATATGCGGCCTAGGGCCCTCGCGCGTGGTACGCGCTACTGGCTTCGGGCTGGGGCTCTGGGAGAGCGCCGTCGTAAGAGTCCATCCGACGGGGAAGGTAACCGTCTATACAGGCGGCCACCCACACGGCCAGGGAGAGGAGACGACCTTCGCCCAGATTGTCGCAGAGGAGCTGGGCGTGCCGTTTGAGGATGTGGAGGTAGTCCATGGAGACACCGCCATGATACCCTTCGGCACTGGGACGTATGGGAGCAGGACAACACCAGTAGCTGGAGGCGCCATAGCCATAGCGTGTAGGAGGATTAAGGAGAAGGCCAAGAAGATAGCCGCCTACCTCCTTGAAGCCAGCGAGGAGGACATAGAGTTTGAGCGCGGCAAGTTCTACGTTAGGGGCGCTCCAGAGAAGGCAAAGACGCTGGCTGAGATAGCTCTCTCCAGCTACCTCGCGGGTGAGGGAGAGCTACCAGCGGGCATGGAGCCTGGGCTTGAGAGCACAGCCTTCTACGACCCAGAGAACTTCACCTTCCCATTCGGCACGCATGTCTGCGTCGTTGAGGTAGACCCAGAGACGGGGGAGGTGCGTGTCAAGAGATACGTGGCGGTTGATGACTGTGGTAGGCAGATTAACCCGATGATTGTGGAGGGCCAGGTTCAGGGCGGCGTTGTTCAGGGTATGGCGCAGGCTCTCTGGGAGGAGGCCGTCTACGACAAGGATGGAAACCTCCTAACTGCTACGCTCTCCGACTATGCCGTGCCAACCTCGGCAGACGTGCCGCGCATAGAGACGAGCAGCACCGAGACACCATCGCCGCACAACCCGCTTGGAGTCAAGGGAGTAGGCGAGACAGGAACGATAGCAGCAACACAAGCAGTAGTCAACGCCGTCGTTGACGCGCTCGCACACCTGGGCGTTAGGCACATAGACCCGCCGCTCAAACCAGAGACCATCTGGCGCGTACTCAAAGAGAAAGGAATAGCCAAATAAACCCGTCAATCCACCCATTTTTATTATTTTTAGGCCTCTTATTATTAGGCGACTCCACATAAAATTTATCCATCACCTACGACTATGTAAAAGCCCTGATATGTGCGCCGTTGATTTGGGGAGTATAGATGTTGAGGCACGCATAATTCCCACTAACAAGTATCTAGAGTTTTACAAGCGCTCCCTTGAGGATGGAGAGAAGTTCTGGTCTGAGGTAGCTTCGGAGCTTGTCTGGTTCAGGACTTGGGACAAAGTGCTTGAGTGGGACCCGCCCTTCGCCAAGTGGTTCGTGGGCGGCAGGCTTAACGCCTCATACAACACTGTTGATAGGCATGTAAAGGGCTGGAGGAAGAATAAGGCGGCTATAATCTGGGAGGGAGAGCCAGGAGATAGGCGTGTCTTGACATACGCAGACCTATACCGCGAGGTCAACAAATTCGCCAGCGTGCTTCTCAAGCTGGGTGTCAAGACGGGAGACAGGGTAGCGATATACATGCCGATGGTCCCTGAGCTTCCAATAGCCATGCTCGCGGCCGCGCGGATAGGCGCAACCTTTACCGTCGTCTTCTCAGGCTTCAGCTCCTCAGCGCTGGCTGACAGGATAAGAGACTCAGAGGCCAAGGTCCTCATAACGGCAGACGGAGGATATAGGCGCGGCCGCGTGATACAGCTAAAGGAGATAGCAGACGAAGCCCTGAAGAACTGCCCCTCAATAGAGCACGTGGTAGTCTACCGACGCGTAGGTCGTGAGATTCCGATGAAAGAAGGCCGCGACCACTGGTGGCACGAATTAATGAAGGACGCTGAGCGGTATGTTGAGCCAGTCTCCCTAGAATCTACGCACCCGCTCTACATACTCTACACCTCTGGAACCACAGGCAAGCCAAAGGGAGTGGTGCACAGCACTGGCGGGTATCTAGTATATGTCTATGCGACGCAGCGCTGGGTGTTTGACGTGAGGGACGACGACGTATACTGGTGCACCGCCGACATAGGCTGGGTTACTGGCCATAGCTACATCGTCTTCGGCCCCCTGACCAACGGCGTTACGTCGGTGATGTATGAGGGCGCTCCCGACTATCCAGCACCTGATAGGTGGTGGGAGATTGTAGAGCGCTATGGCGTTACGATACTCTACACCACGCCAACAGCGATAAGGGCTTTGATGAAGTTCGGAGAGGAGTATCCGCGTAGGCATGATTTGAGCACGCTTAGGCTTCTCGGAACGGTGGGGGAGCCGATAAACCCAGCGGCGTGGCACTGGTATTATAACGTGATAGGCGGAGGTAGGTGCCCGATAGTTGATACGTGGTGGCAGACCGAGACTGGCGGGATACTAATATCGCCAGCCCCTAACATCGGCCTAGTCCCGCTCAAGCCAGGCTCCGCAACATTCCCACTACCAGGAATTGAGGCCGATGTGGTGGATGAGCAGGGCAAGCCAGCGAAGCTGGGCGAGAAGGGATACCTGGTAATCAAGAGACCATGGCCAGGAATGCTCATGACACTATACAAAGACCCTGAGCGCTACAAGCAGGTCTACTGGTCGCGCTTCCCAGGGATATACTATCCTGGTGACTATGCTATGCGGGATAAGGATGGCTACTTCTGGCTTCTGGGGAGGGCTGACGAGGTTCTGAAGGTAGCTGGACACAGGCTTGGGACGATAGAGATTGAGGACGCCTTGATAAGCCATCCAGCGGTGGCCGAGGCCGCTGTAGCTGGGAGGCCAGACCCAGTAAAGGGCGAGGCGATAATAGCATTCGTAACCCTCAAGCAGGGCCATAAGCCATCTGAGGAGCTTACCAAAGAGCTCCGCGAGCATGTTAGGCGCGTCATAGGCCCCATAGCCACGCCTGAGGAGATACACTTCGTCAGCATGCTGCCAAAGACGCGGAGCGGAAAGATAATGCGCCGCGTCATTAAGGCGGTGGCAACAGGAGCAGAGATAGGCGACGTAACAACGCTTGAGGACGAGGCCTCCGTAGAGGAGGTCAAGGAGGCGATTAAGACTCTTACGCGAAAACAGCAATAGACTGTATATATTTTAATCCCCTTAATACCTCCCCGATATTATCGTTATGTAAATAACGGAAATTTCGCTACATCACTTAAATTCTACGTAGTCAATTATTACGTGGCGGTACTTTATGAAATATGTCAGACTGTTTGAGGAGGCGGTGGGCCTTAGCAGGTTTGAGCTGGGGGGCAAGGGTTATGGTCTTGTTGAGATGACTGCTCTCGGCCTCCCAGTCCCGCCTGGAATAAACATCAGCACCGAAGCCTGCAAACGCTACTATGCCCTTGGAGGCAAGATGCCCGAAGGCCTAATGGATGAGGTCAGGCTCAAGCTGGAGAAGCTAGCCCAGAAGGTCGGGAAAGGATTCGGCGACCCTGAGAAGCCTCTCCTCCTCGCTGTAAGGTCTGGCGCTCCCTACTCCATGCCAGGCATGATGGACACGATACTCAACATAGGGCTTAACGACGAGGTCGTAAAATCACTGGCAAGACTAACGGGTAATGAGCGCTTCGCATACGACGCATACAGGCGGCTCATACAGATGTTCGGCAAGACAGCTATGGGCGTTAAGGGAGAGCTCTTTGAGGAGATACTGGAGCGCTACAAGCAGAAGTTTGGCGTGAAGCACGACATAGAGCTACCGCCAGACGCTCTTAGGCAGATAGTTGAGGAGTTTAAGCAGCTCATACGCCGCGAGACGGGTAAGGACTTCCCGCAGGACCCTTGGAGACAGCTTGAGACAGCGATAGAAGCTGTCTTCAGGTCGTGGAATAACCCAAGGGCGCGCGAGTATCGGAGGTTCTACAAGATTCCAGACAACCTAGGCACGGCTGTTAATATACAGGTCATGGTCTTCGGAAACATGGGCGAGGACTCAGGCTCTGGTGTGGGCTTTACGCGCAACCCATCAACGGGTGAGAAGCGGCTCTACGGAGAGTATCTACCCAACTCGCAGGGCGAGGACGTGGTGGCTGGGATAAGGACGCCAATAAGCATAGAGAACCTGGATAAGAAGCTGTATGAAGAGCTCGTCAAGCTGGCGGAGAAGCTGGAGCACCATTTCCGCGATATGCAGGACTTTGAATTCACCGTGGAGAATGGCAGGCTCTACCTGCTCCAAACCCGCAACGGTAAGAGAACAGCACAGGCGGCTGTCAAGATAGCCGTTGACATGGCTGAGGAGGGGCTGATAACGCGCGAGGAAGCGGTGTCGCGGATAAACCCGTCGGAGATTACCCAGCTCCTACACAGGAGGCTAGACCCCAGCGTGAAGGTGAAGCCCATAGCGAAAGGGCTCAACGCCTCGCCTGGCGCTGCGTCTGGAAAAGTCATCTTTGACACTGATGAGGCCGCCGAGCTTGGTGGCAGGGGTGAGAAAGTAATCCTCGTCAGGCCAGAGACAACGCCTGACGACATCAAGGGCATGATAGCGGCTCAGGGGGTATTGACGAGCAGGGGAGGCATGACCTCACACGCAGCAGTGGTAG
>WAQC01000138.1 GCA_015520425.1 Candidatus Pelearchaeum sp. | reverse complement strand
GGCTGCTATACAGCTCTCCTCAAGAACATTCACAAACTCCTTAACACCCAGCCCACGCTTGTTAAGGTCTATTATAGGATACGCCACCATCTGGCCTGGGCCATGATAGGTTGCGTCTCCGCCCCGCTCAATACGATAGACAGGAATGCTCCAGTCTAGTATGTTATGCTCATCACCCTTTCTGCCTAAGGTGAAGACGTGGGGATGCTCCACGAGAAGTAACAAGTCTCCGACTTTCTCTTGTATTCTCAGCTCAACCAGCTTTAGCTGAAGCTTCCAAGTCCATTCATAGTCTGCATACCCAAGGTCGCAGCATAGTATGTTAGCGCGGGGCAAGGTGTATCGCCCTCCTTAGAACAGCGTGGGCTGCTTCATTGATTGACTCTGCGAATGTTGGGTGTGCGTGTATCGTGTATCCCACATCCTCGGCGGTGGCTGCCATCTCTAGTGCTAACGCGGCCTCGTTTATAAGCTCTGTAGCATGCGGCGCTGCTATGTGAATCCCAAGAATACTGCCCGACTCGCCCTCGGCAACTATCTTAACCACACCCTCAGTCTCATCCTCTAGAACACCACGCCCAAGAGCAGAGAGGGGAAAACGCGCAGACGTTACGGAGAAGCCAGAGCCGCGCGCCTCAGCCTCGGTATAGCCGACAGACCCTATCTCAGGGTCCGTGAATATCGCGTTAGGGATAGCTCTATTGTCAAAGACCGCGTTTTGACCAGCTATGACCTCTGCTGCCACTATCCCCTGTCTAGAGGCTCTATGAGCCAAGAAAGGCGGGCCAGTCACGTCGCCTATCGCATAAACCCCATCAACACTAGTGCGCATCCTATCATCAACCTTGATGAACCCCTTACCATCAAGCTCAACACCCAGGTCGCGGAGCTTCTCAAGCCACTTCGTCGGCCTCTTTCCAACAGCAACCAATACACAATCCACAACATACCTATCGCCAGACGTTAAATTGACATGCAGCCCATCGCCATTTTTTCTATAGTTTTCAACGGTTGTTCCCAAGTGTATCTTGACACCCTTCTTCTCCAGTGAGCGTTTTACTATTCTGGCTAGCTCTGGCTCTATTCCTGGAAGGAGTTGCTGCATGAGTTCAACGACTATTACCCCGCTGCCCAGTTTGGAGTAGGCTGTCCCCAGCTCAAGCCCTATGGGGCCTCCGCCTACTACGAGGAGGCGCTTAGGTAGTTCGCGTAGTGAGAGCGCCTCGGCAAAAGAAATTACGTGCTTTCCGTCAAAAGGTATGCTGGGCAACTCTGTGGGGGCTGTTCCAGATGCTATAACTATGTTACTGGCGGAAACCATCTCACGCGAGCCGCTAGTAGTTATCTCCACACTGCTACTATCCCTAATCTCAGCGTGTCCTTTAACAATCTTTACACCATTAGACTTTAGGAGGAACGCTATACCATCGCGGAGACGTTGTATCACCTTATCCTTCTTCTCCTGAAGCTTTGCCAAGTTGGGCTGGAGCTCGCCCAGGAGAGAACCATCGTTGATAAGCTTCTTAGCTTCGTGGAACTTGTTGGCAAAAGATATTATGACCTTAGATGGGATGCATCCTGCGTTTGTGCATTCTCCCCCAAGTTCCCTCTCCTCAACAAGGAGGGTTTTCTTACCCAACTGGCCCAGCCTTATGGCGCATACATAGCCGCCTGGCCCGCCGCCGACTACTACAGCGTCATACTTCTCAGTCAATACCATACACCAACACTAGCATAGCCAGCTTATAGTTATGCGTTTTAGATTATCATGAAGGCTGGGTTCTCAAGATACCGTTTGAGCCTATTCATGAATCGGCTTACGTAAGCGCCATCCACTACACGGTGGTCAAAAGTTAGCGCTAGTGTTATCTCAGGTCTTATTATGAGCTGGTCTCCCTCTACTGCTGGTCTTTTCTCCACGCGGCCCACGCCTAGTATGGCTACCTCTGGGTAGTTGATTATTGGTGTCCCGTTAAGCCCCCCTATTGCGCCATAGTTGGTTATGCTGAATGTGCCGCCGCTAACGTCTTCCAGCTTTAAAGCACCACGCCGCGCCCTATCTGCCAACTCGCTAATCTCAACCGCGAGCGTTATGACATCCTTACTCTCAACATTCTTGACTATGGGAACCAGAAGACCCTCAGGCGTATCAACAGCGACGCCAAAATTATAATGCTTGTAGACGATTATCTCCTGCTTTTCATCATCAACCGTAGCATTAAGCATGGGGAATTCCCCAAGGCTCTTAACCAGTGCTTTCATGATGAATGGCAGGTATGTTATCTTGACGCCGCGCTCCTCAGCCATTTGCCTAGCCTCGTCGCGAAGCCTAATCAACTGGGTCGCATCTATATACTCAAAGATTGTTACTGGGGCTGCGCGGGATACTGATTTTACAAGCCTCTCGGCTATCATTCTACGCAAGCCGCGTAGCGGTATCCTCTCCTCGCTTACGAGGGCTTCGGGCTTGGTGGCTGTTATCGTTGGTGGAGCGCTTGCAGCCTTTCGTACATCTTCCTCGGTTATCCTCCCACCAGGCCCCGTGCCCTTAACGGTGGATAGGTCTACTCCTAATTCACGTGCTAGCTTTCTTACTGCTGGTGTTGCTAGGATGCGCTGCTCCTGTGGTTTTGTTGGCTTTACTGTTTGTGTTGCTTGCTGTCTCGGCGTGGGTGGGGCTTCGGTCTCTTCTTGGCTTGTCTGAATCTCGGCTATGGGCTCGCCTACCTTAACCACCTGCCCCTCGCGAGCAAGCAGCTTAACCACCTGCCCCTCATACGGAGATGGAATCTCCACATTCACCTTCACCGTCATAACCTCAACGAGGGGCTGATACTTCTTGACAAAATCGCCCTCCTTAACCAGCCACCTAATAATCTCGCCCTCGCTAATCCCTTCACCAATATCAGGTAGTTTAAGTAGAGTCATGGAACTCACCGCTTAGAACGAGATGGCTTTTCTAATGGCATCTAATATACGCCTCTCATTGGGTAAGTATAAGTGTTCATGAACTAGGGGGAATGGGGTGTCGTAGCCTGCTACGCGTATAATTGGAGATTGTAGGCTTAGGATTTCCCGCTCCGCTATGAACGCCGCTATCTCAGCGCCGAATCCGCATATCTTCGGGGCTTCATGGACTATAATAGGCCGTCCAGTCTTGCGTACTGTCTTGATTATAGCCTCGCCGTCAAAAGGAAGTAGAGACCTCAAATCCAGAACCTCAACGCTTATTCCTTCTTTCTCTGCCTTCTCGGCGGCAGCCTCACACTCATACACCATCGCTCCATACGTTATCAGAGAAACATCACTACCCTCGCGGACAAGACGGGAAACGCCTATGGGGACTGTATAATCACCTTCAGGAACCTCGCCCTTCACGCTACGGTAAATCCTCTTAGGCTCAAAGAAGATGACGGGGTCTTCATCCCTTATGGCTGAGATGAGCAGTCCCTTGGCGTCGTATGGTGTTGATGGTATAACCACCTTAAGCCCCGCTGTGTGTATGAAGTATGCTTCTGGGCTTTGTGAGTGGTGTAGCCCTCCCTTCACGCCTCCGCCGTAGGGTGCTCTTATGACGAGAGGCGCTGAGAACTGCCCGCCAGACCTGTAGCGTATCTTTGCTATGTTTGAAACTATCTGGTCAAACCCGCCGTAGATGAAGTCGGCGAACTGTATCTCGGCAACAGGCCTAAGGCCGTAGATTGCCATTCCGAGCGCTACCCCCACTATGGCGGATTCTGCTAGAGGAGTGTCTATAACCCTGTCTGGACCAAACTCTTCATACAATCCTTCCGTGCAGAGGAAGACACCGCCTCTACGGCCCACATCCTCGCCCATCACGATAACCCTATCGTCGCGCCGCATCTCCTCGCGGAGGGCCTGATTTATCGCCTGGGCAAGTGGAATAACCGCCAACACCGCTCACCCCCTAAATGAGTCTAGAGAGCTCATCACGCTCCTCAGCCAGGTGCCAGGGCTCACTTCCATAGACGTCAGCAAATATAACATCAGGCCTGAGCGGCTGTTTTCGCTCTGCTTGTTCAATCTCGCGCTTAATGTCTTCTTCAATCTCTTCATAGAGCTTTGCATCGTCTTCCTCGCTCCACAGGCCGCGCCGTACTAGGAAGCGCTTAAACCTTGCTATAGGGTCTTTCTCACGCCATTTCTCAACCTCTGCCTGTTCCCTATAGCGGCTGGGGTCGTCTGCCGTTGTGTGAGGCCCAAGCCTGTATGTGAAAGCCTCTATGAGCGTGGGCCCCTCGCCGCGCCGAGCCTTCTCAATAGCGCGTTTAGTTGCTGAATAGCAGGCGAGAATATCGTTTCCATCAACCCACACGCCCTCAAAACCATAAGCAACAGCCTTCTCAGCTATTGTTTTAGTCGCTGTCTGCCGCGAGTAAGGGCATGATATGGCATATTGGTTATTCTGGCAGAAGAAAACTACAGGTGCTTTGAAGACGCCCGCGAAGTTAAGTGCTTCATGAAAATCGCCCTTGGATGTTGCTCCATCACCAAAGTATGTTATTGCCACAGCTTTCTCACCCCGATACTTCGCGGCCATAGCAAAGCCCACAGCCATAGGTATCTGCATGCCCACTGGAACGGGAGCAGGAATTATTTGATACCTCCTACTGCCATAGACAGCCATGTCATGACCATGTAAAGGGTCTTCCTCATTACTGAACTGGCGGTTCAATAGCTCTGAAATCGGGACACCACGAGCTATGTAGACGGGCATTTCGCGGTATGAGGGGAAGACCCAGTCCTCGGTCTCTAGCGCATGTGCGCTTCCCACCATAGCGGCTTCCTGCCCCTCGCTCGGAGCATGTATTGCTACGCGACCCATGCGTTGAAGCCGCATAAGCCAGCTATCAAGACGACGGGCAAGAACCATATCACGGTACATCTTTAACATCTGCGAGGTGGAGAGCTCAGGCAAGTGCTCCTCGTCTGCGGAGCCGTCTAGTGAGATTATCTGAAACGCCCCCATCGCGCATTCAATTATAGACATTTGCATGGATGCTTATAATTTCTTATACAACTACCTATAGACGGGATTTATCTACCATGCCTTATTAACATCTCCAAGAAGAACTCCCCAGCCCTGTACGAGCTTCTGACAAGCGGTCCAGAAGCTACGTAGAGGAACCCCATACGTTCAGCCTCCTTACGGTAATACTCAAACACGGAGGGATGAACATATTCATGCACGGGTATGTGGTTTAGGGTAGGTCTAAGATACTGGCCAAGAGTAACGATATCCACACCAGCCTCGCGTAGCCGTCTTAATGTGTAAAGAACCTCCTCATCAGTTTCGCCAAGCCCCAACATTATAGAAGACTTCGTATATATCGTTGGGTCAAGCTCCTTAACTATCTTCAGAACTGTGAGAGACTGCTCAAATGAGGCTCTTCTATCGCGTATTTGCGGTGTTAGGCGCGGCACGGTCTCCACATTATGCGCTATCACATCTGGCCTGGCTTCCACCACCTTCGCTATTGCTTCGCGGGAGCCGTTAAAGTCGGGTATGAGAGTCTCAACAAGTATGTTGGGGTCTTGCCGCTTTATTGCGCGGACGGTAGAAGCGAAGTGCGACGCACCCCCATCTGGAAGGTCGTCGCGGCACACGGATGTGAGGACAACAAACCTTATCCCCATCTCCTTGACTGCACGGGCAACACGCTCAGGCTCATCGTCTTCAATTATTCCTCCAGGATGGCCTGTCTTAACCGCGCAAAACCTACAGCCACGTGTGCAGATGTCGCCCATCAACATTATCGTGGCCGTGCCACCGCCCCAGCACTCGCCCAAATTAGGGCATAACGCCTCCTCGCAAACAGTATGCAGCCTATAACGCTTGACTATACCCCTAAGTCTAAGATACTCTGGCCCAGCAGGTATCTTAGCTTTAATCCACACAGGCTTCTTCAACGTCTGCATTTTCCTGGAAAACGATGGATAGATGCCTTTTAAACTCTAACAACCCTCACAAACAGCGAAAATCCACTACATGATAATACGCGGATAAGACATGGACACGCTGTAAAGTTTAGTAAAGCGTCATCCCAATGCCCAGAAAGACAATGTTTAAGCATATATGCTACTCTCATACGTTGGATTTCTGGAATTAGGAAAGGTGCGTCGCGTGTGATATACGAGAAGTCAGCGGGCGCTGTCGTCTTCTACGATTCTGGGAAGGGGCCCGAGTATCTGGTTCTCCTCTACGACGCTGGCCACTGGGACTTTCCAAAAGGTGGCCTGGAGTTCGGGGAGAGCGAGATAGAAGCAGCTATACGTGAGGTTCGCGAAGAAACGGGCCTGGAGAATATTCAGATAATAGAGGGATTTCGCAAAGAGATAGAGTATATGTATCATAAGAAACGGGACTTAGTGAAGAAAAGGGTTGCTTTTTATCTAGCTAAGTCAGATACGAAAGATGTGAAGCTCTCTTACGAGCATAAGGACTTCGCCTGGCTGGACTATGAAAACGCCATGAGGCGGCTTACTTTCAGGACGGCCAAGGACACGCTGGCTGAAGCCCATAGATTCCTCATGCAGCACCAGAAAAAGCTGAGTGAGACTTAAATGATGAGAAAATGAATCGCCAACAGCCGTAGAGGTGATGGAGAAGCTATGCGAATCATCGCAGCCATTATAACCATCACACTACTCCTTACAACAGTACTAACAATAGCTCACGCCCAGCCAGAGGGCACCCTACTCATACAGGTATTAACCCCAGATGGAAAGGGTAAAGATGGAATAACAGTAGAAATAAGCCGTGGAGAATTTACCCAACAATTCGTATCTAACGCCACGGGTTGGGCTATATTCAAGAATATAGAACCTGGAAATTATCTTGTCAGATTGGTTATGGGTGATATAATACTAAATGAGACATCTGTAAGCTTTCCAGAGCAGAACGAAGTAAAGATAGTTGCGCCGCTTGCTAATCTGCTGGTGAAGGTTATTGACCTAGGGGGGAAGGAGGTTCCTAATCTTCTGGTGAAGATAACCGCTCCTTCCGAGTTGCTGGTTAAGAGTAGGAGAACGTCTCCTCAGGGGACTGCAATATTTGAGAACATTCCATTCACAGTTGTGCCAGATATAGGTGGAAACTATAACGTGGAAGTATTGCTGGGCAATATAACGGTAGCAAGTGAAAACATAAAGATAGACGAGCCAGCCGAGAATGCTACGCTCACAGCGCAGATATTAAGCCTGAACCTCACAATAACAAACCTGGAGGGAAAGAGGCCTGTCAGAGATTTGGAAGTGGTCTTCAGCACGGAGAAATATAACAAGACCTTCACAGCCAAGAACGGCTTTCTAAAAGCTAGTGAGATTATATCCTCAGAACTGGTAGGGCCGTATAAGATTGAGATTTTCATGAGATTCCTTGATAAGCGCATAGCGGTTTATGAGGATTCTAGGAGCTTGACACAGTATGAGGATTTTAGCATAGTTGCAGACTTGGGTACGCTTACGGTGAATGTTTCGGATAGTGATGGAAATCCTCTGCCAGACATAACGCTACTTATGGGCAACGAGTTGGTGGGGAACTTCACACGAATTGCAACGGGTGAAGATGGCTCCGCCGTGTTTAGAGACCTACCCCTCTCAACAACTCCTGCGGGAACGTATAGGGTCACGTTCTTTAGAGGTGCGGTCAGTCTGGGAAGCATAGATGTAGAGCTTAACAGGGCGGAGACCACCGTAAGCTTTACAATACCTCTCCTAAGCCTCACACTAAAGATAACCGACTATCAAGGAAAACCAGTAGCTGATGCGCAAGTAAAAATCATAGACCCATTCACGGAGCGTGTTAGCGAAGCACTAACCGACAGCTCTGGAGAATCAAACCATAAAATATTCCCAGGCCCCAATGATGTTGTAGTAGAATATGATGGGAAGGCTGTCTTCTCTAAGCGCATAGATATACGCGATAACGAGTTAGAGCTACGCGTCATGACGATAAACTTCCCTATAACGATAAGGGTAGTTGATGCATTGAATAACTATGTGAGTGGCCTCACGCTCTTGGTTAAGTCTGGCGATAAAGTAGTGTTTGAGGGAACGCTGGCTGGCTCGCCCATAACTATAACGCAGCGTACTCCTGATTATATAACGATAGACGTGCTTAAGGACGGGGATTTACTTGTTAGAGAAAGGTTGTTCGTAGAGGGAGCATCTGATGTTGATGTCAGGCTGGTTCCCTATCTAGTGGCCGGCGGTTCCCTAATTCCCGTTGATACCCCCTTCCTAGCTGCATCGGCTTTAATCCTAGTCCTGCTCATAGGGCTGGCGGCTTGGAATTTTGTCAAGCGGCAACGTTAAAATCCCACCAGCTATGCTGTAAATCCGAGGGGCCAAGGGAAGGGTGTGGAGGTAGCTCCTTTGAGTTGGACTCTTAGCCGAGAACCGACCCCCATCTGCAACCCGCTCTGCAGATTCTTTAGATGCGCCAAGAAGGCGCTGGATTTTAAACGCAACCCGCCGTGGTGCAACTGGGTAAACGCGCCATGCATAGGCTATAAATGCCCATACGCCGAATGTGCTCAGATGAAGCTTCTCCAAGATGGTCGTTGTGGGCTTTTTGTGAAGCGCCGTACCGAGGAGACGGAGCATCCTGAGACCGCCCGCTTAAGCCCGTCTATGGGAGTCAAGGCGAAGAAGAAGCTTGATAAATTTGGAATCTAGCGGATGCGGGGATTAAGTTAAGAGGCAACAACCACACTATATTTATCCTTGATGCAGAACGTAAGGATAATAGGCCTAGCTGGGATGCCCCTTATAAAGCCTGGGGACAGGCTAGGCTATCTAATAGTTGAGGCAGCAGAACGTATGGGTGAGTCCATACTTGATGACGACGTAATAGTGGTTGCGCATGTAGCGGTGGCAAAGGCTGAGGGATGCGTGATAGACGCTGATAGCGTCGCGGCCTCGGATTTTGCCAAGCATATAGCTGCACTAACAGGTAAAGACCCGCGCTATGTTGAGGTAATCTTAAGAAACTCTAAGGCTATAGTTAAGATGAGACGCGGGGTAATCATATGCGAGACTCATCACGGCTTTATCTGCGCTAACGCAGGTGTTGATGCTTCTAACGTTTCTGGAGGCTCTCAATTCGCACCAATACCACCAGACCCAGATGCTTCAGCAGCTAGGATAAGACGCGAAATAGCAGAACTTACAGGAAAAGATGTAGCAGTTATAGTGAGCGACACTCATGGACGGCCGTTCAGGAAGGGAACGATAAATGTTGCTATTGGAT
Organism: Candidatus Pelearchaeum sp.; assembly: GCA_015520425.1. Classification (GTDB taxonomy): domain Archaea; phylum Thermoproteota; class Nitrososphaeria_A; order Caldarchaeales; family Caldarchaeaceae; genus Pelearchaeum. Next base: position 14,194 of record WAQC01000138.1, on the reverse strand, counting down.
GCAGCGGTATAGAGCCGCTCTGGGATAGGCGCGGTGAGAGAGACCTATATGGGCGTGTACTGGTATCAAAGATAACTTGTGTAGCGGATGAAATATGCAGCGCGGCAGAGCTTGTCATGGGCCAGGCCGCTGAAGGAATACCAGCAGCCATAGTGCGGGGATACAAATATAAGAAATCCGAAGCCTCTGCGCGCGAAATAATCAGGCCAGAAGAAGAGGATATATTTAGATGAAGCAGCGCATAATCAGCGAGATTCTAGTGGCTGTTCTCCAACTCTCCAAAAATGGTACAACACCAACTCCCGATGCTATAGCCGAGCTGGCTGGCGTGGGAAGAGAGCTGGTAACTGAGACTATTAGGATGTATATACCCAATCTAGAAACCTTATCACCTGATATGCGGGTAGAGCTGATGCTTGAAGCCGTTAAGCTTGGTTATGAGCCTGAAAGAGCTGCACGCTACCTAGATTGGCGGGAAATGGAGGCATACACGGCTAAGATGATTGAAAAAATCGGATACAAACCATTAAGGAATGTCAGATTCAAAAGGCTAGGCAAACGATTTGAAGTTGATGTACTTGCTGCCAAGGAGTATGGCGCGATTGTTTTTGATTGTAAGCGCTGGAAGAATAGGCTCGTAGGAAAGACTTTGAGGAGCGTTGTTGAGAGGCATAAGGCTAGGACGGAAGCCCTTGTAGGACTTCTTGAAAGCACACTATCTGGAGGTCATACGACAAGGTTTCTCCCAACAATACTAACGCTATACGAGCCTGAGACTAGAATGGCTGAAGGATGCTATATAGTCCCAATACACACATTCAAAAGCTTTCTATCAAGCGCGGACGCCATCGTAGCTGTTGAAGGAATACGCGCAAACCTAAGAAAAGGATGGACAGAAGAACTACGAGGCTCCTCTCTCCTTATATAGACCCGAACCCAACATGCATAACGCCTTGGACAGGCTTTGGGCTCCTTGGAGAATGGCTTACATAAAGTCAGCAAAAGAAAACGACGAGGAATGTATCTTCTGCGCAAAGCCAAAGCAAAATAAAGATGAAGAAAATCTAATCCTCAAACGGGGGAGGAAAGCTTTCATAATAATGAATAGATTTCCCTACAATAACGGTCATGTCATGGTGAGCCCATATAGGCATGTAGCCAGCGTGGTGGATTTAGACGATGAAGAGGGGCTTGAAGTTATGAAGCTTGTTAGTCTATCTATCCGCGCTTTAAGCGAAGCACTTAATCCAGACGCGTTTAATATCGGTATAAACCTGGGCCGCGTAGCTGGCGCTGGAATAGCAGACCACGTTCATATCCATGTAGTTCCGCGCTGGCAAGGTGATACAAACTTCATGACGGTTATAGCAAATACGAAAGTCATGCCTGAACTATTAGAAGAAACCTATAGAAAGCTACTCAACGCCATCATGAAGCTCGGCTAATACCGCCAAGGCTGTAGCACATCCAGTTCTAAAAGGCTTAGGCCCTCTTCCGCTCTCATTATCGGGATTAACCCACTCATAGAGACAGTACTTTACAACGCTACGCATTATGCGCCAAGACTCTTCTATGAAGCCAAGCCTGTTAAGAGCGAGTGCATGCATACTAGAGAACCATGGCCAGAAGGCTCCGTTATGATATGTGCCCCATTTTCTTGAGCGCCAGCTACTTATGGGAAGCTGTGGATGAACCACGCGCGGGCCTATTTTAGCATCTAGCTTCTTTGAGAGCTGCCTCACGATGCTCTCAGAATCTACATGCTCGGCAGCTAGTACTGTGTCTTGCCAAACATGCTTTTTATATGCTCTTAAGCCAACAACCCCGACTGGCTCACTACTATCAAGCCTAAATGTCCTAACAACAGCTTTCCGAGCCTCATTATACGTATCGTACCACTCTTCACGCTTCCCATCAACCTCGGCTAGGGAGCGGAGGGCGGAGAGCCAGCAAACATTAGAGTAGAGAACTTTTCCATATCTATAAGCGGTATCCATCCAGTCCTCGTTAGGCCCTTGCTCAAGAACCATATCGCCATCAACATCCTTATTCAAGAGAGCTGTTGCAGCGTTTTCAACTAGAGGTAGAAGCTCACTACGCTTCGTAGATGAATCAGCCCGCCTCAAAAGCTTGCAGGTGACGTCTATCATAAGTGCTGTGGAATCTATGTCGGGCTCAGCGCCATAAACTTCTAGGCAACCCTTGAGTATAGTTGTGGGGAGCATGCCTTGGAAGCGTTTCTTAAACTCGCGGTCTGCTATCTTGGATGGTACGAATGTGTTTCTGCTTCTTCCCGCAACTATCAGGGAGGATTCGCGTATTCTATGTCCCCATATTTCACTACACGCATTTAGCCCGCGCTCATACTCGCCCAAAGCAAGCCAGCCATAGAGAATAAACGCCGCATCCCGCGCCCATACACCGAGATAACCAGCCCCAGGTGTTATATTGCTTAGTATAAACCTGCCCAGAAAGCGGCGTAGATATTCAAACCAACTATTATGCGGTCTCTCCAATACCTTATCTATCTGCTGCTGTATGGCTTGAATCATCTCACTATTCTCTAGTTGCGTCTCTTCTACGCGCTCGCTGTGCAGCCCTCAACACCATCTAACGAATATGCATTATTCTCATTACTGGCCTGCCGCATTCTTCCGAGCTGCTCCTGGTAATACCGTGAGCTTGGGTCTGCTAGTAGAACAACCCTGCTAGGCTCGTCATCCGCTACTATGGTGTAGCCCAGCTCTGAGGCAAGCTCGTTGGCGAATTCTCTAATCTCCTTCATGTCTGGCATGGCTTCGCGCGGCAGCCTCTTCTGCGACTCACCAACGTGCATATAACCTTTACACTCTACAAAATCTGGCTGCGCTATCCTAATAAGCTCAGCGTACTTCGCTGGGGAGTGCATGTTATAGCCCTTGACCAGTGTAAGCCTAATCACCTTACGAGAGCTAAATCCGCGCATTATCTCTAGGCTACGCATTATCCGCTCCCAGCTATCGGGTATAAGCGGCTTGTTAGTCCTTATGTGGCTCTCCTTATCGGGGCCGTAGAGGCTTATGTAAAGGCTTGTTGGCTGGGCTTTTTCACGTAGCTCCAATAGCCGCTCAGGCATGGTTCCGTTTGTAACTAGGAATGTGGTCATACCGCGCCGTGTGGCTTCTTGAATAAACTCAACAAGCTTGGGATAAAGCGTAGGCTCACCATCAAGCGAGATGGCAATATGCCTAGGCTCCATAGCCTCCATAAACTTCTCCCTACTAACTTTTGGATTCCCCTTAAACCCTGAGAGCAACTGCCGCTGCGCCTTGATAGCCTCGTCAAGAATTGCTACAGGGTCGTCCCACTGTCCATCATAGGGCGCTACCCTGTTAGGAGTATGGAAACGCCAGCAGAAAACGCACATAAGATTACAGTACTGGACGCTTGGTGTTAGCTGGATGCAACGATGACTGTCTATGCCATACCAGCTCTTATAACACATCTTTCCTCCGCGGAGAGCGGATTTTGTCCAGTGGCAGACCTTTACCGCCGAGTGCTCCCCTATTATTCGGTAGCCTGACTGCTTAAACCTCTCCACATCCCTAATTTCACTCCTCGCCTTCTTCCTAGTTATAGCGGCCAGCGGTATCGCCTGATTCATGATGACTTAGAATATGCGTGTAGAGAGATATAATAAACATTCACCAGCATCATGCGGATGATGTGAGAAGTCTCGCCAACTCCTCTAGGAGACGGCTGCCTGAGGCTGCAAGTATGGCATAGCGCTCGGTTGAGAGAAGATTCAGCGCATCCAAACGGACATCTATGCAATCTGCTACCCCATGAGCCTGTTGCAAGATATATGCGGAGGGAACGAAGTCTAGGGGGCGCATTATACGTGGATAGGCAACAAATGCATGTAGCTTCCCCTCGGCCACTAGCAAGCTCTCCAGAATCGCAGAACCAAAGAAACGCACATTCTTAACCGAGCTTACCAACTCTAACCCCTTTTCGGGCCGCTTCTTTAATATTCGGGGGTCAAACGCTATGAAAGACTCGTTAAGAGGAACTTCATCGCATACGCGTATAGGCTTGCCGTTCTTTGAGGCATCATGCCCAGATGCAGCCTTATATACTTCACCCGACGAATAATTCACAACAACCGCAGCAACTATGTCTGAATAGGTGCTACCCTTAGCTATCGCGAGGGCACCAGCAAAAAAGGGAATACCAACCATCGCATTATTGCTGCCATCAACAGGGTCTATAATGACTAGATAATCGTTGTTATCCTCATTTCCTAGTATTCCGCCCTCCTCGGTAACGAACGCTACACTGCCTAGACGGTCTGATAATGTGCTTATTATGGCGCGCTCAGCCTCCACATCAACGGCAAGTGAAACATCGCCGAAAAATCCACGCGAAAGCCTTCGCGAAGCTTCTCCAGAAACCATAAGCTCCAGAACCCTACGCCTAGCATTAGATAACGCCGCCTCTGCCGCCTCCATCACGCGCCGTGTTTCCAGCTCCATACCACTAAAACCACCATTAAACACTATAAGAACCCAAATTCACTTTTTAGAACGCTCAATAACCTTCCTCGCCTTAGCGGTCAAAGCAGGCCACCTCCGCCTCAGCTCACTCTCAACTATCTTAGCAAGCTCATCACTAATACTATACCTAGGTACTACGCTCTTCCAGTAATTCAAGACGCAGGCCGCCAAGGGTGAGTAAAGAGCCAGTCTCGGCTGTTCCAATGCCCGCTTAGCTGCCTCGCGAAGAGCCTTCTCATCAACCTTAGAGTTCTTACCCCGTTTCATGAGGTAAACCATAAACCATCTACATTTTATCTTTTAAGCGAGGCAGATAATATGCCCGAAAAGTATCATACGAAAAATCGCATACCCAATAACCACATAATTGCGCTATCTCACCTCTTATTGTATTTCACCACCAACCGAATAATCAGAGCCACAATAATTCAACATGAATTGAATAAATCCACAAAAGACCAACACAATAAAGCATGATAAGGAAAGAAAAGCCCAAAATCAGGCTTTCCAAGCAGGAAGCGTTACGAATCGGTTGGGATGTCGGATAGTTGCTTCGCTAATACAATAGCCAATGTAATCCCACAGTATAAAAAGAGGGCAGGATGACCTTGCTTACCGTATTCTATTTTTCGTATGCATACTTCATTCTTTCGTTGTGATTAATTATTTCTTTTGGGTTTATGTTTTATCTAAAAAGGTTTACCTTATACGTTATTACAAACATGCCATAGATTAACGATTTTTGGAATAATAAAAATAAACTAAGGCGAGACTTTGTCTCCGCCTTCTAAAAATAACCAACCCTGAAGCCTGTAATGGGTCTTTCTTGAAATTCGGCGTTATGGATATATGGTGGTGTTATATATAGTGGGTTGATGCGTTCTGTTCCTGCCTCTGGAGTTTATGAGAAGGGTCGGCTGGATTTGGGGGATGTTATAAATGCCGTTTTGGGCTTGGTTAGTGATGGTAGTGTAGGTGCCGTATCATTCTTCCTGGGGATTACCAAAAAAGCTGGACGCGGCGAGAAGGATGTGATGCTTCTTGAAATGGAGTCTTACGTTGAGCATGCCAATAAGTCTTTGTCTAAAATCTGTGAGGAGACCAAAGAGAAATATGGCCTCACCTTCGTTGGGATATGGCATCTAATAGGAAGGTTTGAGCTGGGTGAGCCGATAGTTCTGGTGGCTGTAGCAGGTGCTTCGCGCGACGGTGTTTTCCAAGGTCTCCGCGAGGCTGTTGAACGATATAAACGCGAGCCAGCTCTCTTCAAGAAGGAAGTATATGTTGACGGAAGCTATAAGTGGCTGGAGGGCGCTTAGATGAAGGTTGAGACAAGGTTCTACGCCTTTCTGAGAGAAGCTACTGGTGTTGAGCGTGATTTTTTTGAGCTAGAAGAGGGTGCTACTGTGGGCGATTTGCTTAGAGCTATTGCGGCAAGGTATGAGCGTCTAGCTGGCTTAGTCTTTGAAGGAGCACCTCGCCTCAGGCGGGGATTCGCATTAGCGTTGAATGGGGAAAATGTAGAGTTGGATAAGGTGGATGAAATACGGCTTAGGGAAGGGGATACTGTGGTTATACTTCCACCTATAGCTGGGGGCTATTCCATTTTATTTATTGAATGAAGGAAGCCGAACTCCGCGCTGGCCCTGATACTTGCCCATATACGGCTTTTCAACAGGCGAAGAAAGTCGGGCAAAGACCACATGAAGGAATCGCTCTCCAGCGTGGAGTCTAACTGGAAAATCGCTCCCTACAAGCTCTATGGTGAGCTGTCCTTCAAAGTTAGCATCTATTATGGTTGGTGGTATCGTAAGACCTATACGCGCATAGCTGCTCCTCAGATTTACAAATCCCATCAAATCTGTGGGGAGCTTCATGTACTCAATTGTATGGAGCAGAACATGTTCATGCGGCTTTATAATGAACGAATCTCCCTCCTCAAGCGTATAGAACTGTGTTATATCTGAATTCTTAGTGTCTAGCTCCTCGTTGGTTTGTTTAAACCTCGCTATATGTCTCCCTATGCGGAGGTCAAGTCCGTTCTCTCTAACTATCTCATCTTCAAAAGGGTCTATCACTAGGCGCTTGCTTCTCAGATAGTTCCAGAGGTCAAAGTCTGAGAGTATCATATACCTATTACTCCCCCCATTGCCGCTAATTGAGTCTTTTTATAGTTCAATTATATCCATGTCTCTTGCTACATGGATATCAGCTCTGGAGGCTTTTGAAAGTTGTTCCACTAGCGTCTCCTCACGGCCCTCCCAAGCTGGATAAAGATGAACTACGGCCACCTTCTTGGCTTTTACCTCTCCAAGAATTTCAGCAAGCTGTTTATCTGATGTATGTTTGCCTATAAGCGTTTCATGCGGAAATGAGCATTCATGTATTAGGAGGTCACACCCCCGTGCCAGCTCTATAAGCCTCTTATCAGGCAGCGTATCCCCTGAGTAAACGATGCTCTTATCCTCTACAACGACTTTATACGCTATACCATTATAGTGTTCTACCTCTGCTACTTCCACGCTCCAGTCGCCGCGGAAGAGCTTATCGCCATGTGATAGCTCTGTAAGTTTGAGATAGTTGAAGCAGCGCATCATGCGTGAGATGTAGCTAAACTCGGTGATATCCACCACTAGGTGTCTGACTAGTTTCTCAAGGCCTTTAGGGCCGAGAATCTCCAGCATTTGTGGGGGTAGTGCTGGGAAGCCGTCGCGGCCGTAGGCGCGTGCTTTAATCAAGGGTAGCATATCCGACACGTGGTCTACGTGGAAGTGGGTGATTAGTAGGGCGTTCAAGTCTTGTGGATATACTCCTATGCGTCGTAGTTTCTCTATGCATCCTGGCCCGCAGTCTAGTAGTAGCTTGATGTTACTGGCCTCTATGAGTATTCCGCTGGCGAAGCGTCCCTCTGTGGGAACTATACTGCCAGTTCCGAGGAAATGTATCTTCATCCCAGTCTAGCTCCTTGCTATAAAGACCATGTGAGGAAGTTCTTTTCCAAAGATTGTGAGCGCGGTCTCTGCGGCGTCTGGAGAGCCTGGCAGGGCCATAATCACCTTACCGCGAAAAACGCCAGCTATTGCGCGTGTCATGGCGGCAGCAGCACCTATTCTCTTATAGCTCTCCAACCTTACAATCTCGCCAAAGCCATCCATGCGCTTCTCCAAGAAAGGCTCTACAGCTTCTATGGTGACGTCCCGCTTAGCTAAGCCTGTTCCACCATTAATAATAATCACATCATAGTCTCTATTCAGAGTCTCAAGCAACATATGCCGAATCATAACTATATCATCATTCACAACCCCTAGATAATCAACAGTGTAGCCAAGTTTCCTTAGTATCTCTTGGGATTTCTCTCCTGTTTCATCTCTAAACGCTTCTCCGCGTTTTTTCTTCTCATAGCGTGATGTGCTTGCTGTGAAGATGGCTATCTTCAACTCCTTGGGGGCTTTATGTCTATGCTCTTCAGGCGCCTTCATCCTCATGCTTCACCTTCAGCTCTACCCTAATCTCTGCTATGCTTGTGCTGGGATACTGTCCCTTCTCGTCCTTCTCATACTGCTTTACCACATCCCAGATATTTAGCAAAGCAGCCGAAACTGCTGTAAGGGCTTCCATTTCCACTCCCGTCTTCTCGGTAGCTATTACATGGGACCTAACTTCAACATAGTCCTCTCCTAGTTGTGTTGTTATATCTACGGCTTCCAGCCTTAGGGGATGGCATAACGGGAGGAGCTGAGGTGTCATCTTGGCCGCCATTATACCAGCTATACGCGCTAGCTGGAGCGCATCACCCTTCTCCAGCGCGCCTTCGCGTATTAGCTTGATTGTGCTGGGTTTAAGCCTTATAATCCCCTTAGCGAAAGCCTCGCGGCGAATAGGGCGTTTCCGCGATATATCCACCTGCTTTATACTCATGCCAAACAGGAAAGAGATTATGTGCTTACTTAAGTCTTATCTATTGTCGTGAAATAAAGGAATTTACGAGTGGTGAGCAGGTTTGAAGGTTTGGAGAGCAGCATCAAAGGATTGGCATGTGGTTGGCGAAGGAGTTAGACGAAAGGTTCTAGGCACATCTAAAGACTGTATGGTGGTTCTCTACGAGATAAAGGCGGGGGCAAGCGTTCCCATGCATAGCCATCCTGAAGAGCAGTTGGGAATAATCATAGATGGAAAAGGTGTATTCACCACCGAGAGGGGGGAGATAGAGGTTGTAGGCGGGGATTCTTACGTCATAGAGTCTAATGAGCGGCATGCGTTCACGGCAAAACAAGACTGCCTAGTTGTTGATGTGTTTGTCCCGCCTAGAAAGGACTTCGCCGATGAGGTTAGTCAAGCTGATGAGGAGGGCTAGACCCTCCTGCCCCTTCTACCGCCTTTCTTACGCACACTATCATGCGGGATAGGCGTTACATCTTCTATCCTGCCTATCATAACGCCTGACCTGGCTATGGTTCTTATCGCAGCCTGCGTTGCTGGGCCTGGTGTTCTTGACTTCACTCCTCCTGGTGCTCTAACTCTTATGTGTACGGCGTTTATCCCCGCCTGCTTCGCCTGCTCCATAGCGTAGGCGGCTGCTCTCATACCCGCGTATGGTGTGGGCTCAAGCCTGCCAGCATCAACAAACATTCCGCCGCTGGCTCTGGCTATAGTCTCGGCTCCAGTAAGGTCTGTAACATGAACGATTATGTTGTTATAGCTACTGTAGATATGGACGACTCCCCATCTGAGCTTCGGCTGCTGTGCCTGTCCAGTCTCCTGGCTCATTTCGCTGATAGGGCTGTTCTAAATGGCTATTATTAAGGCTAACCTGGCTTGGTGGTCTAGCACTACCTTTATCAGCACGCTTAACCGTTGAAAGGCTGTTAAGAAAGGGTGAGTTGAGAGCTGCCTGTTTTCTTCACAATACAGCAAGCGCAGCAGCTCATTCCATTCATAGAGTCGCGTATCATGAAGCTTCGTGAAAAAGTAGCGATAGCTCAGCGCGAGCCTTATGAAGCTAGCGACTCGCTCCGCGCGGAGATTAACAAGATACTTAAGGAGATTGAGGAGACTGGCTGTATTCTCCGCGATGTGGGTGTGGGGATTGTGGATTTCCCAGCAATACGGCTTGGCCGTGTGGTTAATCTCTGCTGGAGGATGGGAGAGAAGAGGATTAGATACTGGCATGGGGTTGATGAGGGATATTTTTACCGTAAGCCCGTAAAGCCAGATGAATTCTACGATGAAGAGCAGATATTACGATATGTTATTATGTCGCGCGAGCCGCTCATAGAGATTGAGGAAACCGAGGAGACCATGCACATAATCGTGGAGACACGAGGCGTGCCTGATGAGGAGGTTAAAGTCCAGCATAATGTGGATTCTGTTAAAATTTCTTGGGATTGGAATGGCTGGAGCTTCTCTAGAAGCTTTAGAATTGATAGAGACACTATAGTAAGTGTGGTAAGGAATAATGGTATTGTGGAGATAACAATCTCTAAGAGCCGGCGGCCTCCGCTTTCACGGGAAGGGCGAGCCTAATCTGCTCCTCCTCACCACGCATAACATGATAACCTGGAGACCGCACCTTCCTATCACCCACATAAACATGGCCGTGGACTATGAACTGCCGCGCCTGGTAAGGAGTTCTGGCAAGCCCCATCCTATAAACCATAGTCTGAAGACGCCTCTCAAGGAAATCCCTAACAGTGAGCCTTAGCACGTCATCCAGTATCGCGCCCTCTGGGAGGAGGCCTAGTCTATAGAGCTTTCCGAGTAGCTTGGCCTCTTCCTGCCTCCTGCGTTCGCCCGTCATTATGAAGAGGGAGCGTGCTAGAGACCTGTATTTCCTAAGTTTGCTCGCGGCGCGCCATAGCTCGCGCTTATTCCTCAGCCCATACTCGCCGACCAGCCTAAGCTCCTCGGCCAGAACCTCAGCTCTCCACGGATGGCGTGGAGTCTCGTACTTCTTCCGCTGCCTCTTCGGGTCTCCCATAGCCCTAATACCCTTAAGGTTGGCTTGGCAACCCGCCATATAAACGCAAGCTACCTAACTATAGCCTCTTCAATAGGGTTGAGAGCGGCGGCCACAGCCCCCATCAGAGGTGCCTTCTCGCCTAGAGGTGTGGGCATAATGATAGGGGGCCTATTGAGTATATAGCGCCTCAGATAGCGTACAGCCCAGTCTATAACTAGGCTTGTGTTATTAAGCGCTACGCTGCCTCCGATTGTCATAACTTCTGGGTCAAATGAGTTTATGACATTCGCGAATCCCGCAGCGTTTATTTTAGCTGCTTCTTCAAGGAGTTTGAGAGCCTTCTTGTCTCTACGCCGCGCATCAGCAAAGAGTTGCTCGGGTTTTCTCCACTTCTTCGCGTGTTTGCTTCCGAGAACGAGCCGCGCTAGGCGTAGAAGTCCCCGCCCTGAGCAGAACGACTCCCAATGACCATAGCCCCCGCATCCGCATCTAACATTATACTTGTAATCCACGACTGTGTGTCCAACTTCTGCGGCATTACCGTCTTTCCCCAGGAGGAGGGTGTCATCAACTATGGCCCCTCCACCTATCCCAGTGCTTATGGTTACGTATGCTATGTTACGTGCTCCGCGGCCTGCTCCAAAGACTCGTTCCCCAAGAACAGCAGCGTTACAGTCGTTAAGCATGACTATTAACCCGTCATGAACGCGCCTTACGGCATCGCCCACGCTAACTCTAACTCTGCCTATGTTCGGTGCGCCCAGTATCATGCCGTCTCTTGCTGATAACGGCCCAACGGAAGCTATTCCGACTGCGCGGAACTCTGAAACGCTTACCTCAGATTTGAGGTTGTTTAAGCTACTGGAGATTAGACGTTGTATCTCATCCGAGTCGCGTGGTGTTGGATATGTATGATATGCGAGAAGCTCTCCCGAAGGCCTAGCAGCGGCTACTCGCGTCCATGATGCGCCTATATCAAGAGCGGCTACTAGCTCCATATCCTATCCACGCTCCCTATAAAGCTGCTCTAAAAGTGGTATCTCTCTAATCTTCTGCTGAGGAAGCAAATCCCATAAGATACCAGGCGGCCTATTCCTCTCTACTTTAATAGCTATCGTTCGCGAGGGTGTGAATATAGCATCAACGGTAACATCATAAGGCTCGCGTGGTATGCTTTCAACTATCTGAAGTTCATGTACGGTAGTATAGATTGGTGTGTTCTCTGAAACTTTTCCAAATTCGCGTAATATGCCATATTCAAGCTCGGCGTATCCTTCACCCTTTCCAATTCTATCACCATGCTTACTTACCGCTACCGAGCCTATGACTATCAGGTCTATATCTGGTAGCTCGCCTGGCTGCGTCTTCCTACCATAAACGAATGCGCCTTTTATGGTGGCTGCTTCTCTTAGTCTATTCCTAGGTATTCTAGATGGGTGTATTAGAAGAAAACCATCGCGGAGGCGTGGTGTGGGCATTATGAGAATCTTATTATCTATTAAACAACGGAGCCTGACTTCTCGTTGTGGTGAGTCTGGATTAACCTTAACAACACGAGCTGCCGCGTATTCTTTGGTGGAGCATAACTGGGCGGCGGCCCTCTCAGCTCCTTTAAAATTCGGAATCCTTCCCCTCACTGGTAGCGGAAATGCGGCTACACCCTCCTCTTCCAACAGCCTCCATACATGCTCACGTATAGAGTGTTTAACTTCACGCGAATTATCACCCATTCACTCCACACCTCTAATAGATTATGGTCTAAGATTGAGATTAACTTATTTCTCACCACATCCCTATACTATGTATGGAATTTATACAGGTTGTCGCGCGGCGTAGAATGGTTAGGGAGTTTGCAGACGAGCCGATTCCTAATGATGTTGTGATGAAAATTCTTGAGGTGGCGCATCGCAGCCCCAGTGCGGGGCATTTACAGCCGCAGGAGTTCATAATAGTTCGTAGCGCTGAGCAGAAACGAAAACTAGCACGCGCGGCTTTAAACCAGATGTTCATAGCACAGGCTCCAGTCGTAGTTGTGGTTTGCTCCGACACCAGGAGAAACGTCTGGCGCTACGGCAAGAGGGGAAGGGACTTCTACAGCATAATAGACGGCGCTTTTGCGTCTATGCTCATATTGCTTGCCTGTACAAACCTTGGGTTAGGAGCGTGCTTCGTTGGGGCATTTGACGATGAAGAGGTATCGCGGGTCCTCAACCTACCCCGCGAAGTGAGGCCGATAGGAATAATCCCGATAGGAAAACCAGCCGAGAAGCCTGAGAAACTCGGCAGAAGACCATTAAAAGAAATCATACACTACGAGCAGTGGTAACACCCAAGTCTAGCCCCTCCAATACTCTATCAAAAGCAGCGACAGAAGGAGAGCACTTATACTCGCGGAGTATCTCATTTAAATTCTCTTTATGATGGAAACAGAGTCCAAAACGTGCTGTTACTAGCTTAATATAGGAAGCTAACTGCGTAACATTCCTAGGTTTTCTACGAATGGAGGAGTGGCTAAAATCCACTATAACCGCATTACCCTGCTGCGTTACTATAACATGTTTTGAAGCATCACTAAGCTGGCCATGGTCTAAACCACCAATATCAAGGATAAAGCATTGAATTAGAAGATGACTGAATATTTGACGGAGTTTGTTAAGTGAATGGTGTTTTAACAGGAATGAAGATAGGTTCTCACCCTTAATATACTCCATTAACAGTATATCATCATCCCATGCTACGAGTCTGGGGCCTATACACAACTTGTTGGCATAGGTTTGCATGTTTGCTTCATGCTGGAAACTTGATACTGCGGCGTCTGTTCTTCTGAGCTTTACTACATGCTCAACACCACATGCTTTGCATAGGAAAACAAGACCTCTACCTCCCTTGCCGACTAATGTGGGTGAAAGTCTTCCCTTATCATCAACACTAAGATACAAAGCCTCAACTCCCATAGTGTGCAGTTTCTCTATACGTTTCATAATGAGCTCCTTAGAGCAATCAGGATAAGCCATTAACGAGAAATCAATATCATTAAACTTATCCAAGGCTTTATCAATTTCTATTATCGTTGAAGAAAGCTTGGACGAGCACATAAAAACCCCCTTACAAAAGTTATTAGTTCTTTCTCTCCATTCACCAACCTATATAACTCCTCAAGATTTGTAATTATCTTACATTCATCAAACTCTTTCTTAAGACCGTGAGCTATCTTAACCTCACCGCTGGTTAGCAACTTCCTAAGTAATTCATCAACCCTCACCTCTTCACGACGCTTAGCTACATATAGCCTATCCCCCCATATCCACGGACCAGCAACAGTGGTTTTACTGCTTAAGTGCCTATCAATGAAGTCAAGCGCCTGCTCGCGATAAACCTCTGGTCCCTGATGTAGATATATTCTGGGTAGCTCGTTGCTTGCCAGCTCATACATGATTACAGCTTTGCTCTTCTCGTCGCTCCAAACGTCCCATCGCCAGACCTCAATCTTCCTACTTGTTAATGCCCTCTCAATGCCGCGAGCAGAGCTTTTCAGCTCACCCCAGATAACATCGGGAGGTTTATCTTTCTTTAGCGGTAGGAGGATAACGAGGAATGAACGGCCAGCCTCCTCGCTAGCATTTACTGCGTCCTTGGCTGTTGTGAAGAATTTTATATAAGGCTTTTTGGTGAAAAGCTTAGCCAACAGTATAAACTCTGC
>WAQC01000137.1 GCA_015520425.1 Candidatus Pelearchaeum sp. | reverse complement strand
CATGGCAGACCTTATTGTAGGCGTTGTGCGCACAACGCCTACAATAAGGTCTGCCATGTGTGCCAGGGTTATCCATATCTTCTGACCATTTACCACAAAGCCCCCATCCTTCCTGACTGCTTTAGTCTGAATATCAAATGTATTCACGCCAGCGTTTGGCTCTGTGTGGGCGAAGGAGCAGATTATCTTACCTTCAGCCAACTTTGGTAGGTATTTCTCCTTAGCTTCCCGTGATGCGTGTTTATTTATTAGAAGACCGCCAAATACTAGGGTTCTCATTAGTAGGTCTCCAGCGGCCAGACCACCGCCATTACGGGCTACCTCGTTCATCGCTACGGCAGCGGCATACATGCCAAGGCCAGCGCCACCATATTCTTCAGGTATCGTGATGCCCAGCAGGCCGTTCCTAGCCGCGGCGTCCCAGAACTCGCGGGGAAACTCGCGGAGAGAATCATACCTTCTCCAGTACTCGGCTGGAAACCCTTTCATAAACTCGGCGACAGTTCTCCTAAGAAGCTGGACATCCTCATCCTCACTAAAGTTCATGCCTCATTCAAGTTATGAAGAAAACTTACGTTATTCATGAGTCTTTCACACGGTTTTCCAAAAGTTTATAAGCGTATATTCGGCGTGTTTTTTGCCATGCCAGGAAAAATAATTACACTAGACGAAAACGATATTCCGAAAGAATGGTATAATATTCTGCCAGACCTACCCAAGCCTCTCGCACCACCAATAGACCCATCAACAAAACAGCCCGTAGACCCTGCTAAGCTTGAGAGGATATTCGCTAAGGAGTTGATTAAGCAGGAGCTGAGTCCTGATAGGTGGATACCAATACCTAATGAGGTTAGGGATGTGTATAGGATTTGGAGGCCAACCCCACTGATAAGGGCTGAGCGCCTAGAGAAGGCTCTCAACACGCCTGCGCGGATATACTATAAGTGGGAGGGAGTATCACCGCCTGGCTCTCACAAGCCCAATACAGCGGTTGCGCAGGCATACTATAACGCTAAGCAGGGGATTGAGCGCCTGACAACAGAGACAGGCGCTGGCCAGTGGGGTAGCGCGTTGTCATTCGCCTGCAACCTATTCGGGATAAAGTGCTCAGTCTATATGGTGCGCATAAGCTACAACCAGAAGCCAGCTAGGAGGATGCTCATGCACGCATGGGGCGCGGAGGTTGTCCCAAGCCCAAGCGATAAAACAAACTTCGGAAAGAGCCTGCTCCAGAAAGACCCTAACCACCCAGGTAGCTTGGGAATAGCGATAAGCGAAGCCCTTGAAGATACCGTTACACATGACAACACGCGATACAGCCTCGGAAGCGTGCTTAACCACGTTCTCATGCACCAGACCGTCCAAGGGCTTGAGGCTAAGAAACAGCTTGAGATGGTTGATGAGTATCCAGATGTGGTTGCTGGTTGTGTGGGTGGCGGGAGCAGCTTCTCAGGACTGTTCTGGCCTTTCTACTATGATGTAACTGCTAAGAAAGCACCAAAAGATGTGAAGTTCATAGCTACGGAGCCTACTGCTTGTCCCACCATGACGAAGGGCGTCTATACCTACGACTTCGGCGACACAGCCAAGATGACTCCACTACTGCCCATGCACACGCTGGGCTCGGACTTCGTGCCACCACCAATACATGCTGGAGGACTCAGGTATCACGGAGACGCGCCTACCCTATGCCTTCTCCTGAAAGAAGGCAAGATAGAGCCCAGAGCATACGACCAAGTATCTGTATTTGACGCCGCAGTATTCTTCGCCAGAACCGAGGGATTCCTACCAGGCCCAGAGCCATCTCATACAATAAAGTATGTTATTGATGAGGCACGGCGCTGTAAGGAGACAGGTGAGAAGAAGGTTATACTATTCAACTTATGCGGCCATGGGCACTTTGACCTAACGGCATACGAGGAATACTTCGCAGGAAGGCTACAGCCGTGGCATTATCCAGAAGAAGAAATCAAGAAATCACTTGATAACCTGCGAAAAGAACTGCCCTGGGTTCCTGAGGTTGCTAAACAGTTCCTCTCATAAAGAGAGAGGAATGAAGAGTCCATAGCCCAAAAATATATTTTTATTTTTTACTTTCCCTTAAATTCAGGTTTTCGCTTCTCTAGGAACGCTTTTATTCCCTCTGCCCTGTCCTCGGTCAGCCATGTAAAGTAGTGTATTTCTTTCTCAAACTCTAGGCCAGCCGATAGATGTGTTTCTTGGCTGGTATTTATGGCTCGTTTTATAAGCGCCACTATTACTGGGCTTTTTGTCTTGATTTCCTCCGCTAGTTTAAGAACTTCTTCACGAAGCTTGTCAGGCTCTACCACCGTATTTACCAGCCCCAGCCGCTCTGCTTCCTGGGCGTTTATCATCCTGCCCGTGAACATTAGCTCCTTTGCCTTTCTCAGACCTATGTAGCGTGGTAGCCTCTGTGTAGCACCTCCTCCTGGAACCAGCCCCACACGAACCTCCGTCTGGCCGAAGACTGCGCGTGATGTTGCTATTACTAGGTCACATCCCTGAATGATTTCACAGCCCCCGCCTAAGCAGTAGCCATCAACGGCTGCGATTACTACTTTCGTCATGTCTTGCATGTACTGGGCTATGAGCTGTGTTCCCACCTCGCGGTGGTATTGTCTAATTCCCAGGCCTGTTAGGCTGTATAGCTCGTTCAGGTCTGCGCCCGCACAGAAGTTGCCTCCCGCTCCCTCAAGAACAACTACCCGCACATGCCCATCATGTTCGGCTAGGCGAAGAGCCTCCAAAAGCTCTTTACGCATCTGAGTATTAAGCGCATTCCGCTTATCAGGCCTATTCAACGTTATCCAAGCCACCGAATCCTCAACAACATACTTTACAGACTCACCGAGAGACATGGCTTAACGCGTAACCACCTGCTAAAAAGCATAGCCAGACTGACACGTGCTAATTCCGTGCATTGGCGCTGAATTACGACACTTAAATAACTGCTTGTAATGTTGGTATTTGTGATTCTCTGGTATGTGTGGTGCTGAGACATGGTTGTAGAGCAGCTCCAAGATATACTCAAGCGGGTTGACGCGGAGAAGACCGTGAAACGCACTATGGAGCTGGCTAATATTGAAAGCCCCACAGGCAGTGAGGGGGAGGTTGCACAGCTCTATAAGGCGATGATGGAGGAGGTCGGCATGAGGGTAACCCTACAGGAGGTTGAGCCTGGTCGCTATAACGCTGTTGGCGTTCTACGCGGCAAGGGCGGCGGGGCGTCGCTCATGTTTAACGGGCATCTAGATACATCCTTCTCACCACGCGACGACCCAGAAGTTCTCAAAGCAATCTCACCAGTTTACCGCTTTGAGCCTCCATGGTCTTACCGCGAGGGGGACTGGATATATGGTATGGGCGTCTTTAACATGAAAGGCGCCTTAGCGGCCTACGTCTCGGCTGTTGAGGCGATACAGGAAGCTGGCGTAGAGCTTAAGGGAGACATAATGATAGCTGGCGTGGTTGGAGAGATTGAGAAGACCCAAGTAGACCAGTATCGCGGGGCCCAGTATCGTGGTTATGGTTATGGAACAGCATACCTAGTTACTCATGGGGGAATAACTGACTATGCTATCCTCGGCGAGCCCACTGGGCTTAGGCTCATGCTGGCCCACTTCGGCTCGGTCTGGGCTAAGGTTTCTCTGAAAGGTAAGATGGTGCATACAGCCCACGCCGCGGGGACGCAGAACCTAATTCTACAGATGACGCGGATATTGAATGCGCTTGAGTCTTGGATACCAGACTATCAGCAACGCTACCAATACCAGTCGGTGAAGCCCATCGTGAATATCGGAGCTATAGAAGGCGGCTGGCCTTGGCGATGCTCCAGAACACCCTGGTTCTGTAACCTATACCTAGACATAAGATACCCGCCTAGGCGGAGCGCAGTAGATGTGAAGGAGGAGCTGGAAAATGTCTTGGCGCGGGTGGAGAAGGAGACAGGAATTAAGGCTGACCTGGAGATTTACGTAAGCGACGCGTGGGCTGAGGTCTCTGAAGACGAGTACGTGGTTAAGGCGCTTGATAAAGCCCATGAGCAGGTCTTCAACCAGCAGCTGGAGAGGGTGGTCTTCTCATGGTCGTCAGACGCCAACGTGCTCACGAGAAACGGCGTTATTGCGGTGAATTACGGCCCATCAGGCGGGCCAGGAAAAGAGACGCGAGGCACGCTTTACATACCAAACCTAGTAGGTTGCACGAAGGTTTACGCGATTGCCGCTGTTGATATATGTAATCAGGAACGTAAGAAGGTTAGGAGTAAGAGCTTTACTATAACGTATGGGGGAGGTTAGGTAGGGATGGCGCAGAAGTATATTGGTGTTCCTATTAAGAGGCGTGAAGACCCGATACTCCTAACTGGTAGGGGGATGTATGTTGATGACATAAAGCTAAGTAACATGGCTTATGTCGGGTTTGTACGCTCACCATACGGCCATGCGCGCATAAGGAGCATAGACATCTCAGAGGCGCGGCGCCACCCAGATTTCATACACGCCATGCTCCCCGATGAGGCGGTTTACCTACCATCTTGGATGAAGTATCCAGGATTGAGGGACGTGCCTAGATACTCTCTAGCGCGCGGCAAGGCTAGGTTTGTGGGCGAGCCTGTCGTCGCTGTGGTAGCGAAGAATAGGTACAGCCTTAACGACATCATAGACTCGGTTTATGTGGAGTATGAGCCTCTTCCACCCGTCGTGGATGCGGAGAAGGCTCTGAAACCCGACTCCCCTCTCCTCTACGAGGAGTGGGGAGACAATATAGTCATGCACAGCACGTTCAGGGCTGGTGATGTAGAAGCAGCATTCGCGTCTGCCAGCTTAGTTATACGCGAGAGAATGGCGAACCAACGCTATGCACCCACACCAATAGAGGGGCGCGCAGTCTTAGCGCATATGGACCCAACACGCGGCGAATTAACCATCTGGGACTCAACACAGTTCCCGCATGTCCTACAGACATACCTGTCGCAGGCTCTCAACTATCCTGAGCATAAGATTAGGGTTATAGCTCCTAATGTGGGCGGCGGCTTCGGCCCGAAGTCAAGCGTCTGGCCAGAAGAGGTGGCGACCGTCCAGCTAGCCATAAAGCTGGGCATGCCCGTGAAGTGGGTTGAGACGCGCCGCGAGCACATGCAGGTATGCGGCCACGAGAGGCAGCAGGTCCATTACGTTGAAGCAGCATTCAGCAGCGACGGAAAGCTCCTAGCTATACGCGATAAGGTCATAGCCGACATGGGGGTTTACGGAACTTTCTGGACAGAGACACAGCCCGTAATGGTTACTATGGCAGCCATACCAGGGCCTTACAAGTTCCACAACTATGAGTACGAGATATATTGTGTCGTGACGAATAAGGCTCCTTACTCGCCGCATCGCGGCTTCGGACGGCCAGTCGCGGCGTTTGTCATGGAGCGTATAATGGATATAGCCGCGCGTAGGCTCGGCCTAGACCCAGCCGAGATTAGGCGGAGAAACCTCATACCAGCCGAGGAGATGCCATATAGAAACGTCCATGGCATAGTTTATGACAGTGGAGACTATCCTGCGGCGCTTGAACGCGCTCTCAGGTTTGCTGAATACGAAAAATGGAGGAAGATTCAGGAAGAAGAGAAGAAGCGCGGCAGGCTAATTGGAATAGGCTTGGCTATGTACGTTGAATACACAGCCCCAAGCAGCGAGAGGCTGGCTAAGGGGCTGGGCTGGCAGGTAGGAGGCTACGACTCAGCAACGATAAGAATAGAGCCGCAAGGGAAGGTCATAGTGCTTACAGGCACAGCAAGCCAGGGACAGGGACACGAAACAGTATATGCGCAGATAGCCGCAGACGCCTTGGGCGTGAATATAGAGGACGTAACGGTCTTTGAGGGCGATAGTAAAAACTGCCCATACGGCTTTGGGGCGTGGGCTAGTAGGAACACAGTAACCGTTGGCGGCGCCATCATAAAAGCTGCCGAGAAGATGAAGGAGAAGCTACGCCAGATAGCTGCGCATATGCTTGAAGCATCGCCCTCGGACATAGAGATTGAGGACAGCAAGCTATATGTGCGCGGCTCGCCAGACAGGTATGTAACCCTGGCTGACGTAGCAAACGCCGCAATACGCGAGCCTACCAAAATGCCGCCTGGCATGGAGCCAGGATTGGAAGTAACAGCCCACTACGAGCCGACCGCATTCACAACATGCAGCTACGCAGTCCATATACCCATTATTGAGGTTGATGCTGAGACAGGAAGCATAAAGATACTGAAGTACTACATATTTGACGATAGTGGCGTCGTCGTAAACCCGATGACCGTCCATGGTCAGATACATGGCGCTTTAGCTCATGGTATCGGAGGAGCCATCTACGAGGAGCTGAACTACGACGATTCTGGGCAGCTACTTAACTCAACGTTCATGGACTACCTGATACCCAGTGCTTTGGAGATGATTAACGTGGATGTGGAGCATACTGAGACGCCTTCACCCAATCCAGGTGGTTTCAAGGGCATGGGCGAGGGAGGCTCCATAGGCGCTCCAGCAGCTCTAGCAAACGCGGTAGAAGACGCGCTGGCCCACTTGGGGGTGCAGATAAGAGAGACACCACTAAAGCCTGAGTATATCTGGCGACAGATAAAACAACGCCAATAGCCAATAACACACAGGTTATATTTCGGTAGCTAGGTGCTGACGCAGGATGCTGGAGCAGAAGCTAGTGGAGAGATACTCAACCATAGGCAAGCCTATCCCTAAGATTGACGGCTTTGAGAAAGTCACTGGATACGCGCGTTATGTTGATGATATAAAGCTACCAAACATGCTTTATGGTAAGATTCTAAGGAGCAGGTATCCTCATGCGCGTATAAAGAGGATAGACACGTCAAGGGCGGAGGCGCTTCCTGGTGTTGCTGCTGTAATCACCGCTAAGGATACGCCTATGCGTAAGATGGGGATTTTGAAAGACCAGCCCCCGCTTAAGTATGATAAGGTGCGCTCGGTTAGAGACGAGATAGCCGCTGTAGCTGCGGTGGATGAAGAAACGGCACTAGAAGCGCTTGACCTAATAGAGGTGGAGTACGAGGAGCTGGAGCCAGTCTTTGACCCCGAAGAGGCCATGAAGCCAGACTCCCCCCTAGTACATGAGGAGCTGGGGACGAATGTGGTTAATCTTAATTTCAGGTTCTCAACGGATGATGAGGAGCTGGAGAGAATCTTCAGAGAAGCCCCTGCAGTGGTTGAGGGGGAGTATCGCGTCCATTATGTTAATGCATCTCCCCTAGGCACTATAGGTGTCGTTGCTCATTACGACGAGAGGGGGCATTTAACAATATACACCAACACGCAGGCACCATTCCTCTACAAGAGAGACCTAGCAGAGATAACTGGCGTTGACCCCGCTAAGATGCATGTTATACAGCCTGAGATAGGTGGTGCTTTTGGGCGTGGGATGGATTTGCACCCTACTGATGCGATAGCGGTCTTCTTGTCTATGAAGACGCGGAAGCCCGTGAAGATAGTTTTCTCTAGGAGGGAGGAGCTAGAGTACGCTCCTCCGCGCCAGCCTGCGATAATTAGGATGCGCACGGCAGCTGATAGGGATGGCCGCCTCCTAGCCCGCGACGCCAAGCTCATACTTGACGCTGGCGCATACGTTTCATGGGGGCCCTTTGATGCTCGCGTGATGATGGCAACCACAACAGGGCTCTACCAGCTCACCCACGCAAGATTTGACGCAACAGTAGTCTATACCAACAACCCATACTGCGGCACACAACGCGGCGCTGGGAACCCACAGATAACATTCGCCATAGAGCAGCAGATGGACGAGCTCGCTGAAGAGCTGGGAATAGACCCGGTGGAGTTTAGAATCATAAACGCCAACAGGCCTAACACGGTAACGCCGCAGGGCATGGTTATAACGTCATGCGGTATGGAGGAATGCATAAGGCGGGCAGCCCAGGCCATAGGCTGGCGCGGCCGCGGCTCGGCAGGTCCTGGAAAAGGAATAGGACTGGCCTGCTACTTCCACGTTGGGGGAGGAGCGCGTGTATATCGCTCAGACGGGTGTGGAACTATAATACAGGTTGATGACTTTGGGCGTGTAACAGTAATCACAGGCTCAACAGATATTGGCACAGGCTCCGACACCGCTATTGCGCAGATAGTTGCCGAAGAGCTGGGAGTCCCAGTCTCGCGCGTCTCCGTTGTGAATGATGATACAGCGATAAGGCCGTGGGATGTGGGGACGCACGCGAGTAGAGCAACATTCGTCGCAGGCAACTCGGCGCTCCTCGCGGCACGAGAGGCCAAGAGACAAATACTAGAAGCTGCCTCCCAGCTCTTCGGCACACCGATAGACGAACTGGATATAAGAGATGGCTACGTCTATTCACGCTCAGACCCAAGTAAGAAGATGGAGTACGATAAGGTGATTAGGCGCGGCCATCTACGCGAGGGAGGCAGGGTTATACTTGCCTCAGCGTTCTACGACCCACCCAACCAGATGCAGGATGAGAGCTGGATGGGGAACATCTCAGCAGCATATACGTTCGGCGCACAGGCCGTCTTACTGGAAGTTGATGAAGAGACAGGCACTATACGCGTTTTGAAGGTTGTGTCAGCGCATGACGCGGGCCGTATATTAAATCCACTAGGGGCAGAAGGCCAGGTTCATGGAGGCGTCGTCATGGGTCTAGGATATACGCTAAGCGAAGAGCTTGTTCTAGATAGGGGCAGAGTGGTCAACGCAACACTCATGGACTATCCACTCCTCACAAGCCACGAAGCACCAGAGATAGTTCCAATCTTTGTTGAGACAGAAGACCCACAAGGTCCCTACGGGGCGAAAGGACTGGGTGAGACAGGCTGCATACCAACACCAGCTGCGGTGGCTAACGCAGTATATGACGCAACAGGGAAACGTCCTAGAGAACTACCTATAAAGCCTTGGAACATCCTTCGCAGGAAATAAAATAAAAAATAATTATTTTTAATTAGGGGATGAGAAAACCCAGGTTGTTTATCGTTCTTCCCAAGATGGGAATGGGTAGACGAAGTCTGTTGTAGCCAGCTCGCGCGGCCAGACGATTTCCAGTCTTCCATTCCTCCACTGCTGTATTAGCATGAGCTTAGCGCTGTCTTTCATCTTACCGCCCTTCTCAAAGGCGATACGGCCCATAACAGTCTCAAACTCACCGTTCTGTATTGCGTCTCTTATCTTCTCCTTGTCCAGCTCGCCAGCCATCTCAATAGCCTTGAAGAGTATCTGCGCAGAGGCGTAGTGGATGCCGAGCAGAGTGGGCTCCCTACCTGTTTCAGTCTTATACTTATCCACCACATCCTTGCCCCGCGTGTATGGGAGACCACCCTCATACGGTAGGTCTTGGTTCCAGATGAAGCTCGCCGTAACGTATTCTGCGTCTTCCTTAAGGTTTGCGCCAAATGGGCCCGCGGCCGTTCCTCGCGTGAATGCCCAGAGCTTAGGCGAGAACTTAAGCTCCTTGCTCACCTTAATCATGTTGATGGCATCTGGAGGCGATGGTATAGAGCCCACTACATCTGGATTAAGCGCCTTAGTTTTGCTCACCAGCGTGGTGAAATCAGCCCCTGGAGTGTATTTCTCGCGAAGAACAACCTCATAGCCAAACTGCTTCGCGTACGTCTCAAACCAGTTAGCGTTATCTGCTCCCAAGTCTGAGGCCTCTTCCCATATTGCTATCGTCTTGGGCCTCTGGTCGGCTGGCAGGCTGTTCATAAACTCAAAGTATATCAGAACCTCGTCGCGCGCTAGGTGGAAGTTTGAGAACGCATAGTTATACTTTGGTGGAATCCAAATCTTCTCTGTCGTCCCTAGTATGCCGACCATCGGAACTTTATACTTCTCCAACACGGGGGCTATGGCTAGGGCGAAGTGGCTTCCAGTCTGGCCGAGGAGCGCATCAACTTTATCACCAGTAATGAGCTTCTCAATGTTGGTAACGTATGTTGTCACATCACTATTGTCGTTGTATATTACCAGCTTCACGGGTAGCTTGGTGTTGTATTTCTTGAGGAAGATTCCTCCCTCGCCGTTTATCCTCTTGACAGCCTCCTCCACTGCCCACTTCTGCTCCGACGCAAACCCGCTATACCTGCCAGCTAGAGCGAGGGAGATTCCTATGAGTATCTCAGGCCGAGGCGGTGACTCGGCAACACCACCAACTGTCACGGTCTTCTCAACGGTCTCCGTAGCTGTTACCGTGGTGGCTCCACCAACAGTTACAGTTCTCTCCAGAGTCTTCTCTTGGGTTACCGTGGTTATCCCTCCTGGTGCTGCTTGTGTTCCTGCCAGGTATCCGCCAGCCGCGCCCACCGCTATTCCAACAACACCAGCAGCGATTGTCCCAATCCTACTTACAGCCGCGCGCCTAGATATCGTGTTTTCTTTCTGCTCTTTATCCTTATGATACTCCTCTTCGTTCATGAGGCGTCGTAGCCTGACTTTCACTCGCTTATATCTCTTTAACCAAGTTTAAACATCTTAACCACGTATGTCCATTACTTCTTCCTTCTCTTTTCGGGCCTTGTCCATACACCCATCTCAAACATCTTCTCAATCTGCTTCTCAATAACCTTCTCACGATACTCGGCGTGTTTATACGGCTTCTGCTCCAGCCATAGATTCTTCGGGTATATTGGCCGTTCATAGATTAGCTGGATAATCTCGGTCCTAAGGTCTTTCATCCAGTTAGCCCAGGGAGACCTTGACCTAAAATCCCTAAGAGCGTCTATGTCTATTACGGCGGCGCAGTATGACGAGCCAGCGCCGTACTCATGTTTCCCTATGACCCTTCCCTTGTAGTCAACTATCATGGACTTTCCTCCGAAGGTGTCTACTGGGACTGGTGAGTCTACTGTTAGGTAGTATGTTCCCGTGTTGGGTGCTATGATGTATATGTTGTTGTCTAGAGCGCGTGCTCTGTTCTGCACCTCCCAGAACTCGTTTTGCGTGTGTGGATGGGGGTAGCTGGGCCTATACACAACCTCCGCACCATTCATGGCCAGGCCTCGTATGTATTCTGGGTAAGAGCCCTCGTTGGCTAGTGCGCATCCAAGCTTGCCTATATCCGTGTCAACAACTGGGAAGAACGCTTGCAGATTCCTTCCATGAATCTTAATCCACTCATCAAATATATCGTGTGGGCATACTGAGTGCTCAACAGGGAAGAGCGGAGAGTTCTTGTAGTGGCGTAGGATTATCTTACCTCGCGGGTCTATTATGAACGCGTTGTTAAAGAATCTGTTGGGGAATCTCTCGTCTCGCGCCTTTGCCTGGGCTATGACATAACAGCCATATTGCTTGGCTATCTCTCCCAGTAGGTCTGTCTCTTCTCCAGGTATGTCTATAGCGATGGTGTTAGCATACTCCTCGTGGTCCATGTCAAATACTTCGTCTGTGAAGCCTTGGAGAGAGCCTTCGGGTATTGCTATTAGCTTCACGGGTAGGTCTAGGCTGCTGAGCCACGTAGCGGCGGCTACAAGCTCCCTAATGTGTTCTATGTTCTTCTTAATCTCCTCGCGTTTCCTAACACCCCACACTGTTGGGGAGAGACCAACAGCCATGTAAGGCTCCATATCAGCTCAGCACACAGCGCCAGAGAAGTGATATAAGCTTTCGGCAAAGACATTTAGATTAATCTTATAGCCATTAGGGGGTTGTTATATGCATCTCATATTAGGCGAGCATCATAAGAAGCTTCTTGAAGACGCATCTAGATTGTCTGAGAGCTTCGGCTTGGAGTATTGGCGTGGAGTATATGATGCGCGGCGCTTTCCTGAGGAATATTGGTCTAAACTTTCTGCGTTGCGTTTTCCTGGAATTATCCTAGACAGTCGTTATGGTGGGCTTGGGCTTGGTTTGGTGGAGCTTGTGCTGATAACTGAGAGGCTGGCCGCTGGAGGCGCTGGACTAGGCTTATACGCTATGCTAAGCAATAACCTGGCTGGGCTTGTTATACAGCAATATGGCAGTGAGAGCGCGAGGGCTCTATTACCGCGCGTAGTTCGCGGCGAGCTATTGATAGGCTTGGCATTCACCGAGGAGGAAGCAGGCTCCGACGCGTTCGCGATAAAGACTACAGCAACAAAGGGGGATGAGGGATATGTTCTGCAAGGTGAGAAGATGTTTGTCAATAACGTGGGGAGAGCAACTCACTACTTGGTTATGGCTAGAACATCCCAGCCCACTGAAGGGCGGCGGAGCCATGGTTTAACGCTCTTCCTGGTTGATTCAAATTCCAGCGGCATAAGCTACGCGTATCTAAGCAAGATGGGGCTAGACTATCTCACTACTGGGAGAATGACGCTGGATAATGTCTATGTCGGTAGGGAGATGGTGGTGGGTAATGTTGATGAGGGATGGAAGGCTATAGTGAATGCTCTTAATGCTGACCGTATCGCTTACGCGGCGCTCGCGGTGGGAGCTGGTAGGCTGGCGCTTAATATCGCTGTAGATTATGCTAAGCGGCGCAGGGTCTTCGGCCGCGAGATAGGCGGCTATCAGGCCATACAATTCCCTTTGGCAGCGTCTTACGCCGAGCTAGAAGCTGCATGGCTTCTCACGTTGAATGCGGCTGTCAAGTTTGATAAGGGCGAGAGCTCTGACGTTGACGCCTGCTTATGCAAGTACCTAGCAACCGAGGCAGCGTTTAGGGCTGTGGAGCGCTCTATGCAGACTCTTGGCGGCCATGGATACCTAAGGGACTATCATGTGGAGAGGCTCTTCAGGGATGTGCTTCTCCTGAAGTCTGGCCCCATCACCCAAGAGCTGGCTTTGGCGTATGTGGCCCAGCGGGGTCTTGGGCTTCCCCGCTCCTTCTAAAACTCAACCTCAACACCTGCGCCACGTTCGCGGGCAATTCTGTAAGCTTCAGAAGCTGTGAAGAGGTCTATAGCGGCAAACCCAACAGACTTGAAGAGGGTAATCTCATCTCTGCTCTCCCTAATGCTCCTACCTTCCCTAACAACCGCGCTCAGCTCCATTATATCTGACTGGCCTATTATTCCACTGTTTATAGCATGTATTATGTCGCCAGCCTCCTTTATGACAAACTCCCGCATATCTGCCACGATTTTTGAGGCTTTTCTTATCGTCTCCTCATCAAGCTCCCGCCTGTTGGGCAGGACACCTATGCTATTTACATGCGCTCCTCTGGAAATCCACTCTCCTGAGAGTACTGGTTTCTCAGAGTTTGTGGCCGTGATGACTATGTCGCGGCCTTCAACAGCTTTCCTTGGAGAGTCGTATGGGGTTGCTCTAATTCCCAGCTCATGCGCGGCGCGTTCGCAGAAGCGTTCGCGATTAGCCTTGGTTGGGCTGAATACATGGACTTCCTCAACCCCGCGCACGGCGAGCATAGCTTCCAGCTGGGCCCACGCCTGTATGCCGCTTCCAATCAGCCCCACACTAGTGCTGTCTTCGCGCGCCATGTAGCGGGTTGCCACACCGCTCATCGCTCCTGTCCGCGCCTCAGTTATATACACCGAGTCCATCAAAGCCAGAGGCAAGCCCCGCTCCAAGTCAAACAAAACAAGCATCCCAAAAGCCTTGGGAAGACTATACTGAGGATTGGCCAGATATTCATTAATTATCTTCACAGTAACCTTTGATTGCGCAGTTGAGTATGCTGGCATGAAGAGCCATACGGCGCGTCTCTCAGGCATCTGTACAACAACGCGTTGGGGGGTAGTGTATTCGCTGGGGCTGAATGAACGGAAGAAATCCTCAGTAATCTCCACCACATTCTTCATGGGTAGAAGCTGGGCTAATGCTGCGCGTGAGAGAAGAAGCAAGGCGGTTCACGCTCTATTGTCTATTATACGCTTAGCCTTACCAACTTCCTGGCGCGGCAGCGTCATGGGGTCAACAACCTCCACCTCTGGCTCCACCATCAGTATTTCATGCAGCTCGCGGCGGAGTAGCTGGGCTAGCCTGGCTTTCTCATCCTCGCCGACCTTATCCCTGCTCTCAACAACTATCTTCAGTTGGTCAAGCCCCTTTACTCGGCTGACCTGTATCTGATACTCTATCCCCAGCTCTGGATGTTTGAGGAGAGCGGTCTCAACCATGCTGGGCCATATACCCACGCCGCGGACCTTAATCATGTCATCCATCCTCATCTTTATAGGCGCTATCCTCGCATGCGTTCTCCCGCAATCGCAGGAGGTGCTGTCGTATAT
>WAQC01000136.1 GCA_015520425.1 Candidatus Pelearchaeum sp. | reverse complement strand
GGCTCGTAACGCGCTACCATTCAGGCCTGGAATATATGTTGAGTGAGGAGCGGCTTAAAGCTCTACGTGAGGCCGCTCAAGACCTCCTATACCTCATGGACAGGGGCTATCGGAAGGAATACGCAATAAGATTCGTCTCAGACCACTACAAGCTACAACGATGGGAGAGGAACGCGCTCAGCCGCGTAATCCACCCAACCAAATACTCGGCTGAAACAAAGGCGAAACTACTCCAGCATCATGATATTGAGGGAAAACCAATAAGCATAGATGGCTATAATGTTCTCAACACAGTCATGGCTGGAGAAAGAGGATTGCCACTCTTTGAATCAACAGACGGAATAATCAGAGACATTTCAGAGGTCCACGCATCATTCAAGCTCACAGACGAAACTCTAAAAACCGCCCTTGAAATAATCAAGGAAACCCTACAACTGAAGCCTAGGAAAATACGGATTTACCTAGACGCGCAGATAAGTAAGAGCGGCATACTGGCCAAGAAACTCAGAGAACAAGGCGCTGATGTAATCCTAACAAAACACGCTGATAAAACAATACTAGCAGATACAAACATAACAGCAACCAGCGACTCCATACTCATAGAACAAAAACAAAAGATATTTGACCTGGCGGGACATATATGCAGAAAAAGAAGCCACACAATAATCAAGCTCCTAAATCATGAAGAGGACTAGCTGAAGCTAGAATATCACAGCCATCCTGATTAACATTTAAAATACGCTCTTAACATACGAAGCCTGGATTTAAACAGTGTAGCGCAACGGACTTGGGCCCGTGGCGCAGGATGGATAGCGCACCGGCCTTCTAAGCCGGGGGTCGGGAGTTCAAGTCTCCCCGGGCCCGCGGGAAAATTATTTTTGGGTAGTTGTTATGTTGTGTTTTGTCTGTTATGGTGAGGGTGTTTGAGGGTTGTTTTTCTTGCGTTTGTTGCTGGTTTGGTGTTGGGGTTGTTTGTGGGTTATGTTTTTCTTGGTGGGGAGGTTAGTGCGGGTTTTGGGGATGGTGAGTATGGGTTTGTTGTGGTTGGTGATGTTTTAATCCGTGTTGAGATTGCTGATACTCCTGAAGAGCGGATTAGAGGGTTGTCTGGTAGGGAGTCGCTTAAACCTGGCTGGGGTATGCTCTTCATCTTCCCGCAAGAGGGAGTCTATTCCTTCTGGATGTATAATATGCGCTTCCCCCTTGACATAATCTGGATTGACGAAGACGGGTATGTGGTGTATGTTGTTGAGAAGGCTCCACCCTGCGGAGAGGATGGGGAATGCCCCAGCTACACGCCTGATGCGGAGGCGTTGTATGTCTTGGAAGTAGCGGCGGGTTTTGTGGAGAAAAACAACATAAGAGAAGGAGAGAGGATAAGAATATTCCTGCCAGTGGTTGCGTAAATATATGTGGTTGCCTCGTCTCTGATATATGTTGGTGGCTTGCCGTCTGTAAAGGCTCCCAAAGTGCTGGCCGAGCATCTAATCAAGGAGCTGGAGAAGTCTGGCGTACTTGATAGAGGTAGAGTCATTAAGCGGGAAGATGAGCATGTGCTTATCCCAGTTGTAAGTACGGCTGGTCTGATTCTCCCTGAAGGATGCTGCGTGCTTGATGTTGAGAATCCACCAGCGAGGAGGAGGCCGCGTAGCGTGGTTGACGCTCTACGGGATAAGGTGGATGCGGAGCTGCTGAAGAAGATTCCACGTTCGTTTGACATTATAGGTGATGTTGCCGTGATAAACGAGCTTGACGCGGAGCAGCGGGTTCTTGAAGCTATTGGGCGAGCAATAATGGAGGTTCATAAGAATGTTAGGCTTGTTCTGGCTAAGTCTTCCCCAGTCTCAGGGGAAGAGCGTGTGGGCGGCTATAGTGTGGTGATAGGCGTAGGCAGGGCTGAGACGACACACCGCGAGTCGGGCTGCGTCTACAAGCTGGACATAACGCGGGTATTCTTCTCGCCAAGATTATCTGGAGAAAGGCTTCGCGTAGCAGCTCAGGTGCGCAACGACGAGCAGGTGGTGGATATGTTCGCTGGTGTGGGGCCGTTCTCCATACTCATCGCTAAGAAAAACTCCTCATGTAGGGTTTTCGCCGTTGAAAAGAACGAAGTGGCATATAGATACTTGTGCGAGAACATTCGGCTCAACAAGGTTGTTGATAGGGTTACACCACTTCTTGGAGATGTCAGGAATCACGTAAATACGCTCAGGGGCTTGGCTGATAGGGTTATAATGAACCTACCCCACGAGTCGCATAACTTTCTCAGTGATGCTCTACAAATATTGAAGAGAGAGGGGATAATACACTTCTACACAATAGCTCAACGCGAGAACCAAAGTGATGCGGAGAGGAGAGTATCTTCAATATTATCTGCGCTGGGTGTTGATTATGTTTTTACCTTTAGCCGAGTTGTTAAGGAGGTCTCTCCGTCAAAGGTGATGATGGTCTTTGACATTCGTGTTGTTAAGGGCTGAACTCTTATATAACCCGCCCACGTATCAAGATATGCTGGTGCCAGATGGGGGTTAAGATAGGCGACATAATCCCTCCCGAAGCTGTTGAGAAGACGACGCTCAAGGGGCTTGGGGGGAGGTCAATAGCGCTTGACGCCTACAATATGCTATACCAGTTCCTATCCACTATACGAGGTCCTGATGGTAGGCCGCTTATGGATAGGCGCGGCCGCGTTACTAGCCATTTGAGCGGCTTATTCTTCAGGACGATAAACCTCTTGGAGGCGGGTATTAAGCCTGTGTATGTCTTTGACGGTAGGCCGCCTGAGATGAAGAGAGCTACTATTGAGCGGAGGATTGAAGCTCGTGAGGAGGCTCGTAAGCTGTATGAGCGTGCCCTGAGTGAGGGGGAGCTTGAGGAGGCGCGGAAATACGCTCAACGCGCCGCTACGCTTGAGGAGTATATGGTGGAGAGCGCTATACAGCTCTTAGAGGCTATGCGCGTTCCCTATGTCAAAGCCCCATCAGAAGGAGAGGCACAAGCAGCATACATGGCCGCCCGCGGCGATGTCTTCGCCTCAGGCTCCCAAGACATGGATTCCCTCCTCTTCGGCTCACCCCGCCTAGTGAGAAACCTATCAATCGTAGGGAGGCGTAAGCTTCCTGGGAGAAACGAGTATGTGGAGGTGGAGCCTGAGATTATCTACCTAGACAAGCTGCTAAGCTCTCTCGGAATAACGCGAGAGCAGCTCATAGACATCGGCCTCTTCGTCGGGACTGACTACTCTCCGCAGGTTAGGGGAATAGGACCAAAGACGGCTCTACGCCACATAAAGCAGTACGGCTCTATAGAGAAGGCCTGCCAGGCTCTCGGCATTAGGCTGGAGTTTGACCCAGCCAAGGTGAGGGAGATTTTCCTCAAACCAAATGTTACAAGCTCTTACAGTGTTGAGTGGGGCGAGCCTGATGATAGGGATGTCATTAGCTTATTGTGCGGGGAGTTTGACTTCTCGCGCGAGCGTGTCCAGAAGGCGCTTGACGAGCTGCATAAGTCGCTTAAACAGATGAGGGAGAGAACAAGTCTTGACGCGTTCCTTTCATGAGCTTATGAGCTCAACCACGCGACGCTCCGCGTCCAGGCTGAGAACCCTCACCCTACCATGAATCTCCAACTTCATCAAGGTCTGCCTAAGCATGTCATACGATATATCAACACCCCTCTTACGCAGCTCGTCCAGTAGGTTCTGCTCTAGAGCCTTACCGCCAACCCTCTTGAGAGCATCCATAACCTGTACGTAGATGGATATTGCTCCTCACCGTTAGAAGGGTAATATTCCCTTATCTCTATCCTTCAGCCTGACTTGACGACTATATTAGCCTATCATTGTCAGGGGCTTCTCAGTGGTTCTTAGCAGTTCGCCTACACGCTCATACTCGCGCGCCATCTGTGGCGATATGCTCGGCTTAACCATCTTGAGAGCTTCCTCAAAGTCGGCTTTACTCACATACTCGGCATCAATATCGCGTCTTAGGGCTGAGAGGGCAGCCTCGCGGCAGAGCGACTCCAGGTCAGCGCCAGAATACCCCTCGGTGCGCGAGGCTATCTCCTCTAGATTAACGTCATCAGTCAGCGGCATTCTGCGGGTGTATATCTTGAGTATGGAGAGGCGCGACTTCTCGTCTGGAGGCGGGACGAAGATAAGCCTGTCAAACCGCCCTGGCCTGAGAACTGCTGGGTCAAGCATGTCAGGCCTGTTGGTGGCGCCTATCACTATTATGTCGGATAGCTCCTCTATGCCATCCATCTCAGCTAGGAGCTGGCTTGAGACTCTGTTGGTTACGCCTGAGCTGTCTTCCGCCATCTCTTTACGCGGCACGATGGACTCTATCTCGTCTAGGAACACGACAGCAGGCGCTGCCTGCCGCGCCTTCCTGAAGGTCTCGCGTATGGCTTTCTCAGACTCACCAACCCACTTGGAGTATATCTCAGGCCCCTTGACCGTGATGAAGTTCGCCTCACTCTCGGTAGCTATGGCCTTTGCTAGTAGTGTTTTTCCGCATCCAGGCGGGCCATAGAGGAGAATCCCCTTCGGCGGCTTAATACCCATCTTCTCAAACTTCTCAGGATACTTGAGAGGCCACTCAATAGCCTCAATCAAGCGTTGCTTAACCTCCTCAAGGCCGCCTATATCCTCCCACCTCACGGTGGGCGTCTCAACCTCAACCTCACGCAGCGCGCTGGGCGTAATCTCCTTATACGCCTCTATGAAGTCCTTCATAGTAACCTCAAGACTGTTAAGTATCTCAGGTGATATCTTCTCCTCGGAGAAGTCTATGCTGGGGAGTATCCGTCTTATAGCCTTCATAGCAGCCTCGCGGCAGAGTGCTGCGACGTCAGCCCCAGTATAGCCGCGCGTAATCTCGCCAATCTTATCAAGGTCAACATCCTTTGAGAGCGGCATTCCGCGTGTGTGTATCTGGAGTATCTCGCGCCTACCCTTCTTATCTGGTATTCCTATCTCTATTTCGCGGTCAAATCTCCCAGGCCTTCTAAGAGCTGGGTCAAGAGCATTAGGCCTATTCGTAGCGCCTATAACTATGACGGAGCCTCTGCTCTCCAGCCCGTCCATTAGAGCGAGGAGCTGCGCCACAACACGCTTCTCAACCTCGCCAGTAACCTCGCTTCTCTTAGGGGCTATCGCATCTATCTCGTCTATGAAGATTATACTCGGAGCCTCTTCCTCAGCTTTTCTGAAAATCTCGCGCAGCCTCGCCTCGGTCTCGCCGTAGTACTTGTTCATTATCTCGGGCCCGTTGATTAGTATGAAGTTCGCCTCCGCTTCTGTGGCGACTGCTTTGGCTAGTAGTGTTTTTCCGCATCCAGGCGGGCCATAGAGGAGTACGCCCTTTGGGGGCTCTATGCCGAGCTTCTGGAAGAGCTCTGGGAACCGTAGGGGTAGCTCTATCATCTCGCGGACGCGTTGAATCTGCTCCTGGAGGCCGCCTATGTCCTCGTAGGTAACGCTTGTCCTGAGCGTCTTCTCCTGCATTACCCGCGAGTGGATTATCAGCTTCGTCTTCGGAGTTATCTTGACGATGCCCGATGGCCTGGTTTGGATTACTGCGAAGGTGAATAAGTTTCCGAAGAAGAGGACAGGTACTATGTTCTTCTGGACGATGGGATACTCTATAAGCCTGCTCTTAACAAGCTTTGTAAAATTCTCATCAGGCTTTACAGATGTGTTGAATGGCGCCATAACTACTAGCTGGGCTTCCTTCACCTGCGCTTTCCTTACTATCACATAGTCGTTGAGCGATACTCCTGCGTTGTTTCTTATGTATCCGTCTATCCTGATTATGTCTTTATCCCTTTCATCCTCTATATAGCCCAGCCAGAGTGTTGCTGCCGCTAGCTTCTTTCCCTTAATCTCTATTATGTCTCCTGTCTGAAGCCCTGCCTCCGCGCCGACGCTCCTGTCAATCCTAGCTATCCCATAACCTACATCGCGTTGTTTTGCCTCTGCGACGCGGAGACGCAGCTCCTTAACGCTCATCTATCCCAGCAACTACCAACCGTATAATATAAGCGTAAAGCTCTAGACCAGATTTAGAAGTATTGACACGACGGACAAGCCTTTTAGGCCCTTTAGAGTATCCTGGTTATTCTCTCTATGTTTATCTCGCCTACTCCCTCTACTCCGCGTATGCGTTGCTCCAGCAGGTTTGCGTAGCCTTCTTCGTCGGGCATCGTAAAGCCTATAACCAAGGCCGTCAAACCATAGGCGAACTCCTCCTTCTTATACTGTCTCAGAACAACGCCAGAGGGGAGGACGTTCTGTATATCCTTTATCATCTGGTCTATATCCACCTCATCGCTATTGGGTAGGATGCGCATAATCACTAGAACATCGCCCATTTCTACACCAGCCCTCCTCTTCTACGGTCCCTGAAACCCGCATGAGGGGCATATATATGGGTGGGCAAGCTCCCTGCATATCTCGCAGCGCCATATCGTTGACTTGCCGCAGTTGGGGCATGGGAATGATACGGCGGACTCGTCGGGTGCTATTGGTCTATGACACCAGCTACAGGTGGGCAGCGTTATCTGCGAGCTCATGCTTCTAACGCCTTGTCGGATGGGCTATTTAAGTTTGAAACCTCAAGACACAATCAACGACTTCAGAAAGAGAGGAGCGAGTTTCAGGAACTCGCGTGTGGTGATTAAGCGGGTGGCGGTGGAGCCGTGGAAATCCATATCACCCATCTCGGAAAGCTTACGGTCTATCCCGCTCTCAGAGACTAGTCTAAAGAGCATGTCAAGCTGGTTTGGTTTTAACTTGGCTGTCAGCCGCCTCACTAGGTATATCCTATGAAGCTCCCTATAGGCGTTCTTCACATATTTCTTGAATGAGTCGTCCCCAAGAGCTATCTCCCTTGCCGCTGCCATACCAGCCATGCCGCCGAAGATTACACCGCCCCCAGTAGTAGCCTT
>WAQC01000135.1 GCA_015520425.1 Candidatus Pelearchaeum sp. | reverse complement strand
CCCCCACAACCTCTGGGATGGGCATGTAGTATGGCTGGCCCAGCATGACAGCCTCTGCCTCAATACCGCCGACACCCCAGCCAAGGACACCCAGCGCATTAACCATAGGGGTATGCGAGTCCGTCCCAAGCAGGGTGTCGGGAAAAGCAACGCCATCACGAACATCAACAACACGCGCCAAATACTCCAGATTAACCTGATGAACAATACCACGCCCAGGTGGAACAACTCTAAAATTCTTAAAAGCCAGCTGAGCCCATTTAAGGAACAGATACCTCTCGCGATTCCTCTCAAACTCCTTCTCAATATTCAGACTAAAGGCGTTAGGAAAGCCGAAGTAATCAACCTGTATTGAGTGGTCTATGACCAAATCAACTGGGACCAGAGGGTTTATCTTACTTGGGTCGCGGCCTAGTCTGCGCAGCGCTGAGCGCATGGCTGCGAGGTCTACTACCGCTGGCACGCCTG
Organism: Candidatus Pelearchaeum sp.; assembly: GCA_015520425.1. GTDB lineage: Archaea > Thermoproteota > Nitrososphaeria_A > Caldarchaeales > Caldarchaeaceae > Pelearchaeum. The sequence goes on along the minus strand of WAQC01000135.1, from coordinate 19,387 downwards.
TAAAGTCTTGTAAAAGCACGCGAGTTGGCTTAAATGGGATTTCGGAGGACTTTGAAGAAACACCAGGCCTCCAAGAAGCTAGACCCCTAACATCATCCTCGGTTACTATCTCATCATCCACGTTGCGTAGAATGTTCTCTAGTAAAACTCTAATACTGTATGGGAGTTCTGACAGGGTTGTTAAGCCCTTCTTTTCTAGGCTCTTGAGGCTGTAGTATTTTACCTCCAGCCCATTAGAAGCTAGAGTAGCCTCTACATGGCTCTTGAGCATCCACACCGCCCTTAAGGCTGCCTGTGAATACCATGATTTAACTCTGTGGCATATAGCTAGATTGTGAGACCCTAGTCTTCTGCGGGTTCTGGAGAGTAGAGCTCAGCCAGTATGTCCCTTACTGATATTACGCCTACCAGCTTCTTGTCAGAATTAACAACTACCACATGCCTTATCTTATGCTGGTCCATCGTCTTCGCCGCGTCTTCCAGCGTCGCATCCTCGTGCAGCGCTATTATATCCCGCTTGCACAACGTGCCTACCTTCGCGTCAAGACCCTTACCATCGGCCAACGCTCTTATAATATCCCTCTCAGACAAGACGCCGACCATCTTACCTCCCTCCATAACCACGAGGAATCCTATGTTCTCAACAGCCATCAGCTTGATAACATCATGCACAGTACTATCTCCGTCTATGGTTATTGGCTTCTTCCTAACCAACTCCTTCAGTCTCATTAAAGTCTCAGATGCATAATGGTGGTATATATCATCTAGCCAGACAGCTGGTGCGGGGGGTGGGATTTGAACCCACGAACCCCTTCGGGAGCAGGTCTTGAGCCTGCCGCGTTCAAGAGAGCTTCTTCTGCTCCTCTTTGACCAGGCTCGGCTACCCCCGCCCAGCGTATATTATCCCCCTTGGTGGTTTTTAGGGTTTTGTTATTGTTTTCAGCTCTTCGTGTAGTGTTGTGAGGGTTTGGGCTAGTTTGGTCTCTCTTCTTAGGGTTATCAGCTTAACCCCCTCTAGGTTTGCTGACTGTATCAAGCCTAGGTTTTCTAGGTTGGCTATTACCCGCGCCACCGTTGATGGCGCCAGCCCCGTCATCCTTGCCAGGTGGTTTTGGCTAAATCCCTTGTCGCGGTTCTCTATCAGGAATTGTATGAGCTTCGCATGCGCCTTTGACGCGAATATCTCATCAAGCTTCATGCGCTACCCCCTGACTATTGTCCCAGCGCCTCTGCCGAGGATGGCTTCCCTGACCATCTCCAGCTTGCCGCCATTCACGTAGTAGAGCGGTATCCTTGTTCTCTTTAGCATGGCCAGGCCGACGGCATCTATTACTGGATACTCGCCAGCCCGCTGTGAGAAGCTCTGCATCATGCTCTCCAGCTCCGCGTATGAGAGCTGCTTTATGAGGCGCGCATCCCTTGAGCGCTTAGGGTCTTCTGTGTATATTCCATCAACGTCTGTCGCAACTACTATACGTTCCGCCTTTATGAGCGAGGCCGCTAGTGCTGAGACGGCCATGGTTGATTGGCCTGGCTGCATTCCGCCTGTTATTACTATCTTCCCCCTGCCTGTGAGGGTTTTTAGCTCTTCCATGGATGTTGGTATAGCCTGCTCGGCCGCGTCGCCTAGTGCTAGTGCTAGGAGCTCCGCGTTGGTTCTGGTGAGCCCCACCGCGAGCATGTCGCATCTTGTTTCATCAGCTCCCAACTCCCGCGCAGCCCTTACGTATCTTCTAGCAACGTTGCCACCGCCGACCACGATGACCCACTTACCAGAGCCGTCGTAAAGCTCGCGGATAAGGCGCGCATACTCCCTAACAAGCCCTATATCCACCTCCTCACCAAAGAGGAGGTGCCCGCCCAGCTTGATGACTATGTTCAAAGACCCCATCCGAGGGGGTTTTGGTGTATGAGAGGCTTAAAGGGTTAACGCCCCGTAGCGAGGGAAACCTATTTTATTAGGGGGGAGGTTTCCTAGGTTTGATTAAGTGGGTTGGAGCTGGCTTTGCTTAGCCTGTCCTAGTTGGTGGCTCTTTTCCGCGGGGTTTCTTAGCCATGAGTTTATCGGGGAAAGATTCGGTTACCCTTTACAAGTTTAGGCGCATGCTGGAGGAGCTGGAGCGGAAGCAGGGTAGGGGGACGGAGCTGGTAACGCTCTACATACCGCCTGACAAGCAGATATCCGACGTAATATCCTACCTCAGGCAGGAATACGCCACAGCATCCAACATCAAATCAAAGCAAACACGAAAGAATGTGCAGGACGCTATTGAGAGCGCGATACAGAGGCTAAAGCTCTTCCCATCACCAGGGAAGACTGGCCTGGTGATATTCAGCGGCGCGATACCCCAGAACGGCCCTGGAACCGAGCGTATAGAGGTTTATCACATAATACCGCCTGAGCCAATCTCCATATTCCTGTACAGGTGCGACAGTAGGTTTCATGTGGAGCATCTCAAGGACCTTTTGAAGGAGAAGGATGTTTATGGCGTTATAGCGATTGATAATGAGGAGGCTGCTATAGCGGTGATTAAGGGGCGTAGCATAGCTCAGCTAAAGACCTTCACCTCTGGGGTTCCTGGGAAGCATCACGCAGGAGGCCAGTCGGCGCGGCGTTTTGAGCGCTTAAGGGAGATGAGCCTAAACGAGTTCTACAAGCGCGTCGGAGAGCATGCTAACGAGATTTTCCTACAATACCCTGGGATTAAGGGGATAATAATAGCTGGCCCTGGGCCTACGAAGGAGATATTCGCAGACGGGGATTATCTCCACTACACTCTCAGGGATAAGATACACATCGTTGATACGGCTTATTCGGGTGAGAGCGGCGTCCGCGAGGCTATCGCAAAATCTTCAGAGTTTCTGCGGGAGCTTAGGCTTGTTGAGGAGCAGAAGCTCATACAGCAGCTCATGAACGAGGTAACGCGGCCAGATAGCCGCGCGGTGTATGGCGAGAAGTATGTCCGCGAGGCTCTTAGGAAGAATATGCTAGAGAAGCTCTTCATAATTGAAGACCTGGATAAGAACGAGGTAACGCTGACCTGCCAAAACTGTGGGAACACCATAACCTTCACGCTTAGTCAGGAGGAGATGCAGTCTGAGCTTCCCAAGAGGCTTGGAGAGCCGTGCTCCAAGTGTAATAACTCTACGATGACGATTAAGGAGATTAAGCCGCTTATAGACGTGCTCATCTCAGAAGCAGAAAACATGGGGACGCGTATTGAGCTCATCTCCTCGGAGCATGAGCAGGGTGAGATGTTTAAGAGAGCGTTCCAGGGGATAGCTGGTCTTCTCCGCCATCGGGGAGGATACTAGACGAATGGATAAGGAGGCTCTGCTGAGCCATTACAACAAGCCAGACGTGGTGGAGAACATCATAGCATTCTCACGCGGTAGGTGGCTCGCCCTACACTGCGCAGAGCGCGGCAGCGACGGAAAACCAAAAATGGTTAGATACGAGCCCAGTGGAGGAAAACCACTAAAAATAAACAACACAGAAGACTTTAGACGCATACTTCTCAACTGCGACGCTCCAAGAACATTCTACGCTTCCATACATAGATACTCGCTGTTGGAGAGGGCTGAGGATGTACGGGACATGGGCAACATACTATCCACGATGCCCACATGGGATATAGACCCTGTAGGTGGCTGTTGGGAGGATGTCATAAGGGTTGCTGCTGGTTTGGTTGGTGTTTTGGAGAAGCTCGGTGTCTCGCGCTCGGTTATAGTGAAGTGGAGCGGCGAGGGCGCTCACGTCCATATACACGGCGAGGCGTTCTCCGAGGATGTTAGGAGGAGATTCCACCCATTAGACATAGCATACGCAGCAACAGAGTATGTTTTACACAGAGTTGGAGACATTCCCCCAGGTGTGAAGGTAGAGAATAAGATTGACCCCCAGCGGGTATTCACCTGCCCGCTCTCCCTACATAGAGAGCTTGACCGCGTATGCGTATGCATAAACCCCAGCGAGTTGTCCTCGTTCAGCGTGGAATGGACGAGTCCAGAAAATTACCGCCATTATCAAGGGTGGCGGGAATATGTTGAGGGGGAGGCCGACGAGCTTGCCGAGAAAGCACTGCAAGCCATAGGCCCATACCCGCATCACACGAGGCGGAGACAGAGGAGAAGACACCCACCGCTAGACCAGCATATAACGAGAACACTCCAAAAACTATCTGGAATCGCGGAAAATGATGAAGAAGCTTGATGAAACTAAAGGCTATGTCTCCAGCCCGAATTTTGTCTCCCACATCTGCTGAGCCAGCTTCCCCTCGCGGGTAAATAGGTGATACTTTTCCCGCGCCTCTTCGCGCGCTTCCTGATGCCTCTCCAAGAACTTTACGACCTTCTCTATCAGTATCTCCTTCATCTCACCGCTCAGTAGCTTGCCGCTCATATAGTCTTGGCGTAGCTGCTCCACCTTCCTGTCGTCTTCCTCAAAGAAGTAGTATAGCCACTGGTACGCCACATCCACGTCTGGGTTTCCGCCGTATTTGCGGTGTAGCTCTACTGTGGGCTGCCCACCTGAGAATGCCTGCCATATCTTCTTCCTCACGCTCTTGGCGTCATCGCTTAGGAAGATTGCCGTCTCGCGCTGGGATGCGCTCATCTTACCCTCAGGCCCGCTCAAAGGCATAAGGAACTTACTATGTATCGCGGCCGTCTTATAGTAGCCTAGGCTCTCAGCTATGTCGCGCTGAACACGCCAGTACGGGTCCTGGTCTATCGCAGCGGGTATGAGGCAGCGCCTCCTCTCAAAGAGCGCTGGGACTATCTGGATGGCTGGGTAGAATATCATTCCTATATTCGTCTGGTGGTCAAAGCCGAAGACAGCCCTAACCCAGCTAAAATTCACCTTCCGCGCAACCCTAATGGCGAGAGGATACATATTCCCTATGAAATCAACATCCTGGAAGATGAACGTCCTGTCTGGGTCAAAGCCAACAGCTATGATGTCCAGTATATTCTCATAGGACCATCTTCGCGTTTCTTCAAGCGTCAGGCCGCGCTTCTCCTCCAAGAACTTCTCGTCATCGGTTATCTGGATGTATAGATTGACGCTGAAGCGCTCCTGTAACCATTTGGTGAAGTGGAAGGGTATTATATGCCCTATGTGCATTGGGCCGCTTGGCCCCCTGCCCGTGTATAGGAAGAAGCCCCGCCCAGCCTCGTAGTCGTCTAGAACGTGGTTTAGGTCGCGGTGGGAGAAGAATATTCTACGCCGCAGCATGTGGTTGCTGCCGCCCGCGAGGCTCACCAATCGTTGGAGAAGCTCGTCGGTTATCAGCTCGGTTCCAAACTCCTTGACAAGCCGCTCATAATCTACCTGGCCCGTAACCTCCCAGGGGGTTACGGAGAAGCCTGTTTCTTGTTTATTGTTTTTGGGCTGTCCAAAGAGAGCCACCTGCCATGCCCCTCACCTACCTCTGGCCATCGGGCTCTGTGTGCGGTTCTTAAAAACGTTTCTAAAACACTATGGCTACCTCTCCTCAACCGCTACGCCCTGCTCCCTAAGTAGCTCCAAGGCTCTTTCTAGGTGCTCCTCCCTGACGAGGATGTGGTCTGTTGAGTAGGACGAGAAGACGAGTATGGGGATTCTCTTCTCGGCGAACATCCCCGCGACACGTGCTAGGAAGCCGATGGTCTCAAACGGGATTACGGCGTCAAAAGTTAGGACACGCCAGCCTAGGCTTGCTTCTATGACGCTCTCCTCATCGTATCTGGACTGCTCAACCACCACTGTTATCTCCCTCTTATCAACTATGTTGGCCAGCGCCTCTGGGTGAGGCTTCCTAGATTTTACTACCGCGAACCTCTCCCGCCAGACGTAAGCCCTGGCATCACCAAGATAGCTGCGCAGCTCCACACAGCCTTGAGGAGCTTCAAATAATATTATCCTTGTCTCAGAGCCTCGTAGAGCATCTGCTTGAAGAGGATAGAATTAGCCTCGCGGCAGATTATCGTATTCGGCTCGCGGTGCTTCATGACTATTGATGTGCCCCTCATTATGGTGTCCGACCTGTCTATAACCATGAGCATCTCCTCCCTGCGTGTTATTATCTCTGGGTTTAGGGCTGCTGCCATGGTTAGTGGGTCTGGGAGGTAGATTCCTGGGAAGCCCTGCGTCTTTGTGAAGCTGAGGAGCTGCCGCGTTATCTTCGCGAAGAACTCCGCGGCCTCGGTCTTCCATCCACCGACGGCGCTAACCTCCTCCTCGTAAAGGCCGCCATGCCTAACAACGACATCCCAGCCCACTATCACGGGCTTAAAGCCAGACTGCAACACGATATGCGCCGCCTCAGGGTCAACCCAGAAGTTATACTCGGCGGTAGGCGTTACGTTCCCCAAGCATGTGGGCGAGCCGCCCATTATGTAGAGCTGCCGTATCTTCTTGGGCAGTTCCTCGTCTAGGCGTAGGGCCAGCGCTATGTTGGTGAGCGGGCCTAGCGCTATTAGCGTATACTCTCCTGGGCTTGAGTTGGCCAGCTCAACTATCGCCTGCGCCGCGTGTTTGTTCTCTGGCTGTATAGATGGCTGGGGGAGCTGGCTATTACCCATACCGTCGCGTCCATGAACCTCGTGGGCATAGCGCCATGTCTTCACCAGGGGGCGGCGGCACCCAGGGTAGACGGGCACCCTACCCCTAGAGAAGCGCTCAACAACATACAAAGCGTTTCTAACCTCCTGCTCAAACTCCACATTCCCAGCGACCACCGTTACCGCGTCAACCCTAGCCTCGCGGCTCCTCAGAGCCATGAGCAGAGCCACCGCATCATCGCTTGCCGTGTCAGTATCTATTATGAGCTTAAGCAACGCCACACCACCATCACAGCCCCAACTGTGATAATGAATATTTCGTCTATTGGCGCAGCGTGGTATAACCGCTTATATGCAGCTACTGGAGAGCTTCCTAAGAAGAGGCTTAAGACTATGCTTGGGCTATGAAGAGGATAGGCTAACGCGTTTGAAGGAGCTTGTGGGCGGGCTACGTGGTTATGAGGATGGAGATAAGAACAGATGGCGCTCACTCCGTTGCCAGAAGCCTGGTAAGGCTGCTTGAGAAAGGCTTTCCTTGGCTTAAGCCTTCTTAAGACAATCATAAAAGGGAGCTATGCTCTTTCTGGCTGGTAGATGAGGGAGGGATGAGTAGCGCCATAGTCAGTAAGCGTTTCTCGGATGAGTTCTCGGCGCTCCTTGACAAAACTGTCAAGGTGGCGACCAGTCATGGAACTTACGAGGGACGCTTGTTGGCTTACAACCCAAGCGATTATAGCGTGTGGCTCTCCGACGCTAGGGATGAGAAGGGCGGGAGCCTTCCAAAGGTCTTCATCAACGGCCAGAGCATATCAAGGATAGAGCTACTAGAGGCAGGCCCAGACATGATGAAGCTCGTTGAGCGTCTTAACAGGCTCTTCCCAAACCTAGTTACATACCTCAGGGAGAGCGATACAATCCTCGTGATGGATAGGATACGTGTTACGCGGAGCGGCGTGGTTGGTGAGGGGCCTGCGGCTGAGAAGGTTAAGCGGGTTTATGAGGAGTTTATGAAGGAGGAGGAAGCGAAGAAGGGCTGAAGACTGGCTTCACAGCCGTCATACGCGCGTGGTAATAGCGGAGCTATTCTAGACCCTTCCCTCCCGTAAAGTTGAGGCTTTATGCATAAATTCTGCTTTCACAGCTTGAAGAGGGCGAGGACTGTATGTCTGAGGCTTTCCGAAAGGCTCTGAACCACATACAGGAGCAGAAGAAGAAAGGAGTTGAGGATGTGGTTATTCAGGAGAAGCTTCCAGAGTTTAGGGATGGCGCTTTCGTGGTTAACCGCTACATTCCCTCAAACCCGCCTATGCTGGGGATGGCCACGAAGGACCTTAAGCTGGATATTAACAAGGAGACCCTGCGCCTCGTGGAGAAGTTCGCGAAGAGGCGGGGGCTTACGATGAAGGTCTCTGGTGATGATGTATTCTTGGTGAATAAGGATGGTGAGCAGGTCGCGTGGATTAAGCGCGACACATACGCCGCGGCCGACCCAGAGCTCTTCCAAGATATTGGGAAGGTGTTTTACAGGATTTCGCCTGACCTGCTTAGCGAGCTGGAGCTTATGGATGGCTGGCAGGCTGCGGTGGCGCGCCTGCTGGCTGACCGCCGCCTCCTGGACAAGCTCTTAGTCGCAATCTTCTTCCTAATCTCACCCTTCCTCTGGGTTGCCCTTGCCCTCTTCCTAACACCCTCGCTGGCGTTCCCGCGCGAGTTCCTGATAGGCGCTGGCGTCGTAGGGCTTGCGCTAACAGCGTACCTCGTTAGGCTATACCTACGCGAGAACTTCCCAAAAGGATAGGCCTAGGGAGCGTATCCCAGCGCTGCCTTCTGGTCAAAGAGAGCCGCGCACGAGTTGCAGCATAGGTAGTATTCCCGTTCCTCTATAGTCCTCTTTATGGGGCGTCCCTCAATCTCCTTGCCGCAGACCACGCAGAAGACCCTTATCCCCGCGCCTGGCTTCAGCCTAGGCCCAGGCTCGTCTTTGAGCACGCCGACGACGATGTTTGTCCTTATTCCCTGTATCCCGTTTAGGGTTGAGAGCCTCTTGGCTATGAAGTCATCCAGCTCGGCGTAGCTCTGGACTGAGAGCCTCACCAGGAGGTCGTGCTCGCCTACTGTGCGGTAGACGCCCAGAACCTCCTCGGTGTTCTTCAGCTTCTCTGCAATCGCCGCCAAGTCTGCTGGCTTGGCGCTTATCCCGATGAAGATGTCGTAGCCAGTTATGCGTTTGGGGTCTAGGAGTATTGTGAAGCGCTGTATCACGCCCTCCTTCACGAGCCTGTTAATCCTCTGCCTTGCTGTTGGTACGCTAATCCTAGCCTTACGCGCAAGCTTGCTGAGGGAAATCCTACCATCCTCTTGGAGGATGGCGAGGATTCGGTAATCTATCTGGTCCAGCTCCAAGGCGCCTATTTGATTCATGGCTATCTCGTATATAGCTTGTCTAGCCGCCCAGCCTGCGCTTGAGGCGCGGCAGTAGGAGGGGTAGCGAGACGATGAAGGAGATTGTGAAGAACCATATTGAGCCTATCGCTATGTCTGTCCAGGTGTATGCTCCGATTAGCGTGGCCGCCGCTATGAACAGGGCTGTTATCGCTATAGCAGAGGCTAGGCATGAGCCGAGCATGACTAGTGTGCGGTATGTCCTCGCCATCCTTTTCTCACCCCATCTTACGCTTAACCCTCCCAAGCGTTAGGCTGTTGAGGGTAACTGATACGCTGCTCAGAGCCATTAGTAGCGCAGCCAGCTCTGGGCTCACTATGAAGCCAGTCGCTGGGTAGAGCGCACCAGCCGCTATCGGTATTGCTGCCGCGTTGTAGCCGAACGCCCATAGGAGGTTCTGCTTAATCTTCTGCATCGTCTTCTTGCTCAGGTGTATCGCATTAACGACGTCGCGGAGGTCGTCTTTCACCAAGACTATCTTGCCTGCCTCCATCGCTATATCAGTGCCGCTTCCCAGGGCTATTCCAACATCTGCCTGCGTGAGCGCTGGGGCGTCGTTTATCCCGTCTCCCACGAAGCCGACCTTCTTGCCTTCTTGCTGGAGCTTCTTCACCTCCTCGGCCTTCTCGCCTGGCAGAACCTCGGCCAGGACGCGCGTTATCCCTAGCTGTCTCGCTATTGCCCGCGCTGTTCTCGCGTTGTCTCCCGTCAGCATGGCCACCTCCACGCCCATGCGCTGAAGTGCTTTCACAGCCTCCGCCGAGTTCTCCTTCAGCGTGTCCGCAACAGCCACAAGACCGAGAGCAGCGCCGTCATAGGCTACTATCATGACCGTCTTACCCTCATCCTCCAGCTCGCGTATCTTCTCCTCCAGCTCCGCCACATCCACGTTATACCTCTCCATCAGCTTCCTATTTCCTAGGAGTATCGTCTTCCCGCCATAGGTTGCGCGCACGCCATGACCTGGGATTGCCTCAAAGTCCTCTGGCTCTGGTATCTCAAGCCCAAGCTCCTTAGCGCGGCGCACTATGGCTTGCGCCAGCGGGTGCTCTGAGCGTGTCTCGGCTATCGCTGCTATGAGCAGTAGGTCGCGCTCGTCCTCAATCGGCCGCGGGTTGGCCAGCATCTTGATAGCGGGCTTCTGCAACACCAAGTCGGTTACAGAGGGCTCGCCGCGCGTTAGTGTCCCAGTCTTGTCAAAGATAATCACGTCCAGCTTGTGGCATATCTCCAGCGCTGCGCCGTCGCGTATGAGTATCCCGTTCTCCGCCGCTTTGCCTGTCCCGACCATCACGGCCGCTGGCGTGGCTATTCCTACTGCGCAGGGACAGGCTATGACGAGTATTGAGATTGCTATTATGAGGGCGAAGATTCCAGCGGTTACGTCTGGGGCTACGATTCTCCAGAAGCCAGCCCACATCTCGCCGCCGCGTGGTATGAAGTAGAGCTGGTAGCCTGCGAAGAACCAGAAGGCGAATGCCAGCATGGAGATTATGAGCGAGGCTGTTACGAAGTGGCCAGCAACCCAGTCTGCTAGCCTCTGTATAGGGAGCTTCGTCTGCTGAGCCTGCTCCACCAGCTTGACTATCTGCGCCAGCGCGGTGTCCTTCCCAACCTTCGTAGCCCTAACCTTCAGGAAGCCCGTCTTATTCACCGTAGCGCCTATAACCTCATCCCCAACCTTCTTATCAACAGGAATACTCTCACCAGTAATCATGGACTGGTCAACCGATGAGTAGCCTTCTATCACCACACCATCCACTGGGATTTTCTCCCCAGGTCTCACGAGGACTGTGTCGCCTATCTGGACCTCGTCTGCTGGTATCTCTATCTCCTGGCCGTCTCTTATTACGCGTGCTGTCTGTGGCTTTAGCTCCATCAGCCTTCTGACGGCTTCGGATGTTCTTCCGCGTGCCAGTGTCTCCATAAGCCTGCCCAGCACGATGAACGCCACAAGAAGTGCTGCTGCCTTGAACCATGTTGGGAAGCCTGGGGCTAGTGGGTAGAACGCATGAACAGAGCTGAAGATGTACGCAGCGCCTATCCCGACAGCGTAGAGCAGGTTCATGTCAGCCGCTCCGTGCATGAGGCTGCGGGCAGACCTGATGAAGAACTGCCTCGCTGGCCCAGCGACGGCTATCGTCGTCAGTATGAAGAGGAGAAGCGGGTTCTCCAGGAACTCTGGCAGCGGTATGTATTGGACGATGTATTTCCTGAACTCGCCTAAAACTACCAGCGCCGCTATAGGCGTGGCTATTGCCAGGTTAATCATCTGGTTGCGTATCTCGCGTTGCCTCTCCTGCTTCTCGCGCTCCGCCGCTGTCTCTGCGGATACCTCCTCGCTGGCCTCGTAGCCTATGCTCTTAACCGCCTTGATGAGCGCCTGCTTACTGGTGTCGGGGAGAGCGTTTACAACAGCCTTCCCCGTCATGAGATTAACCGAGACATCTACAACGCCCTCAACCTCCTTCAGAGCGTTCTCAACCTTCTGAACACATGAAGCGCAGTGCATACCGCGTATGCTCAGCGTTATCTGGTCTTTGAGAACCCTATACCCTATGTCGTTGATGGCCTTCTCCATATCAGACAAGCTTACGCGCGTTGGGTCATACTCAACCGACGCACGCGAAGCGGCGAAATTAACGCTCACGCTATGCACGCCGTCTAGGCTCATGAGCATACTCTCTACGCTCTGAGCGCACGAGGCGCAGTGCATACCACCAATCTGAAGAACAACCTTACGGTGTTGAGCCAATTATCACCACCTCCAATACGTGGATTAACAAAAATAATGGAGAGAGGGGCTGGAGCACGTTAATGGCTGTGCCCCTCCTTCATGTATTTGTGGGGGTCTTTCTCAAACTCCCTCTTACAGCCCTCGGCGCAGAAGTAGTAGACCTTCCCGCCGTGCTCCGCCTTGTACTTAGCGGTTGCAGGGTCAACCTCCATACCGCAGACAGGGTCTATTGCTTTCTCAGCCATATCGCATCAACAATTAGAGGCTGTTGCTGAAATTTCAACATTCGCATACCAAGACGGAAATAAATGATGGGGTAATCTTTCCAGAAGAGAAAACCCACGTCATTAATGGTATTCATTAATTAAAATAAAGAAACTGGGTTGGGCTGCGCTTTCCAAAGCGGAAACAGAAGACCACCTCCCCCAGCTAAGTGTGTGGCAATTATGAGAAAAGTTGGGCGAAAGGGTTAGGTTTTCTATATATCTATCAAATCTTGCGTACCTCTCGGTGGTTTTGTGGAAACCCTTTAATGAGATGGAGCAGGGGCTGGGGATGTTTTGTATGAATAGGCTGGGGGTCTCAAGCTTATCCAAGCCTAGGCTGAGGGAGAAGCTCTCCGACTTCCTGTTTGGAATGTTCCTGTTTGACCTATACATGCGTGTAAGGGGCTTTGCGCGAAAGCACTACGACGCGGTTAATGTCCTACTTTTTGGAGAGTTCATCGGAATCCCGCTGCTTAACGCGTATTTCACCGTCAGGCTCCTGCCATACTTCGTTGGAGAGCTGGATATTTGGAGCAGAAGGAGCTTGAGGGAGAAGGCGGTCATCGGCCTAGTCTAGCGAGCGCTTTCTCCTAAAACTCATGAAGGGAATTACTGGCGTCCTCTCCCTGTATCTCCTATACTGCTCGCCGAAGAGCTCCTCCAGCTTCCTCTCCTCCATAAAGCCCGCCATGTAGAATGCTAGGCTTGTTGAGACAGCATAGACGAGCATCTGGAGAGTGTTAAACAGAATCGTGGCGGCAAGAGTCCAGAGAAGTATGGAGAAGTACTGTGGGTGTCTCATGTATTTGTACGGCCCCTCAGTCACGAGACGGGGAATCTCCATCCCGAATATCCTGCGCATGGTTCTGAATATCGTGAATGCCCAAAGCGATATTGCGAGGCCAGCAACCGCTAGGATGGCAGCTACCGCGCTCCATGCTGGGCTTGTGAAGATGAGCGGTATGGGGCTCGCTATGCTCAGATACACAGCCATAGCCAGGTTGGCCAGGAGCCAGCCATTACCTAGGACGTTGAAGAGAATTATGCGGCGCGGGTTGCTGGGCGTGGGCCAGAGGCTTATCCTGAGAAAATAAACAACCAGTACGAAGACCGCTACTGAGGCGGTGCTTATGAAATAAGCCTGCTGGAGAGCTTCGTGCATGCTTATCGCTGTCCAGCAGGTGTTCGCAGCAGCGGCATTATTACATCCTTATCCTCAGCTAGGCGTAGCAGGTCGCGGGGCTTCGCCATAACGTCAAGCGCATACACGGCGTCCATCTTAGCGGCATCCTCAACAGTATCCACCGCCAGCCACTCCTTCGCACTCCCCCTGGCGAGGTATCCATAGGCCTTAACCAGCTTTAGGTTGTATTTCTTGAGTATGCTGGCTGCGCGTGATGCCCTCACTGGATTCCACAACGGGACATACGCCACAGCGTCAGTATCAGGCGAGGACTCTGCTATCTTCTGTATCCTGGTTAGGTCGCGTTTCCACTCGCGGCCGTACCCAACCTTACCGTCAAGCTGCGATACGTAGATGTCGCCGTTCTCGTCTATCTCAACCTTCAGCATCGGTAGAGCGTTTGTAGGGTAGGGCTGGTAGTATGCTGGGCCGCGTATAGCAACACCCGTGTCGGGGTTATACACGCTCCCATGGCATGGGCACTGGCACTCGTTAAGGTCTGGGATATACTCCCAGAGACACCAGAGGTGGACGCAGACCTTGCTCAGCGCCCTCACCTCACCAGCGGGGGTTCGGATGAGCATATACTGCCTGAACGGGTCTGAGTCAATCTTGGGGTCTCCAGTCTTGGGGAATGGGAAGTTTATCCGCGTGTTTGGAGGTAGCTCGCTTATGTTGGCTACCTTCTGCCTAATCTGCTCTTTGACCGCTTCCTGCCTATACAGGAACCTGCCCCAAGAGAGGAATGGAGCTATAGTTACTGCGAATGCAGCGCCGAATATTGCTTTAAGCATTCCACGCCTTGCGCGCGCCATGCAGCCCACCTCAACGAGATAAGTGGTGGATGCGTGAATTTTAGCAGACATCTAACGAGAATGAAACACGCTGGGCTGGGTTTTACATATTTGGAAAGCTGGGAATGGGGAGGCTATCCAAACATGACACCATGCTTTAGCATATAACGCTGTTAATGTCAGTCCCTGGAGGGGAAGTTTCATATAGTTCGCCTAGATAGTATTCTTCCCGTGCCTAAGAAGGCTAGAAAGGGCCGAAGAAAGCAGAAGCGGAGCAGGAGGAGCCGCTACGCCGCTCTCCTAGCGCTTGTGGTTGCCGTCCCGCTCCTCGTCATAGCCTTAAACAACCAGCCTAGCGAGGAGGACAACGGGCTGGTTGCCGAGATATTCTACTCACCGTTCTGCGGCTGCTGTAAGGAGTATGTGAAGTATCTAAGGGGGAATGACGTGAGGGTTGAGGCGTATGAGGTCAACGACCCCAGCAAGGTGAAGCTGGAGCTGGATATTCCACGTAGCATGTGGGCATGCCACACGCTCAAGATAGGCGGCTACTATGTTGAGGGGCATGTCCCAATAGAGGTCGTGTATAAGCTACTTGAGGAGAAGCCTGATATTGATGGAATAGCCCTGCCTGGGATGCCAGCTGGCTCACCAGGCATGGGAGGAGTGAAGACAGAGCCCTTCATAATCTACGCAATATCCGATGGGGAGGTTTCTGTTTTTGCTGAAGTTTAAGATGGTGGTAGTAGGATTATTGATGCGCGCGCAATTATCCCCAGCAACGGGGCGTTTAGGAACCCTAGTATGACTACTAGGAACATCAGCACAGCCATTGGGGCGAGGAGCATGGACGGCGCCTCGCTGGCTTCTGGCCGCTTCTCACCGAAGAAGAGGGCTCTCACGAGCCTTAGGTAGTAGCCCACCGTTATCGCTGTCGCGAACACAGCCACAGCTACCGAGAGCGTCCATCCAGTTTCCAGGCCGCCTGAGAATATCATCCACTCGCTTATGAACGTGCCCAGCGGGGGTGTTCCAGCAACCGAGAGGCCGCCTAGGACTATGGCAATCGCCGTGACTGGCATACGTGAAGCCAGGCCGCCGAGCTTTGTTATGTCGCGCTCGCCTAGGCGGTATATGAGTGTGCCAGCAGCCATGAAGAGCAGAGCCTTGGCAAACCCGTGATTCAGCGTCTGGAATATACCGCCCTGCAAGCCTATCGCAGTTGCAGTAGCTAGGCCGAAGACTATATACCCCATCTGGCTTATACTACTGTACGCCAGCAAGCGCTTCACATCGTTCTGGACCATGCTCATCATGCCGCCCCAAACCATGTTGATTACAGCTAGGAATGCTATCGCCCAGCCTATGTCCTGTAGGGTGAATGGCAGTATTCCAGTTATGAGCCGCGCGAAGGCGTAGACGCCGCTCTTCGTCATCGCCGCGCTCAGCATCACGCTAACAGGTGTGGGAGCCTCCGCATACGCGTCGGGCAGCCAGCTATGGAACGGGAAGACAGCCATCTTAATCCCAACGCCTATGAAGATGAGTATCGCTATCGTGGTTAGCACTGGCCTTAGCTCGGCACCAGCGCCCGCAGCCATGTCAGCGAGCTCAAACATGTCTAGGTTTCCGAAGAGGGCTGCGAGCCACGCTATGCCGATTAGTAGCGAGAGAGCGCCAGCGTGGGTGAAGACGAAGTACTTGAAGCTCACCAGCCTGGTGTTTCCCGTTCCCCAGTACGCTATCAGCGCGTATGAGGGGATGAGCATGAGCTCCCAGAAGATGTAGAAGAGGAAGAGGTTGGAGACTAGGACGACTCCGAGCATACCAGCCATGAAGAGCTGGTTCAACGCCATGTAGGCGTCAAGGCTGTGCTCGCGCTCCATGTATTTGTGGGAGTAGACCGCGGTGAGTATGCCCATTAAGCTAACGAGGAGAGCAAAGGGGTAGCTGAGGCTGTCCAGCACTAGGCTGAACTTCAGCCCGTAGAAGGGAACCCAGTCGTATGACTCGTAGAAGACCGCTCCCTCCACCATGCTGGGGAGGAACCAGAGCATTATGCCCAGCGGTATGGCGAAGACTGCGTGGCTGAACACCGAGGCCGCGCGCCACGAGGCTTTACGGCCTATGAGGAAGGTCAGCGGCGTCAGCGCCAGCGGTAAGAGAACCGCCACACTGAGGAGCGGTATCTCAAGCTGCTCTCCTACCAAGGCCATACATCATCACCCTAGTATGAGGCTTATGAAGAGTAGAAGCAGTATCGCTATGCCTATGATGAAGCCGCTGAGGTTGATGTTGCTCTCGCCTGTCTGTATGTTTCGGAAGACCTGCACAGCTGCTGCGGTGGCTTTTGAGATTGCGTAGTTAAACCCGTCTATCACGCGGAGCTCAACGAAGCGGAGCAAAATGCTTGAGAGCCTGTCAAACCCATCAACAAAGACCTTGTAGTATATGTCGTCTATGTAGTAGCGGTTCACCAGTAGCTTGTGAAGAGCGCCGCCTATCGGCGTAGCCCTAACCTGCTCAGGCCTCACCATGCCGCCTATGTAGAAGAGATAGCCAACACCACCGCCCACTAGGAGTATGGCAGCCGAGGAGAGGTAAGTGAGCATGCTAGGCCCAGCCACGTGTATTCCCGTGTAGTCTCCTAGGAGGGGCTCAAAGAAGCCAACAACCAGCGTGAGGCCTGCGAGTATTATGAGCGGGATGGTCATCACCTTGGGTGCTTCATGCGCGCCGTGCTCAGCTATATGCGGGCTGGGCGGGGCTAGGAAGACCTTATACAGCCAGCGTAGGCTGTAGATGAACGTGAGTATTGAGGCGCCTACCATCAGGAGGTAGACGGGGATGTTCCCAGCCTCCAGCGCAGACTCTATCAGGATATCCTTGCTCCAGAAGCCGCTTAGGGGCGGCACCCCCGACAGGGCTAGAACGCCTATGAGGGATGTCCAGAAGGTTATGGGCATGTAGCGCCTAAGCCCGCCCATCTCGTCCAGGTTGTTGGTATGTACCGCGTGTATCACGGCTCCCGCCGCGAGGAAGAGAAGCGCCTTGAAGATTGAGTGGCTCAGCAGGTGGAATATGCCGCCGAACCAGCCCACCTCACTAGCCATGCCGAGAGCCGCGAACATCAGGGCGAGCTGGCTAATCGTTGAATACGCTATGACGCGCTTGATGTCGTTGGAGACCAGCCCCATTGTAGCTGCCATGAAGGCCGTGAACCCGCCTATCAGCGCTATCGTCGCATACCACTCAGCCAGCATAGCTGGGCTGAAGGCCTCAAACGGGATTACGGTGAGTATGAGACGCGCAACTAGATAGACGCCTGCCTTCACCATCGTGGCGGCGTGGATTAACGCGCTAACTGGTGTTGGGCCCTCCATCGCGTCGGGGAGCCAGACGTGTAGCGGGAACTGCGCAGACTTACCCACAGCACCGCCGAAGATGAGCAGCATGCTTAAGAGAACAAACCCAACACCTATGTTCCCAGCCGTTAAAGCCTCGCGAAGACGCTCACCAACCTCAAAATAGTTGAACGTCCCAAGAGTCGTGAAGAGGAGAAGAATACCAATAAGCATGGCAGCGTCTCCAACGCGGGTGGTTACGAATGCCTTGATACCCGCGTGGGTTGCTTCTTTCCTCCTGTAGTAGAAGCTGATGAGACCGTATGAGCAGAGCCCTACAATCTCCCAGAAGATATACAGCTGTAGGAAGTTTTCGGCCATGACCAGGCCTGTCATCCCGCCTATGAAGAAGAGCATGAAGAAGTAGTAGCGTGGCAGTCCTTCTTCGTGGGCCATGTAGCCGACTGAGTAGAGTATTATGAGCGCGCCCACGCCTGTGGCTATGCTGGCCATCATGACCGAGAGGGGGTCTATCAGGATGCTGGCCTCAACCCACGCGTCGCCGCCCAGCGGGAGCCAGGGTACGCGGATAACCTGCGCAGCCCCGCCCCAGGCGTCGGGTATCATGGAGATGCTGAAAACAGCCGCAACCGACACAACAGCGACAGAATACCACTCACCAACCTTCTTACCAAGCCTGAAGAAGAGAGGTACGAAAAGGCTTCCAACCAGCGGTATAACCCACGAAAGCCACGCCGCATAGGGTAACATAAGGCTCGCAACACCAGCGACTAGCCAAAATATATAGAATGACTCCCTAATTTCCGAGCTCCGCCAATCACTGCACGAGTTTATGGCGGTAGATTGACTAGAGAGGCCGCTCCATCACCATAGAATACTCCATATATCCAGTCTATTCTCCTAGCTAGTAGAAAACGGTCAGCATAGCCTGTGCTGGCTTCTTGGCGTTGGTCTCGCCGTACAGCTCGCTGGCTCTCGTGTAGCATGGCTGGGGCTCCTCCATGTCTGGGAAGCCGTAGAGCATGCCCCGCGCCCTCACGAGCCGCTCAACAAAATGCAGGACAGCCCTGGTATATTCCTGGTCTGGCAGGTAGTAGTATGCCTGCCTAATGGGCTTGGTGAAGTATAGCCGCCTAATCCTCGCAATTGCTTCAAGCATCCCGTTAGACTCCAGCAAGCCCCTGAGCCTAGCCCAGATATCGTCGCGGAGCTTCAGAACACCAGCGGAAACATAGTCTGCGCCCGCGCCAGCTACCGCCTCAACTAGCTGCTCAAGCATTTCAGGCTCGTCGGTAACGCCTGGGATTATCGGGTCAATATTCACGCCTACCCTAACGCCTCTGCGGCTGAAGAGGCGCATAGCATATAGGATGCTCTCTGGATGCGGTGTGTTGGGCTCTATCATCCGCTTAACCCTAGCGTCAATCGTGGTCAAGGACCAGACTATCGTGCATTTCTCACTGTAGCGCGCGTGTAGCTCCAGGTCGCGGATTATCGTGCTGGATTTGGTGATTATCGTGTAGGGTATGCCGAGGCGTTGGAGAACTTCAACGCAGCGCCGCGTGATTCCATACCTCCCCTCCAGCGGCTGGTAGCAGTCTGTAGCCGAGGCTATGAAGACCTCCTCAACGGCTCTCCTGCCGAAGCGCGCCAAGTCCGCAGAGAGAACGTCTGGAGCGTTGCTCTTCACAATAACCTTGTCATAGAACTCTGGCGTCCATTCGTAGGTTGCGTAGCAATAGACGCACCTATGAGCGCATCCTTTATACGGGTTGAACGTGAAGCCATAATACTCGCTGCTCCCAGCCTCGGCGAACCTGTGAAGCAGCGTCCTACACGGCTTCTTAACGCCCTCTGGAACCTCAGCAGACCACCAGCGATACCGCGCCATACCCAGCCCTTCAGGCATAGGGCTTGGTGATAAACCGAGAGAGGGTAGCCCGAAAGTGAAAAAGAAGCTATATCGGTATGAACACGGGGCTGTCATCCGTCACTATACGGCCGCGCTGCTCTAGGGCCTCGTTTAGGTAGGCTGGGAGTATGAAGAGCGCTCTAT
>WAQC01000134.1 GCA_015520425.1 Candidatus Pelearchaeum sp. | reverse complement strand
TTCCTCGTCAAGAGAGGAAATCCCAAACAGATACAAAGCTTCCAAGACCTACTGCGTGGAGATATTATGTTCGTTAATAGGGTTAGAGGCTCTGGCGTGAGAACATACATAGACATAAAGCTCCGCGAGCTTTTGGGCAGAGATGTAAACGCAGCAGAACATGTGAAGGGCTATTACTACGAGGCAAAATCTCACACAGCCGTTGCTGCCGCAGTAGCTCAGGGAAGGGCTGATGTAGGGGTAGCTATAGAGGTGGCAGCGCGACAGTATGGTCTGGACTTCATACCGCTAACCGAGGAAATCTTTGACTTCGTCATCCATCGCGAGAGGCTCAAGAAACCCCATGTGAAACTCTTCATAGATACGCTATCCTCAAAAGAATTCGCAACAACACTCGCGGGACGATTACAGGGATATAGGCCCTTGGCAGAGACGGGGAGAATAATCTATCCCGACAGCTCAATTTAATATTGCGAGAACTTCATTAACTATGCGTGAAGATTACGCTAACCCCTATTGGGCGCGTTGTTAAAGGGCTTCCACAAGATAAGAACTCCTCTTGGAATAGGTGGAGTGAGGAGTCGGTCATAGAGATAGACCAGCAACTCGCCCCCGCTCTCAAGGGGCTGGAGGAATATTCACACATATTCGTAATCTACTGGATGCATCTAGCAGAATACGATTCCTCGCGTCTCATTACTAGACCACGTGGCCGCGGAGACCTGCCAGAAGTTGGCCTGCTCGCCTTCAGGGGCAGGAATAGGCCAAACCCAATAGGCCTATCAGTATGCGAGCTCATTGAACTTAAGGGAAATATAATTACCGTACGCGGGCTTGACGCTTATGTTGGGACACCAGTTCTAGACCTAAAGCCATACGACTACTATGATGTTGTGAAGCGCCCCAAGGTGCCTGCGTGGGCTTTGAAGCTGTGGGAGGAGGGCGTTGGTAGGCGTCCTAGTTGGGTTGGGCCATAATTATATAATTACAAAACAAATAATATAATTAAGACTCGCATAATACAACAAGAATGACACAACCCCATCGTCTCTTCATCACGCTAACCCTACTAGCTCTAATAGCGGTTGGAGCAGTGATATACCAGCAATACCTAACTCAAGGGGGCCAGGTCCTCCGCGTAGCCACGACGACGAGCCTCTATGCGACTGGTTTATTGGATGCCCTCGGCGAGGCGTTTAGGAAGAGCCATCCAGGGGCCGTGGTCCAGTTCATAGCTGTTGGAACAGGAGAGGCGTTAAGGCGGGCAGAAATGGGAGACGCAGACCTAGTCTTGGTCCACGCTCCCGCGCTTGAAGCAGAATACATAGCGAAAGGCGTACTCGGTGAGGGTGTCATCTTCGCCTACAACTACTTCATGATAGTCGGCCCATCAGAAGACCCTGCGCACATCGCTGGTAAAGACCCAGTAGCGGCGGTTAGGGAGATATACCGCGCGGGAGAGTTGGGCTATGCTTTTTTCGTATCGCGTGGAGATGAGAGCGGCACCCATGTTAGGGAGATGACCTTATGGAGGCTTGCTGGGCTTGAGCCAGATGGAAAGTCATGGTATCTTGAGACTGGCTCAGGCATGGCTGAGACGCTGAGAGTAGCCAACGAAAGACGAGCATACACGCTAACAGATGTGGGAACATGGCTTAAGCTAGAAAAAGAACTCAAAGAACTACAACCACTCGTAGCCGAGGGCGACATTCTACTAAACATATACAGCGCATACATAGTAAACCAAAATAAAAATAACGAATTGGCAAGGCTCTTCATGGAGTTCATAACCTCGGAGGAGGGACAGGAAATAATAAGGGAATTCCTCCCCATGTTCAGGCCTATTGGGCAAGACACTATTGAAGAGCTGCGACAGCGCTGGGAGTTGTTGAAAGAGGTTTAGGTTGTTAGAGCTATGACGTTTGATGAGGTTGTGGCGATAATAGTTAGGTCGTTGATGATTTCGGGTAGTGCTACGGCTCTGGCGTCGGTGTGGAGTATTCCAACCGCCATGAAGCTTGTTATGAGCGACTCACGCGCAAGCCGTGTCCTCATAGACGTATCAAACGCGCTAACCTCCATGCCCACGGTAATCCTAGGATTGATACTCTATCTCGTCCTCTCCCGCTCAGGACCGCTTGGCTCCCTTGGAATACTATACACACCAATAGCTATAACAATAGGACAATCACTCCTCATAACCCCCTACATAATCTCCTTAACCGTCTCGCTTCTCTTTGAGAAGCGGCGCGAAGTGTGGGAGACAGCATTATCACTAGGCGCTACGCGCTGGCAGGCTGCGGCGACTGCTGTAAAGGAAGGCGCGGCGCAGCTCATAACTGTAATGTTGATAGCATTCAATAGGGCAATAGGCGAGCTGGGCGTAGCCCTGATGCTCGGAGGGAACATAAAGGGATTCACACGGGTAATGACAACGGCAATAGCCCTAGAGGTTTCACGCGGCGATTTCTCCCTCGCCCTCACTATGGGAGGAGCGCTCCTAACCCTAACCATGCTAATCGCGATAACAACACGCCTGGTGAGCAAAATACTATGATAGAACTACGAAACGTCTCGCTCTCCTATGGAAAAAGTGAAGTCCTAGAAAATTTGAACTACACATTCAACCAGAAGCTCACCTGTATAATAGGCCCCAACGGCTCTGGGAAGACAACGCTTCTCAAACTGGCCAGCGCTATAATAAAGCCATCAAAGGGTGAGGTTTTGATTGATGACATTAACCCGTGGTCGTCTGAAGATGATGTCTCGCTGGAGGTAAGGCGTAGGGTTGTTTATGTCCATGAGAAGCCGACAGCTCTTCGCGGAACTGTTTGGGATAACGTTGCCTACGGCCTAAAACTACGTGGGCTAAGTAGGGATGAAATCTCCAGCAGGGTGAGCGAGGCTCTAGAGATTATGGAGCTAAAAGAGCTGGCAGAAACTACCGCGAGCGAGCTCTCAGCAGGCCAGCTCCAAAAAGTAGCTATAGCCCGCGCAATAGCCATAAACCCCAAATACCTCCTCCTAGACGAGCCAACAGCACCACTGGACTACAAGAGCAGAAGAAAACTACTACAAACAATACAACAAATAACCCGTAGAGGAAGTTCAGTAATCATAGCGACACATACAACAGGTATAGCCAGAAAACTGGAGGCCAAAATACTATACATAAAAGATAAAACACTACGCGAGAGGCATGAGCCCCCCTAAGCGCGTTGTTCCAGATGTTGTCTCCCCCGAATGGTGTATGGATAATGCTGGACGGGATGACGTGGCCCTAGTTGATGTCAGGCGCTTTATTGAGTATAAGGCGCATCACCTACCAGGGGCTCTTTCTATACCCTTCACAAGCTATGTACGAATGCAGGGCTTGGCTTTACAACTTCCCGACGTAAATCACCTGGTAGAGGAGCTATCCAAGCGCGGAATAGATAGGGAAACCTACGTGGTAGCATATGACGACTATTACGGAAGATACGCCTGCAGGCTAATCTACACCCTTGAACTCTTAGGACATAAACGTCTCGCTCTCCTAGACAGGCCATTCCAAGCATACCGCGAAGAAGGATACCCAACAACCAACGAGCAACCAACACCAAAAAAGAAAAGATACCCCAAAGAGGTCTCCTACGAACAAGTAATTACAAAAGAAGAAATACTAAAAGCGCTACGCGAAGAAGAGTGCAAGATTATTGACACACGCGACGAGCTGGACTTCAGGCGCGAGCGGATACCTAGAGCGATAAACCTCCCCTGGAGAAATGTTACAACTGGCGGGAGAATATTCAAAGATTGGAGAGAGATAGAGAGGGAAGCTTCACTCCTGGGGAT
>WAQC01000133.1 GCA_015520425.1 Candidatus Pelearchaeum sp. | reverse complement strand
TCACATCATCCCTCCCCGAGCTGGGGAGTTCAGCCAAAGGCTCAAGCGTAGCAGGGTTCTCGCGCGTGTAGTACTTCCCTGTAGATGGGCTTACCCACTCAGAAGCTATGAGATTCGCATACCGGCCAAGCTCCAGCTTCTGCTGAACCATATACTGGCACCGAAGCAGCGTAGCCAGCGCCGCGTATATAAGCGTTCTAATTAAGTGAGAGCCAAACCCTTTAATGTTTAGTTCGGGCTCTCTGCTCGGTGGCTATGACTCAGGACTTCGGCAGGGTGCTGGACATTAAGCTGGAGCGCGGCCACTCTGTCA
Source organism: Candidatus Pelearchaeum sp. (assembly GCA_015520425.1). Lineage (GTDB taxonomy): Archaea > Thermoproteota > Nitrososphaeria_A > Caldarchaeales > Caldarchaeaceae > Pelearchaeum. The sequence continues at coordinate 2,363 of WAQC01000133.1, read as the reverse complement.
GGGATGTCATGCGCATGCTGCGCGTTTCAGGCGGTTTTATGGCTGCGCATATGGCTGAGGCATACGAGATAATGGTCAGGATGCTACGCGACCCTGATTGTACTAGGATATTGTCATTCACGGGCAATTTGATGGCTACGGGTCTTCGCGGTGTTTTGACAGATATGGTGCGCCGTAGGATGTTTGACATCGTTGTAACTACATGCGGTGCTCTTGACCATGACTTGGCTAGGTCGTTTGGGAGCTATGAGAGGGGGAGCTTTGACGCAGATGATACGGAGCTTAGGGAACATGACTATCATAGGCTTGGTAATGTTTTCATAAGGTCTTCCAACTATGGGGAGATTATTGAGCAGAAGTTCTCCGAATTCGTGGAGAGGCTTAGCCCAGATACCGTTCTCTCTACCTACGAGCTTTCATGGCGGCTGGGCGAGTTCATAGGTAATGAGGATTCATTCCTCTACTGGTGTAGTAGGAATAGGATTCCCGTCGTGGTTCCTGGGATTGTGGATGGGGCTGTTGGGTATCAGCTCTGGCTCCACTCCCAGAGGCGTAGGTTGAGGATAGACTTAATGCGCGATGAGGGGCTTTTGAGTGATAGGATGTGGGAAGCTAAGAGGACTGGGGCATTAATAGTTGGTGGCGGCATTTCCAAGCACCACGTTATCTGGTGGAGCCAGTTTGCTGGCGATGGGCTGGATTACGCCATATACATAACCACAGCAGACGAGTATGATGGAAGCCTGAGCGGCGCTAGGCCGCGGGAGGCGGTATCCTGGAGGAAGATAGCCCCCCGCGCACAGCATACATTCGTGAAAGCAGACGCGACTATAGTTCTCCCATTCCTACACCTAGCCATAATACAAGAAATGGAGAGCAGCTAGAATGGTACAACACGCCTAAAGATGCGAGAAGCCCAGAAGTGGTGGAGGATGGTACGGGTAAAGTTGCATAACTACGGCCCAAAGGCAAGCGTTAAGCTGGACGATGAGGAGTTTAACGTGGGGCCTGACATCTTCATAGCCCTTGAGGGCATAGGGACGTTTGAGGGCGTTACATTTGAGCAGAAGCTACGCGACCTCCTCGCAAGTGGTAAGGATATTCGCAAGCTAATGACTAGGGTTCACCGCGAATCCACCAGGCGGGGGCACGCGTCAATAACCACGTCCCTCAATATCCAGCTTGAGATAACTGAGTGTAGTAGGGTTCTCTCGCTTATGCTTGTGAGCCCGCCCTTCGGCTCTTATTTACAGGAGTCGCAGAGGCGTAAGCGAATTGATACAAGCTACTTGATAACCCCACCCGACCTAGGTGCTCATGATGGGACGTACCGAGATACATTTGGCGCGATGCTTGATGTGTATGACAAGCTTATTGAGAGCGGTATAGAGCTGGAGGATGCGCGTTATGTTCTCCCGCTTGGTGTTAAAACCTCGCTCTTCGCCAGCATCAGCTTTGAGAATTATGTTGGGCTAATCCAATACGCGGAGCGGCATGGCCATGAGCCATACACACCTTGGGAGCTTAGAGTGTTTGTTTCGGAGCTTCTTAGGATACTCTCGGAAGTCTCACCCGCAATTCTTGAGGCTCGTCTATTCTTCAGGAATAGGCTCGCCACATACCCTTATCCAAATCCGTTCAAGAAGGGTGATAAACTGTTGGAGAGGCTGGTTAGGGAGCTGGGAGAGCCTGATGAGGCTGTCGTTCTTGGAGTAACCAATCTCGTGGGTGATGTGGCGTCAATAAAGGATGTTTTCATGGCTGAGGATAAGGAGGAGGCTGACTCTCTAAACCCACTCATACAAGCGATAACCCTAGAGCCGATGTCGCTGGTGGCTTATCATCAGGCGATTAGGCACAGGACAGTCCCCACAGCGGTTGAGTCCATCCATACTGCGGCGGAGAGAGCTCTACGCGAGCCTGAGAGGAATATTGTTATACCTCCCTCCGTGAAGAAAGATGACAACCTGGCTAGACTCTTTCTCAAGACTTCGGAGAACGCGCTGCGCGTGTATAGTAAGATGATTAGAGAGGGGGTTCGCCCCTCCTCGGCGTGCTACATCCTGCCGCAGGCTCTCAGGATATACGTGGTTAGGATGTATAATGGGTATAATCTACTCTACCCGCAGGGCTTCATCGGCACTAGAACATGTAGCACGACGCAGTGGGAGGAGAGGGGGATAGCATACAAGGTGTGGCGCGAGATAGAGCGATACGACCAGCGACTCGCTGGCGTCATGGGCGAGAAGTGTAAGATGCTGGGCTACTGCCCCGAGAAGGAGTGGTGCCCAATCATACTAAAGTACCACCACTATGATGACGAGTTGCATAGGCGTTATCAGTCTGGAGCTGTTTGAACAAAG
>WAQC01000132.1 GCA_015520425.1 Candidatus Pelearchaeum sp. | reverse complement strand
GCGAGTGTTGCCGAGATATTCGCAGCAGGGCTAAAGCCCGAGGCAGAGGCAATAACCCAGCACGTGAGGAGCGAGCTACGCAGTAAGTTCCTCAGCGCAGACATTGGGATAACGGGAGCAAACGTAATAGCAGCAGAAGAGGGAGCGATATTCGTAGTAACCAACGAGGGGAATGAGCGTTTCGTAACATCAATCCCACGCGTGTATATCTGCATAGCTGGTGTAGAAAAGGTCGTCTCAAATCTAGCCGAGGCTTTGCAGACGCTGAGCATCTTAATACCAAGCGCCACTGGGCAGAGGATATCTAGCTATGTCACGGTTATTGGGCTTGGGCCTGGGAATGCTGGGCGGTGGGATGAGTTTCATATTGTCTTGGTTGATAATGGACGGCTCGCGGCTCTCAGTGATGGGACGCTATCTGAAGCGCTTGAGTGTATTAGGTGTGCCGCTTGCTTCAACGTCTGCCCAACCTATAGGACGGTAGGCGGCCATGTGTTTGGCCATATATACACTGGCCCCATAGGGCTTCCATGGACTGCGATAACACACGGCGAGGAGGCCGCGTATTCTTTCTCTAGCCTTTGCGTAAGCTGTGGCTTGTGTAAGCTTGAGTGTCCAGTGGAGATAGATATTCCGTTCCTAATCTCAAGCATTAAGGAGAGGGGGAATGGGCTGTATGGTGAGGCTGCTCCATGGCTCCTCCGCAACTATGACACGCTCATCAAGCTAGGCTCCTACATGCCGCGCGTTGCTAATCTCTTCATGCAGAGCGGGCTGGGTAGGAAGTTGCTTGAGCGGCTCGCGGGGATAGATAGGCGAAGACCACTTCCGCGCATAGCTTCTAAGAGCTTTAGGAAGCTTGTAAGAGAAGCGGCTGGAGAGAAAATGGAGAAGCGCGCTGCTCTATTTACTGATGCTATGATTATGTATATGTTTCCTGAGATTGGGCTTGATGCTGTAGATATTCTCAAAAGATTTGGTGTCGGACTGGTTGTTCCACAACAGTTGAGCAGTGGTATGCCCCTCATACAGTATGGCTACCTGAAGCAGGCTAGGGAGATAGCTAGGAAGAACATCAGCTACCTATTGGAGCATGTTAGGGCTGGGTGTGATGTTGTCTGTCTAGAGCCCACCGCCGCTTACTGCATTAGAGAAGCATACCCACGTCTCGTAGATGATGAAAGTGCAGGAGAGCTTGCTGCCCGTACTTATGGATTCCCAGAATACCTAGCCTTACTACTACGCAATGCTAGCACTAGTATTGACAAGGATATACATGTGGCGTATCACTGGCCTTGCCACGCTAGGGAGCGCGGCGCGCAGCCAGCTATGGCTAGGCTCTTATCCATGCTGGGTATTGAGGTTAGCTTTGTTGATGAGGGCTGCTGCGGCATGGCTGGAACATGGGGCATGAGAAGCGGGTATGTAGGCTATGAGCTGAGCCGCTCAATAGGTGAGAAAGTCGTACAATCACTTGAAGCAACAGAAGCAGACATTATAGTAACTGAGAGTACTATATGTATGCTCCAGCTTCGCGAACTCTCACGCCTGAGAGTTGCTCACGCCATACCGTTTTTGAAGAGCATTCTGGAGGGTGGCTAGGTGTTGGGATACCGTTATGGACGGGGCGATAGTGGAGAAACAGACCTCATGGGAGGCGGCAGAGTAAAGAAGAGCCACCCCAGAGTAGCAGCATACGGCGCGGTGGACGAGCTCTCCGCAGCCATTGGAGTCGTAAAGACATTCGTGGAGCATCAAGACATCCAAGAAACGCTCACACGCGTCCAAGAGCATCTCTTCATGATTGGTGCCAACCTCTCTGTTGCGCGGCCTGTCAAGGGGCTTCCAGAGGTGGGGCGCGAGCTTGTAGATTGGCTTGATAGCGAGGTTACGCGCTTAGAGTCTGAGCTCCCACCAATCCAGAGGTTCATATTCGCTGGCGGGACTAAAGCAGCAGCACTAGCGCATCTAGCTAGGACAATAGCTAGGAGAGCCGAACGCGAGGTCGTGGCCCTCTCAGAGGTTGAGGATGTGAGCCAGACGATAATAGCCTACCTTAACCGACTCTCAACGCTACTCTTCGCGGTAGCGCGTGTCATAAACCATAGAGCAGGCGTTCCAGACCCAGAGTGGCAACGCTAGGAGCTTGCCCTGCCCTTTGACTGTTTCTTGGCCTCCCTCTCCAGCCAATCAACCATAATCTCACAAGCGTAGGTTAGTGGAAGAGGCTTGAGGTATCTTGTTGCGTTGGAGCTGTGTGATACGTTGATTGCTGGTGGTGTGAGGTCTCGTTTATCAACAGCCCAGACTTGGAAGAGCAGCTTAACCTTTGGGAGGAAGAGGAAGGAGAAGCTACGGCCACCTAAGCGTTCCCGTTTTCCGCCTAGCGCACGAGCAGACGCTTCAAAGAGTTCTGAGTCGTGGCCGAATAGCCTAGTCATGGGACGTATGACGGCCTTTTGGAAATATGTGGAAAGCTCCTGCGCGGTTATGGTCTTGCTCATGGGAACCCATGAATCCGACAGGGGCGTCCCATCACCCGTTGCTAGGTACTCGGCTATTACATAGGCAAGCTTATCCTGAACCTGTTTTCCCGTGATTAAATCCACAACCTCCCTGCTTGCTAACTCTACCGTGAATGTCTTGTTAAGTAAATTAACTATGAAACGGCCACCACCTTTCTTCTCGCGTGGATTTAGAAAAACAACTCCACATTTCTTGGCCACTTCTTCAGGCTTTAGCTGGTTCAGTTTCTCAAGTGATTGTTTGAGCCAGCTGGCTAGCTCACTATCACTCCTAGCTGGGGTATCAGGCCGCCGCGACATCTACACAACCCACACACAACAGCAATTATCAACTATTTCAGGACTAAAAAACGTGAATCATACGGGTTTAAAGTCTATGGAATTACGTTGGGAGAAAAGGCCGTAAGACTTAAAAACATGCAGACAAGATATGCGGCTCACAATCTATAACTGCTTACGGCGTCATCAATAAATAAGCTCAACCACGCTAGAAAATGTTAAGGATGCCCTCAAGAAGGCTTACGGTTGAAATCATCAACGTTGGTAATGAACTGCTTGATGGCCGTACCCTGAATACTAATCTTCAATGGCTCTGTGGAAGGCTTAGCGCTCTCGGCTTCATAGTCAAGCGTGCTGTGATAGTTAGGGATGATATAACGGATATCTCTGCCTCCATCCGCGAGGCTATACGCAGAAAGCCGCGGTGGTTGATTATCAGCGGCGGCCTTGGGCCTACTCATGATGATAAAACCCTTGAGGGGGTAGCTAAGGCTGTTGGTAAAAAGCTCAAAGTAAGCGATGAGGCTCTGGAGCTTATCCGCGAGCATTATGAACGGATGGTGGAGAAGGGCCTTATTGAGCGTGTGGAGCTTACTAGTGCTAGGATAAAGATGGCGACAATACCGCAGGGAGCGCGGCCGCTCAGGAATAACGTGGGAACAGCACCAGGCGTGCTTCTCCGTAAAGCGGGTGTCAAGATAGTCTGCCTACCAGGCGTGCCCTCAGAGCTTCAAGACATCTTCAACAACGAGCTATACCCACTCCTCTTAACAGAGTCGCGCGGCAGGAAGTTCATCACCAAAAGAATAACGGTTCGCGGAGTTTTGGAGTCCTCTCTATCACCGCTGATAGACGAGGCAATGAAGAGATTCAGGGGCGTGTATATTAAGAGTAATCCACGCGGCTTTGAAGGTGGCGAGTCGGTCATAGACCTGGACTTTATCGTTGGGGTAAGTGGCGACGATAAGCGGGCTGAGCAGCTGATTAGTGAAGCAGAAAGCTTCCTGCTGGAGAGGCTCTCATATGGGGGTAAGACTAATGAGGGAGACCAACCCCAACGGCATGGGAAATGACGTGAACGACAGAATTCACGCGGCCTGGGAGCTTGTCCGCAGCTCCGCAAAACTATACAGCAAAGGTCTTGAAACAGGAATAAACGCAGGTAAAGGCCTAGAAGGAGAAGAGATTGAGCGTCTAATATTCCTAGGAATGGGCGGCTCTGGCATAGTGGGTGATATAATAAGAGACATGCTTGCAGCCCCTTACACGATACCCGTGCATATATTCAAGGACTATAGCATCCCCATCAAGCCGCGTAAAGATGATTTGGTTATAGCTGTAAGCTACTCTGGCGGGACAACGGAGACGCTTACAGCCTTTGCGCAGGCTCATGAGGCGGGCTGTAAGCTTGCGGCGATAACTTCTGGAGGCGACCTAGCCAAGTTGGCTGAGAAGAAAGGAATACCGCTAGCCACAGTGAGTAGCGGACTACAGCCGCGCTACGCGGCGCCAGAAATGGTGTCAGCGGCATATGGACTATTAACACACATTACCCAAACACGTACAGAAGCTAAAATAATGAGAGACGCGATAGAGGAGCTTCGCGAGTATATTGAACAATTTAAAAAAGTCAATGAAGGAGAAGCATATGAGTATGCAAAATCCATCAATAACAAGATAGCCGTAATCTACGGCCATACTCATCTATTCTCAACAGCCTATAGACTAAAGGCGCAGTTGAACGAGAATGCTAAGTCTCAGGCTTTTCTCGCGCAGCTTCCAGAGGCTTGTCATAACGAGGTTGAGGGGTGGCTAATGAAGACCGAGACGGCGCATATATTCTTGAGAAGCGGGTACGAGCCTCCTATAATCACGAGTATGGTGAAGTGGATGACCGAAACGCTTCTGTCTCGCGGCTATACCGTTAAAGAGCTTAGGACAGAAGCGAAGAGCCATGTTGCTGAGATTATGAAACTGGTAGCCTTGATAGATTTTATCAGCATAAGCCTCGCAGCACTACGCGGCGCCGACCCACTTACGCTCCATCTCCTTCCAGAAGTTAGGAAGGCACTACAGCTAAACGAGAGGCTACGCCAGTACGCTCTCTCCTCGTTCGCGAAGTGAGGATGTGATGTATCAACCGTCATACAGGGAAGAATACTCATGGCGGCAGAGGCTGTTCTACGCCTTCATCGCGTCCCTAGTTATGATAGCAATACTCGCGGCAAGCTCATTCACGGAAATATCACCAGAAGAGGCGGAGAGCATAATGAAAGCAGCAGAGGCGATAATAGGCCCAGACCTATCTCCAGAACGTATAGTCTTGAACAACCTGCCCATAGCCCTGCTTATGATGATTCCAGTCCTAGGCCTCGTCATAGCAGCCTTCGCCATGTATAGCACAGGCCTCGTCTTCGCAGCCATAGCCACGACCATGCAGACACATCCTGCGCTGCTCCTCATAATACCGTTCATAACAGTCTATGGAATTCTGGAGTTCTTGGCCTACGGCTTCGCTGTCTCTGAGGGAGTGCTCATAATACGGCAAGCGTTAAAACGGCGGTTACGTAGTGAGCTGCGTAGTATACCAATTGTAATAGCTGTTGTAGCGGTTTTACTGGTCGCGGCGGCTCTCTTGGAGTATGCGCTAATCAGCGCGTTTATGCAGACAGCAGCGTAGTGAGGAGGAGAACAAGAGGCCATAGCAGGTTTCCATAGACTATGGTGGTAATATAGCCCGCCGCTAGGAATACCAAGAGAGGTATCCCAGGAGTAACCCATGCGTCGTCATACTTAACCTCCTCGTCAAACCCTTCTATGGAGAGGTTGAAGACAAACCTACGCCTTCCGTCTTCGCGCCTCTCTATCTGGCTCCAGAAGCGCCTACGGCTAGAGTTGCTAAGCCGCGTCCCGATGAAGCACGCAACTATCTTCCTAAGCCTACTCTCACCATCAAAGCCTTCAAAGATACGCTGGCCAGAAGCTATGCGCTTTACATTGTATATCGCCATGGTTATCGGAATTATTGCTGATAGGAGCATCCCATTAGTGAAGGCTGTAATCCCCGTGAAGCCATGTAGGATATTTGCCCCGCGTACAAATGGGTCTATCGCAGCTATGGCTATGAGCGCCTTAGCGTCGGCGCCGCCGTAGAGGCCGAGGTAGTAGAATGGCAGCGCCACTAGCGCGGTTAGAGCTATGCTCGCCGCGTATATGAAGAGCGACTCTGGCTGGAATTGTATGCGTTCATAGACGTTTATCGCACCGCCTACCGCGCCTGGTATGAGCCAGACCTTATCCGCTACCTCGCGTTCTTTAAGGTCTCTATACGCGCCATAGCCCAGCATGGCGAGGGCTATGACTATCTTCGCGGCCTCTAGGTAGCTCATGCTACGGCCATATGCCCAGTAGCTTCACAGCCTCGGCAACCCTACTAACAGCAAGCAGCATAGCGCCTGTCCTCATGTTAGACTCATACTGCTTCGTGTATCTAACCACATCATTAAACGCCGTAACTATCTTCTGCTCTAGCTTGGCATTAACCTCCTCAAGACTCCACTGCTCCCGCTTAAGGTTCTGAACCCACTCAAGGTAGCTTACCGTCACGCCACCCGCGTTGGCTAGAATGTCTGGCACTACTATTATTTTGCGTTCTGTAAGTATTTTATCCGCCTCAGGTGTCGTAGGACCATTAGCGCCCTCTACTATTGCTGCGGCGTTTATCTTGTCGGCGTTTGCGGGGGTTATCTGGTTCTCAAGCGCCGCTGGTATGAGGAAGTCGCAGGGAAGCTCAAGCAGCTCCTCATTGGTTATTTGCTTAGCTCCATCAAAGCCTACTACGGTTCCTGTCTTCTTCTTATGCTCCATTAAAGCCTGCGGATTGAGGCCCTTCTCATCAACTATTCCGCCACGCGAGTCGCTTACGGCAATTATCTTAGCGCCCCACTCGTGCAGTATGCTCGCGGCATATGAGCCGACGTTGCCGAATCCCTGTATAACAACCCTAGCACCATTCAACGGCTTGTTAAGCAGCTTGGCAAGCTCGCGCGTGGCTATCGCAACGCCGCGCGAGGTAGCCTCAGCCCGGCCATGGCTACCCAACAAACTAAGAGGCTTACCAGTAACACACTCAGGAACCTGATAACCCTTAAGCTGGCTATAGGTATCCATTATCCACGCCATCGTCTGCGAGTCAGTATATACGTCAGGCGCTGGAATATCCACCAACGGGCCTACGACCTCAAACATCATGGAAGTATATCTACGCGTGAGGCGTTCCAGCTCATGTATTGACATCTCCTTAGGATTGCATGCAACACCCCCCTTGGCCCCGCCGTATGGCAAATCAACAACAGCGCATTTCCAGGTCATCAGCATAGCGAGCGCGATTACTTCTTCCATATTCACGTTGGGGTGATACCTGATGCCACCCTTATACGGGCCACGCGCATTATTATGCTGGACGCGATAACCCATAAAGACTCTCACGGTATTATCATCCATCTTCACAGGCACAGAGACCATCAGAATGCGCTTGGGCTTTTTCAAAACCTCATGAATCGCCGGGTCAAGATTCAATATCTCGGCAGCCGTATCAAGCTGTCGTAAGACATGGTTTAGAAAAGCAGTTCCCGAATCATTCATAGTTGGCTCAGCTATTATATGGAGAATCAAATAAAATAAACATTACGCAAAGTAAAGTAAAGCATTTATCCTGAGAATTACGTAAGTAAGTATGGCGCTGCTCGCGTTAAACGGCCAGAAATACCTTGCTCTCAGTTGGCGTGATGTTGAGTCTCTGGTGGATAGGCTGTATAATGCTATTGTACGTGGTTATGAGCCTAATGTGATTATTGGTGTTCTACGCGGCGGGATAGTCGTGGCCAACCTATTGTCGGATTTGTTCGGGATGCAGGAGGTCTACGCCATAGGCTGCCGCTCATATAGGGATATGGAGCGTTCAGAGGTTAGGATTTACCACGACCTTGTGCGCGGTGAGCTGAGGGGAAAGAATGTTCTACTGGTTGATGATGTCTCCGACAGCGGTAATACGCTGACCACCGCCATTGAGCATGTAATAACGCCGCGCAGCCCTTCAACAGTCAAGACAGCGACACTCCATATAAAGCCCTGGACATCCTATATACCAGACTTCTATGTTGAGACAACTGATGCGTGGATAATATATCCCTGGGAGAGGATGGAGACGGTGAGGATTCTTGGGAGGCGTTTTATGCGGAGTATGGCTTCGGAAGACGTGGTGCGTGAGTTGAGTAAGCTTACGCGGGTGAGCGAAGAGGTGATAAAACGAGTTCTGGAAGAGTCATCTGGGGGGTAGCTTACTCTTAAGATTGTTAAGAATCCCTAAATACGCCTCTAGGTCTTCCTTCTTCAGCGCATATGCCCACGCGTGTTTACGCCGAGCTCTATGGCTGCGCCGCGAGTATGGCGGATGGCGAGATAGCCTTAGGGCTCCTCCGCGGGAAGGGTGCTGAGATAGTAGATTCGCCAGAGAAAGCTGACATCAACCTGATTGTTACCTGCGCAGTCAAGGGACCTACCTCTGATAGAATGGTTGCTCGTATTAGGAAGCTCAGAGGATATGGTAAGCCTCTTATCGTGGCTGGCTGCATGGCCAGCGGTGAGCCTGGGAAAGTCGTTAGGAGCGCTCCAGATGCTTATCTAATCCCGCCAAAGGAGATTACCCGAATAACAAGCGTCTTCGCGTCAATTGTGGGCGCGTCGCCGCAGGATGGACATGGCGGGAATGGTGTAAAGCTCGGCCTTCCACGCGTGCGTAGAAACCCTGTTGTGGCCATAGTCCCCGTCTCTGAGGGATGTAGATGGAGTAAGTGCAGCTTCTGTATAGTTCCACGAACGCGGCCTGGGTATGGAAGCTATCCTATACGCATGATACTTGAAGAGGCGAGGAAGAGTATAGAGGAGGGGTGTCGCGAGGTCTGGCTCACGAGCCAGGACATGGGCTCCTACGGCTTAGAATCTGGTCGTAATCTCCTCCCAGAGCTTTTAGAGACAATCAACGGGCTTGATGGCTTCTTCTATGTCCGCGTTGGGATGATGAACCCAATATACCTGCGACCTATACTTGACAAGCTCATAAGCTCGTTCAAGGGGGAGCATATCTTCAAGTTCTTACATCTTCCCGTTCAGTCTGGCTCAGATAAGGTTTTGAAGAGCATGAACCGTGGGCATGACTCTGGGCTCTATCTGGAGATTGTGGAGAGGTTTAGGCGCTCTATACCTGAGCTTACGTTGATGACTGATATTATAGTCGGGTATCCTACCGAGGATGAGCGTGATTTTGAGGAGACTTTGGAGATTGTGTGGAAGTCAGAGCCTGACTCGGTTAATGTGTCTCGCTTCTTCCCAAGGCCTGGGACCCCAGCGTGGCGGAGCAGGCCACTACCACCCGACGTAGTGGCGCGTAGGACGCGCGTGCTTAACGAGGTTTGTGACGAGGTTGCTCTACGGCGTAATGAGCGGTGGGTTGGCTGGACAGGCGAGGCGCTGGTTGATGAGATGGGGATGAAGCATGGGACTTGGATATGCAGAAACTACGCATACAAGCCAATCGTTCTGCGTTCAGATGAGAACCTGCTAGGCAGGCTGGTTGAGGTTGAGATAACCGAGGCCAAGCCTCATTTCCTCTATGGAAGGCTTGTTAATAGAGTGGGTTAGATGTGGAGCGTGTATTCATAGCTCATTATGGCGAGATAGCGCTTAAGGGCAGGAATAGGCCAGCCTTTGAGCGTAGGCTGGTGGAGAACACGCAGCGCATACTCGGCGGGGATTTTAGGGTTGTTAAGGAGGAGAGCCGCATAATCATAACCCCCCTAGGAGAGTATGCTGTTGATGACGTTCTTAACCGTCTTAAGCACGTATTGGGAATCTCGGTCTTTGGATACGCCATAAGATGCGAGCCCATCCCAGAAACAATAGTGGAGACAGTCCTTGAAACTCTCCGCGAAGCGCCCAAGCCTGAGACATTCGCGGTAGAGGCTAAACGCTCCTACAAACAGCATCCATTCACCTCGCTTGACATTAGGCGGTGGGTTGCCGAGGCTGTGAAGAATAACTATGGCTGGAAGCTTGATTATAGCAATCCAAGCTTAACGATATTCGTTGAGGTGGGGCGGAGGAGCGCATACGTCTATCTACGGCGCGCTAAGGGGTATGGCGGTCTTCCAGTAGGTGTGAGCGGCAGGGTTCTGGCTCTACTCTCTGGAGGGACAGACTCAGCCGTTGCTTCTTGGATGATGATGCGGCGCGGCTGCCGTGTTGATTTCCTCCATCTCCACGCTTACAGAAACTCGTCGGAAGTGATGGAAACCAAGATACCCGCGCTTGTTGAAGCGCTCACAAGATATGGAATACGCTGCAGACTGATAGTGGCTTCATTTCTCCCCTTCTACCAGATGATAACGCAGGCACCGCCTAGGCTTGAGCTCGTCCTCTTCCGCCGCTACATGCTACACGTAGCCGACCGTTTAGCAGCGCTTAAGGGATACCCAGCACTAGCCACGGGAGATAGCTTAGGCCAGGTTGCCTCGCAGACGCTGCCCAACCTAGTAGCGGCGCAGGCAGGTGTCTCAAGACCAGTGCTCCGCCCACTCATAGGAATGGATAAGCTCGCGATACAGCAGATAGCGGAGGAGATAGGAGTTCTAGAGATTGCTCAGCGGGAGTATAAGGACTGCTGCTCAATCGTCTCGCGTCATCCAGCTACAAGCGTGAAGCCTGAGACGCTAATCAGGGTTTGGAACGAGCTTGGCCTTGGGAGAGCCGTAGAAGAAACCGTAGAGCAGGCTGAATATTACGTCGCGGAGATAGGCTCTGGCCTGAGACGGGCTGAGGCACAGCTACAATGAAGGCTCAACGCTCCTCGGCCTAGCTCTCCTCTGGGCTGCGTAGCTCCGCGCACCGCGTATTATTATGAACGCCGTAACACCCATCAGCAGAACGAAGAGCGCTATGCTGACGTAGAAGAG
>WAQC01000131.1 GCA_015520425.1 Candidatus Pelearchaeum sp. | reverse complement strand
GACGTATGCGACCTGGAGTTTCTCAAGCGGATGACGAACAGCCCATACCTCATAGGCCCCCGCGGCTACTACCTGCGCGACCCAGAGAGCGGGAAGCCGCTGGTATGGGATGAGCTGCGCGGCGAGCCGCGCGCCTATGACGACCCAGCAATAAGCGAGCCAGCTCTCGTGGGCAGGTTTAGGGTTGAGCGCGGCGTGGAGATAGGCCCAGACGGCGAGACTTGGGAGTATGAGGACGTGGAATGCAGGCCAGCGTTTGACCTGCTCGTGGAGCATGTGAAGCCATACGCCCCAGAGTGGGCTGCGAAGGTTTGCGACGTAAGCCCTGATGTAATCAGGAGACTGGCGCGGGAGTTCGTCAGCAACGCTATGGTCGGCGCAACTGTTGAGGTTGATGGCGTCAAGATGCCGCTGAGGCCTGTAGCCATACTGCTGGGGAAAACAGTCTCCAACGGCTGGGGAGCATACCAGGCAGTATGGGCCAGGACTATACTCCAGTCCCTAGTCGGCGCTCTAGAGGTTCCTGGCTCAATACTCGGAGTAACAATCAGGCTGAATAGGCCGATGTTTGACAGGCTTGAGAGCGTGAAGATAGGTGCCGACGGCTTCATGGCGCAGCAGCTCAACCCGACAGACCGCGAGCACTGGGAGGCAGCGCCGCGCGTTAGGAATGCTTACAAGACGCTTAGCCCGCTTGTGCTGGACTCCTCGTGGAGCCAAGCCCTGGGGCCAGCGCATCTCCCCTGGCTCTTCATGGAGCGCGCTCCAGAGAACTGGCCCCAGCCAACACCGCCTGACGTGTGGATAATCTACCGCGCAAACCCGCTGGTCTCGCTCTGGAATCCCGACATAGTAGCCAAAAGCCTTGAGAAGTTCCCGTTCATAGTGGCCTTCGCATACACGCATGACGAGACCAACTGGTTTGCTGATGTCCTCCTACCAGATAGCACAGACCTAGAGAGCTTGCAGCTCTATCGCGTGGGTGGGACGAGCTATCAGGAGCAGTTCTGGGAGTATGTGGGCGTGGCGCTTAGGCAGCCCGTAGCCGAGCCGCCCTTCAACACGATGGACATGACCGACATAGCTACCGAGCTAGCAGCGCGGACAGGGCTTCTAAGAGAATACAACGCAGCAATCAATAACGGCGTCCTAGGCTTCAGACTGAAGACACCGCTCTATGACTACAGGCTGGAGCTGGACAGGAAGTATAGCGCCGAGGAGATATGGGATAGGATATGCAGGGCAGCCACGATGACGCTGAGCAACGGCAAGCACGAGCTGGGGCTTGAGTGGTTTAAGCGGAATGGAGCATATCTAATACCGTATAGGAGGATTAACTGGTATCTCCACCCAGTCATGGTTGCTAAGAAGCTGCGGTACGAGATACCATACCAGGAGCGTGTCATGCGTGTTGGTGAGGAGCTTAGGCGAAGGCTCCATGAGAGGAATATCCACTGGTGGGATAGGCAGCTAAGCGAGTATCAAGCGCTGCCCAGGTGGGAGGACTTCCACCGCATCTGGGAGGACGAGGTGCCCAAAGCGCTGGGGAAGAAGCCAGAGGAGTATCCATTCTGGCTCCTCACCAGCAGGAGTATGCAATACGCGTGGGGCGCTAATGCTGGAGTACCGATACTCGCCGATGTTGCGCGTAATGTCATGGGGCATAAGGGGGTTATGATGAACGCCGAGGTTGGGAGGAAACTGGGGCTGAAGGATGGCGACGTGGTCTGGCTAGAGTCCCCTATAGGAAGGGTTAGGGGCAGGGTGATACTAAGGAACGGGATAAGGCCTGACACGATAGTTGCGCTGCAGCAGTTCGGCCACTGGATAACTCCAGTAGCCAAGAACATCGCGGCTGAGCTACCCAACATGAACCGCCTCGTGCCGCTCATGCTGGAGACAACAGACGGAACAGGAAGCGGCGCTGATGTTGTGCGCGTGAAGGTTGTGCCAGCGGGGTGAGCCGCGTGGTTAGGTGGGGCATGGTGGTGGACTTAAAGAAATGCGTAGGCTGCCAGACCTGCACTATAGCGTGTAAGCTTGACAACGGAACACCACCAAACGTCTTCTGGCGTCTTGTACGCGATGTTGAGGTGGGCTCATACCCAAACGTCAGGCGCTTCTTCCTACCCCTCCAGTGTATGCACTGCGCAAACCCGCCGTGCATGGATGTATGCCCAACAACCGCTACGAAGAAGCGCGATGATGGGATAGTCTATATAGACTACAGCCTCTGCGTCGGCTGCGCGTATTGTATCCAGGCATGCCCCTACGAGGCGAGGTGGCTCGTCAAGGAGAGGCGCTGGTATTTCGGTGACACGCCAACAAAGCCTGAGCTGCTCCAGGACTATACGGAGAAGATAGGGCTATGCACAAAGTGCGACTTCTGCATGGACAGGATAGACTATGGGCTTAGGAATGGCAAGCGGCCTGGCGCAGACCCTGAGGCCACGCCTGTATGCGTCAACGCCTGCATCGCAGGTGCCCTAGTTTTCGGCGACTTGGACGACCCTGAGAGCGAGGCCTCGCGCCTAGTGAGGAGTAGGCAGGCGTTCAAGCTTCTTCCAGAGATGGGGACAGACCCGTCAGTCTATTATCTATGGTGATGCGCCTATGCTGGTTGAGAGGCAGACGGTTTGGGGCTGGCTCCCGTTTGTGCATATATTCGTAGGCGGCACGGGCGCGAGTGCTTACATAACCATGATAACCCTCTCGTTCTTCAGGCCTGGGGTCTTGGAGAACCCGTTGTTGTGGGTTGTTATAGCTACGGCGGTGGGCTGCGTTGTCGCTGGCCTGACCAGCGTAGCCATAGATGCTGGCAGGCGGAGCAGAGCGCCCAACGTCTATCTCAATATCCGCCGCTCATGGATGTCGCGCGTAGCTCTCATGGCTACACTCTTCATAGCATTCAGCCTATCCTCACTAGTCTTTGGAAACAGCTACCTCATGCTCACCGCATACGCTGCTGCGCTCATATACATCACAGGCCAGGGATTCATGCTCTCGGCCTCAAAGAAGATACCCGCGTGGAACACGCCAGTTACCCCTCCGCTCATAGCCTGCTCCAGCCTAGTAGCTGGAGCTAGTCTCTTCACCATAGCGGCGCTCTCCCTGGGCTACGTATCTGTGCTCATCCTTGAGTGGCCTCTCGCGCTCCTGCACGTCTTGGTTATACTGGTGGGGCTCGGCTACCTAGCCTGGCCTGGGGCTACGCTACCCTTCAAGAAAGCCCTAAAGATGGATGGGAACCGCGTATTCTTCCTGCTAGCCCTCCTCATCGGCGACGCTGCGCCTATACTGCTAACACTAGCGCCCCCGCTCTATCTCGCCGCGCCAGTCCTCGGAGCTCTACTCTCGGTAGCTGGCTCAGGGTTCCTGAAATACGTCCTGATGCTCAGGCTCTCCTACAAGCTCTCCGTAATCCAGCTCCCAGAGCCCAGCTACCTCCTCCTAAGCAGGTAGCCCATATAGCCCTGCACGGTGAGGGGCAGCAGCTTACCGAGAAGGATTACGCGCGTAAAATCATCCAAGTCTGAGAGCTTGACACCAGCCTCGCGGAGAAGCGAGTCGCGCATGGCTTCTGATATCTGTTTATAGTCCATGCCCTGCTGCATTAGACTAGACACCCTATCAGCCCACTCCTCTATTATCCTGCGCTGCTCCTCAAACTCGCCAGCGGTGACTCTGCGCTCACCGTAGTGCGGCGTTAGTAGCATGGCTGGGTTGTATGAAGCCAGCCGCTCCACGCTCTTAACCGCCGCCTCCACATCATACATAGGCGGACTCGCGGCGGGAACCTTGAAGGGCGTCTTCCCCCTCCTCACTACCACGGCGTCTCCCGTTATGAGCGCCTTGTGCTGGGGTACGTGTATGGATATATGGCTTGGGACGTGGCCTGGCGTGAATAGAACCTCTACGCTCACGCCTCCAAGCTCGTACTCCTGCTCGCGCGCAGGCTCTATCCTCTCAGGCTGAATCGGCCTAAGCTCGCCGATATGCTCGGCCAAGTCCTCGCCAAAAGCGGCGTGAGCAGCCTCAACAAGCCTAGACGGGTCTATCAAGTGCCGTATAGCGCCCTCATGGATTACTACCCTAGCATTCTTGAGATGCTTTAGGAGATGCCACGAAGCCCCAGCGTGGTCTAGGTGGAAGTGCGTTAGGAATATGTATTGTATCTCGTCAAGCCCTATACCAAGCTCCCTGACGCTGGCTATAACCCTCTCCCATGTGGAGGAGTACCCCGCATCAACTAACGCGGCCCCCCGACTCCCGCGAACAACATAAGCGGCTATGGCCTCCTCAAAACCATAGCCATTCGTGTCTATGAGGGCTATATTCTGGTTAAGCCATACTGGCAACGCTGCCTCACTCTCCCCCTGTTTTTTGACTGTGTTCTTATGAGCTTTGGCTATTAAATTATATAATTTGAATCCAAAAAATATATGCACAGCCACGAGCAGAAAGGACGCGTTGAAGCTAAACATACGCTTACACGGCCGCGGTGGGCAGGGGATAAAGACGGCTGGAAGGGTGGTAGGAACAGCAGCCTTCCTAGCAGGATACTATGCTCAGGACTCGCCCATGTATGGCCCAGAGCGGAGGGGGGCGCATGTATCTTCTTTCGTCAGGATCTCCGACGAGCCTGTGGATGGGCGCGGCTACATCGCAGCCCCAGACGCGGTAGCAATAGCAGACCACAGCCTGCTGGAGCAGGCCTCGCCACTACAAGGACTGCGAAGCGGCGGCGTAGTGATAATCAACGCCGCCAAGCATGTGGAGCTGGGAATCCCAACAATACAGCAAGCGGTGCTAGATATTTCCACACTAGCCAACAAGATACTAGGCAGAGACGCTGTGAGCGCTGGCGTAGGTGCTGCCGTATGTAAAGCACTGGGAATAGCGGGCCGCGCAGATGTTATTGAGGCCGTTAAGATGGAGATGGAGGAGCTGGGGCTGAGGGAGGAGCTCATAGAGGCAAATATCAAGCTTGCCGAAGAATGCTACGCTGCGATTCCCACGCTCCAGCTAAAGACCAACGAAGAAGACATGCTGATGGAGCGTGATGAGATAGTGGAGATACCAGCAACACCAGCTCCAGCCTCGGTCGCGCTCATAAGCGCCGCTGGAAACAGCACCGCGAGAAAAACAGGAGCATGGAGAGACGCTACACCAGTGATAAACTACCAGAAATGCACCCGCTGCATGGTCTGCTACATCTACTGCCCAGACTCATGCATAAGCCTTGACGAAACGCTCACGCCGCACATAGATTATGAGCACTGTAAGGGCTGTCTCATCTGCTTCATGGAATGCCCTCCGCGCGCCATTCAGGTGGAGGTGTGAGCCAGTGAGGCGTATGATGCTTACTGGAAACTCAACCGCAGCGTGGGCAGCGAGGCTGGCTGATGTTGATTATGTCGCGGCGTATCCCATAACACCACAGTCAGAGATAGTTGAGACACTAGCCAAATGGTCCTCCGAGGGGAAGCTCCGCGCCAAGTTTGTTAATTTTGAGTCAGAGCACTCCATGATAACCGCCGCTGGGGCAGCGTCCCTAACTGGTGCTAGAGCCTTCACAGCCACCTCAAGCCAGGGGCTTCTCTACGCGATGGAGGCGCTATACACCGTAGCTGGCTGGAGGGCTCCCATGATGCTGGTCAACGTCTCCAGGGGAGTCGGTATGCCCATGATATTGCAGGTGGAGCATGGCGACGTGATGGCTGCGCGCGACAGCGGCTTCATACAGCTCCACGCAGAAACATGCCAGGAAGTCCTAGACTTCATCCTCCTTGGCTACAGGGTTGGCGAGGATAGCAGGGTTCTACTTCCCACGATAGTGAATATGGATGGTTTCGTCCTCTCGTTCGCGCGCGAACCTGTTGAGCTACCAGACAAGAGTGATGTGGAGAGCTTCCTACCGCGTTTCAAGCATCCCAAACCACTACTGGGGCTTGAGGATGAGACATTAGCGTATGCCCCAACCATGACCGAGGGAGCATCATACACATACTTCAAGTACCAGATTCACCTCGCCGCACAGGAAGCAAAACACGTCTTCCGCGGTGCTGTTGAAAGATTTGAAGAGATATTCGGCAGGCATCATGATGTTATTGAGGGCTACATGCTTGATGACGCCGAGATAGCAATAGTATCGTCCAACTCTTACAGCTCCATAATCCGCTCAGCGGTTAAGGCTCTTAGGAGGAACGGCTATCGTGTCGGGATGCTTAGGCTGAAGATGATACGCCCATTCCCGCGCGAGGAGGTTGCTGAAGCCCTAAAGCATGTAGGGGCTGTCGCGGTGTTTGAGCAGAACCTAGCCCCTGGGAGGGGAGGCGCTCTCTACCCAGAGGTGGTGGAAGCACTATACCACGCATCACCAAGGCCTGATGCCATCCTCTCATTCATAGGCGGCCTAGGAGGCTCACCAATAGGCTACAGCGAGGCAGAGTATATGGTGCGCGTCTGCGAGAAGGCCATGAAGACTGGAATAGCCCCGCAGGGGCCGACGATACTATGTAGGCGCGAGGACTGGCAGCGGATAAGGGCTGCTCTCAAGATGGCTGGCATACCCGTTGAACAGCTGAGCGAGGCGATACACCATGTCTGAGGAAACAGTCTTCAAGACCATGAAAGATACGCCGAGGCAGGAGTACCTAAGCCCAGGCTCTCCGCTATGCGCTGGATGCGGAGGCGAGATAATAGTCAAACTAGCCCTAAAGGTCTTAGGCCCGCGCACAATAGTTGTAAGCGTCCCCAGCTGTCTCGCTCTCCTAGAGCTCTACCCCTACGTCTCAATCAAGACCTCCATGCTCTTCGCGCCGTTCGGAGCTGGGCCAGCCGCAGCCCAGGGGCTCGTGGATGGAATTGAAGCCCTAGCAAGCAAGGGCGTAATCCAAAACCCTGGCACGAAGGTTCTCGTGCTCACTGGAGACGGGGCTGCATACGACATAGGCCTACAAGCAACCTCTGGAGCCATACAACGCGGCCTAGACTTCTACTACCTCTGCTATGACAACGAGGCTTACGGAAACACGGGCTTCCAATACTCGTCAGCAACACCCTTCGCATCATGGACCTCAACGACCAGCGTAGGCTTGGAAAGCTCTGGAAATACGTTCTGGAAGAAGGACCTGTTTGAGATTTGGCGCGCGCACAACCCGCCTTACGTCGCGACGGTGGCGGCGTCGCGCCCCGTTGACCTTATGCGGAAGTTTGAGAAAGCCTCACGCATACGCGGGCCGAAGCTCTTCATAGCATTAGGCGTCTGCCCAACAGGATGGGGGGCGGATGCTAAGGAGACCATCAGGATAGACAAGCTCGCAGTGGAGACTGGTATGTGGCCGCTGAAGGAAGCGATAAACGGCGAGGTGAGACACACATACATACCACGAAAACGCAAGCCAGTTGAAGAGTATCTCAAGACGCAGAAGAGGTATGAGCATCTCTTCAAGCCTGTTAGGCGTGATGACCTGATACGCGCTATTCAGGAGCGTGTTGACCGTTATTGGGAGTCTGTTTCTGAATGAACAATTTATAGAATTTGAGTCTAAAGTATATAATTTATTTCCACGACACCGCACAATAGAATGAGCCAGCAGCTAGACAGGGCCAAACAGCTGCAAGGCGAGCTAGTAAAACAATACTACAAACAGGTCCGCGAGACCGTAGAACGCGGCGGGAAGGTTGCGTATTGCTTCGTCATGGCTAACCCGATTGAGCTGCTTAAGGTCTTTGACATAGCCCCCATATATCCTGAGATAACCTCACTCCAAATCTCGTATCGCGGGGGCGCTCCTCCCCTCATAGGCTTGTCGGAAGAGTTCGGATACTCAACAGACTGCTGCGGCTATGTCAAGATGGGTGTGGCAACAGTCCTAAACAACGGCCAGACCTCAATAGGCTACATACCAACACCAGACCTAGCCATGCTCACATACTCAGGATGCCAGATATACATACACTGGTGGGAGCAATACCAGTATCTCAGGGGGACGCCTGTCTTCACAATAGACATACCATACGTGAGAGACTACGACGGCCACATACCGCGCCACGACATTAGATACGTGGCAGGACAGCTGGAGGAGCTAATACCAAAGCTTGAGCAATTCACGGGTAAGCGGTTTGATGAGGAGAAGCTCCGCGAGATAATAAGACTCTCAGCAGAAGCGTGGGACCTGTGGAGAAGATGCCTAGAGACTGGAAAGCTCAAACCCTCACCGATAGACGCGTATTTTGAGGCAATCTACTACATGTCAGCCATAACACTGATACGCGGGAGCAGGGAATGCGTAGATTTCTATAGATTCCTCCTTGATGAGCTGATGGCGCGTTACGAGCAGGGTGTTGGCCCAACACCAGAGGAGCGTTTCAGGCTCGTGTTTGAGGGCGTTCCAAACTACCCGTTCTTCAGCAGGTTCTGGGGATTGTTCAGAGGCTGGAACGCGCGCTGCGTAGCAGCGACATACCCGAAGGTGGCTGGAATAATAGACATGGGCGCATTCAGCCTCAACCCAGACAAGCCGATAGAATCACTAGCCGAATACATGATACACGCATACTGCAACTGGAACATGATAAGCCGCGCAAACCTCATACAGCGCTACGTCAGGGAATACGAGGCGGATGGAGTGGTTATACACTCAATCAAGAGCTGCCGCTCATTCTCCATGGGGCATGGAGACATAAGAGAATACCTAATCAAAGACCTTGACGTCCCAGCCCTCCACATAGAGTCGGACCACGTAGACCCGCGATACTACTCGGAAGCCCAGTTGAAGAATAGGGTTGACGCCTTCTTTGAGAGCTTGTCTATCAGGAAGGGGGTGTAGTGTGTTGGCTAGGTTCTATGTTGCTGGGGTTGATGCTGGCTCCACATACACAAAGGCGGCCTTGGTTGATGATGAGGGAAAGCTCGTGGCTACCGCCGTGTTGATGACTGGTGTCAGGATAATTGAGGCCGCGCGCCGCGCTTATGAGGAGGTTCTGAACAAGGCTGGAATCTCGCGCGACGATGTAAGATACCTCGTGGGAACAGGGTACGGGAGGTATAACATAACCTTCGGAAATACCCAGATAACGGAGATAAGCTGCCACGCGAAAGGCGCGCACTACCTCTTCCCAGGGACGCGGACAGTGCTGGACATGGGGGGCCAGGATACTAAGGCGATAAGAATCAACGAACGCGGAGAGGTTGTTGATTTCTGCATGAACGATAAATGCGCTGCTGGGACTGGGCGTTTCATAGAAGGCGCAGCCAAGGCTCTTGGGCTGAGCCTCAAGGAGGTTGGGGAGCTCTCCCTGAAGGGCAAGAAGCCTGTGAAGATTTCCAGCACCTGCGCAGTCTTTGCTGAGACGGAGACGATGGAGCAGCTGGCGTGGGGAAATAGCATAGAGGACGTGCTCTATGGGGTTCATTCGTCTATGGCTACGCGCTCCATCGGCCTGCTCCGCCGCGTGGGGATAGAGCCTGAGCTAACATTCACGGGTGGTGTGTCGCTCAACCCTGGGATGGTTAAGTGCCTAGAAGAGCAGCTGGGAATGAAGATAAACACCTCACCCCTAACGATGTTCTGCGGAGCAATAGGGGCTGCGCTCTTCGGGCTTGAGAAGCTCAAATCAAAA
Organism: Candidatus Pelearchaeum sp.; assembly: GCA_015520425.1. Classification (GTDB taxonomy): domain Archaea; phylum Thermoproteota; class Nitrososphaeria_A; order Caldarchaeales; family Caldarchaeaceae; genus Pelearchaeum. The sequence continues at coordinate 13,199 of WAQC01000131.1, read as the reverse complement.
CCCGTAACCACCGCCTCGGGTGTTAGGATGTGATAACCGTCGGGATAGACGTGGGGACACGCAACACGAAGATAGCCATAATGGAGGATGGGAAGCGCGTACTGCTTAAAGCAGCGGCGAAAACCACGTTTGACTTCAACAAGACAGCACAAGACCTCTACAGCTCAGCCCTTGAGTCGTCTGGCCTAAAGCCCAGCGATGTTGCGTATATCGTGGCCACAGGCTTCGGAAGATACCGCGTGGATTTCAGAGACATCAACGTGACAGACATTACAGCGAATAGTCGTGGTGCGAAGTTCCTATACCCGAAAACTAGGAGCGTGCTTGACATTGGGGCTGGCAACTCTAGGGCGGCGAAGATAGACGAGAATGGCCGTGTCCTGAAGTTCAGGTCAACCGAGAAATGCGCAGCAGGCGGCGGTGGCTTCCTAGAAAAGATAGCATACTACACGGGCTTTGACATCTCCGAGATAGGTGAAGTAGCGCTGCGCTCCAGTAAGCCGATAGCAATATCAACCGTCTGCTCTGTCTTCGCGGAGTCGGAGGTGATAAACCTCGTAACGCAGGAAGTCCCTATGGAGGATATCCTGATGGGCGCGCATCTCTCCGTTGTGGGGAGGGTGCTGGTTACGTTGAAGCAGGTCGGCATAGAGCCTGAGGTAACGCTCACTGGGGGGCTTGTCCTCAACCCAGCCATACCACGCGCGCTTGAGGAGAAGCTGGGCATGAAGCCCAACGCCTCGCCAGAGCTATTCTACGCTGGAGCTATAGGGGCTGCTGTGCTGGGCTACAGGCGGCTTCAGAAGAAGCGCGAGCTACAGGCAGCATAAGGGTGGGGGAACATGACAATGCTGGAAACAAGCAGCACAATACAGCTCTTTGAGGAACATGTAGAAGACTCCTACGCCTCATTCAACATGGTCAGGCGGTGGAAGGAGGAGCTGGGCAGGAAGGCTCTGGGATACTTCCCCGTGTATTTCCCAGAGGAGCTGGCTCACGCCCTAAACATGCTCCCAATCAACCTACTTGGCGCCTCTGGGAGACTTCCACTAGACATAGCCACAGCCCATACTCAGTCCTTCGTCTGTAGCATAACGAAGAGTGTCTTCCAGCTAGCTGCACAAGACATACTGGAGATGTTTGATGTCTTGGTCTTCTCAAATATCTGCGACGTGGCTAGAAACCTATCGGGAATAATGAGGAGAAACTTCGGCGCGAAGTATCATATTGAGTATATACACTATCCGATAAACAACACGTCAGCCCACGCGGTAGGCTATCTTGAGGAGGAGTATCGTAGGGTTATAGGGGGTCTTGAGAGGGTTTCAGGCATTAAGATGCGTGATGAGGCGCTCAGAGATGCGATTGGGCTGTATAACAGGAAGCGGGAGCTGATGAACAGGCTGGCGGAGCTTCGGTCAGAGAAGCCCTGGCTACTGCCATATACAGAATATTACACGGCCATAAGAGCTGGCGAGTTCATGCCAGTTGAAAGGTTCAACCAAGCTATGGAAAGCTTCCTGCGGGAGGTGGAGTCTAGGACGACGCGGCCAGCCGATAGGGTTCGCGTAATAGTTAAGGGAGACTTCTGCGAGCAGCCGCCGCTGATGTACATGAAGACGATAGAGGATGCTGGGTGCTACATTGTTGGGGATGAAGCGCTCATAGGGCCGCGATGGATTGGAGAGATAAACGCTCACGCTGACAATCCTATTCGGGCGCTCGCCAAGGCCTATGTAATGAACACAACCCCACTAACCGTGAGGTATCACCCAAGCATAGACAAACGCAAACACATAATTGAGCTTGTTAAAGACATGAATGCGGAGGGGGTTATTTTCATAACCCCCAAGTTCTGCGAGCCAGCTCTATACGACTACATAATCTACAAGACCGCACTAGACAAGGCTGGAATACCATACCTCCACCTAGAGTATGAGGAATCAACCTCCAGCTTTGAGCATGTGCGGACGATGGTGGAGACCTTCGCCGAGTCCATAATGTTTGACTAAGCATTATCATGCTTTCCTATTTCTTGTCCAGAATCCCTCCCTATCAAGCGCGCGGAGCGTGGCTATCTCTTCATCCGTTGGTGGCTTCATGGTGCTTACTTCTAGGGAGCTGTCAATCATGTATGGTGCTGTCTCGCGTATCTTTTCCAAATCCACACTGGGATATACTGCGTGTATCCTGAGCTTCCTCTCTCCATCAGTTTTGAAGACACCCACATCCGTTATCAGGATGACCTGCCTTCCTCTATTCATGCTCCTGCTCATAGATGGTGATGTTACATAATCCACGCGCCGCCTTATTCTACGCTCCTCAAACGGCATTATCACCACAAGCTTCTTAGCCAGCAACGCTATATCGCAGGCTCCCCCGCTTCCAGGCAAGCGTCTAACACCGCTGGCAGTATTTACCAGAGTGCTATTCACGTTACCGAGCAAATCAATCTGAGCGCCTCCTATGATTCCCAGGTCAACCTCACCGCGCTGTAGGTATGACATGACCTCAAGCAGGCCAGTAGCCCATGAGGCGTTGGTCTGGAATGGTAGGTCGCACATAGTTTGCACTGGCTCGCTACATAGCTTGGTTCTAACCAGACCAGCCTCAAAGACACCCAAAGCGCTGGGAGCCCACAGGCTCTTGGCTAGGTTGAAGGCGAGGAGGGGAAGGCGCATACCGACAAACACGATGTCCCCGTCTCTAATCTCACGCGCAGCCGCTATGACAACCATCTCCAGCGGGGTTGTATCTCTAGTATCCATAGGCCCTCACAGGAGAGCTGACCACATTCCCTACCCTTATGCTGTCAAAATCCACGCGGCGCAGATACTCCTCGCGCGAGCCAACTCCATAAACCCAATCGCGAAGCCACTCCTCAAAACCCTCACGCGTCCTGCTCCGCGTGAAGTATTCGGTAAAATGCTTGTTGTCCCTGTTGTAGTATCCTGTCAAGGGTGATGGATGCGCTCCCAGCCTGACCTCAACCACAGCAACAACCTTGTGTGCTGGGCATACCACCGAATTGGGGTCGCGTGTAGTGAAGTCATGACTGACCAGCTCTTCTGTCGTTACTATTATTCTCCTAGTAGCCTGGCACGCTTCGCGCACGATTCCAAGGTTTCCCCACATCTGCGCGTAGCCTAGCTCGTCGCAGCGTTGCGTGTGTATTATCGCCACATCTGGGGTTATTGCCCTGAGCAGCGTAAGACGCTTCCCTGTGAAGGGGCATCGCCAAGCCTTAGCCAGCCCCTTGGCCTTAAGCGTCTTGAGCATGTCCGAGCCAGTGAGGGTTTGGGTTGGTATGCACGGTATCCCAAGAGCTCCTGCGAGCAGGGCTGACGCTAGAGAGAGGTTTGAGTAATCGCATACCTCTATCCTCCCCTCCTCCACAGCCCTGCTGAAGTTATGCCCTATGCCATGCGAGACGTTCCCAACCCACGCAGCTATGACGCGCGAGACGCATCCAGCGCCTATGAGCTGGTCAAACGCTATGTCGGAAATCGGCCCTATCAACGTGAGCCGCCTCTTCCCCTGCCTAATTATCTCATGACAGGCGGCAAACGGTATAGCGTGCTCCAGAGCCAGGCCTAGAGCTACAGAAGAACCATCAACAACATAACGCGCGATAGCCTCGTCCAAACCCATTATTTTTGACGTCATGATTTCCATCCGCAGCTTGCGTGAGTTGAATATATAAGAAGTAAAATTGTAAAAATAATGTTTGTAATTTTGGGAGGAATGCCAGCCATGCGGCAGAGGAAGAATATCTCCACTGGGACTCCCTGGGAGCCAGTAGTGGGGTACTCAAGAGCTGTTCGTGTAGGCCATTTCGTTTATGTATCAGGAACAACTGCGACAGATGAGTATGGAAATTTGGTGGGCCGTGGAGACCCTTATGCGCAAACTATACAAGCCCTCAGAAATATTGAAGCAGCGCTACGCGAGGCGGGAGCTAGCCTCAAAGATGTTGTCCGCACGCGAATCTATGTAAAGAATATAGAGGACTGGGAGAAAATCGGGAAGGCGCATGCCGAGTTCTTCGGGGATGTCCGTCCCGCTACTAGCATGATAGAGGTTAGCAGGCTGATTTCCCCCGATATGCTTGTGGAGATAGAGGCTGATGCCGTGATAATAGAATAAGAGAGGTGTGGCTATGCTATTATTTTCCTTTCCATACTGGCTTACGCTTCTCAAGGAATGCCCTAAGCCCCTCTACAGGGTCCTCATGCTTCATCAGCTCGTCTAGATAGATTTCTGATGAGCGTCTCAACGCGTCGCCTAGGGGTAGGCTAAGCGCTTCGCGTAGGGCTTTCTTGGCATAGCCGAGGACTATACTGCTGTTGCTCAACAAGCTGTCAATAACCGTCTTCACATGCTCCTCTAGCTCCGCGTCTGGTGCCAGCTCATTCACGAGACCAAGTTTTAGAGCCTCTTCAGCCTTGATTATCTTTCCTGAGAATATCAGCATCGCGGCGTGTTTTAGCGCTGTCATGCGCGGGTATAGGGCAGCGGCGGCTGGCGGATACACGCCAACCCTTATCTCAGGCTGGCCGAACTCTGCGGTCTCAGAAGCTATAACCAAGTCGCAGGCCATAGCAAGCTCCATCCCCCCTCCCAGACACCTACCCTGAACAACACAAAGCACAGGCCTGGGAAACTCTATGATAGCTTTGATGAGCTGCTCAAAACGCTTAATGAGCATCTCAGCCTTATCTGGGAGATGCTCCCTCACATCAGCCCCAGCGCTGAATACACCATCAACCCCCGAACGTAGAACAAGAACACCAATCCCAGCCTTCTCCCTCGCCTCGTCTAAGGCGGATAGAAGCTCGTCCATCATCTCCAGATTTATTATATTGAGAGGCGGCCTAGAGAGCTTGATTATAGCAAGCCTATCCACTACGTCTAGGGTTATCGTTTTAAACTGTTCTGGCATCTTCTCCACCTTTGTTAGAAGACGATTATCTGCCGACCAACTACCTTCCCTTCTTCCAGCCGTTTCATAGCCTCATTTATCTCCTCCAGGCGTAGCTTGTCGGATATTACGGGGGCGAGCTTCAGCCTTCCAGACCTCACCATGTTGATTATCGTGGGATACTCGGCGAGTCGGCATCCTAACGAGCCTAGGACCGTTATCTCCCTAAACATCACCCTGCTAACTCTCAGGCTCCAGTTCTCGGCGCTGTAGCCCACTATTACCAGCCTTCCCCCTGGCTTGACGGTGTCGAAGGCCTGCTCCATGACCTGGGGTTTTCCTATTATCTCAAACGCCACATCAGCACCTCCCTCAGTTATCTTCTGTATCTCCTTCACGGCGTCCGCCTCCTTTGGGTTAATCGTCTCCAACGCTCCCAGCTCCTTGGCTAGGCGGAGCTTCCTATCATCTATATCAACAGCTATCACCGAAGCTCCCAGCGCTGCTGCCGACTGTACCGCATTTATCCCAACACCACCGCATCCGAATATCGCGACCCACTCACCGCCCCTAACCTGGCCGCGGTTCTTAACGGCGTGAAACGGCGTTGATACGGCGTCGGATATTATAGCGCTCTCCTGCAGCGGTAAATCATCTGGTAGCTTGAAGAGCACGCGCGCTGGTATCTTAATGAACTCCGCAAAACCGCCATCTATGTTGTTCCCAACCATTTGCATCGCTGCGCAGACGTTATCCCTCCCTTCGCGGCACCGCTGACACGTGCCGCATGAGATTACAGGCGGTACCAGAACTCTATCGCCTCGCGTAAAACCAGACACTCCCTCTCCCACCTCCTCCACGATGCCTGATATTTCATGACCTAGTATTAGGGGAGGCTTCTTGAACGTGGGAACACCATGGAGATAGTGGAGGTCGGTAGCGCATACGCCGCATGCCGCTACCCTGACCAAGGCCTCGCCATAGCCAGGCTTTGGTATGTCTGTCTCAGATACCTCAAGCGGCCTGCCAGCTCCCTGGAAAAACGCTGCCTTCATCCTCTCACCCAAGCTTGGCGCCACACCTAAGACAATACGCCGCGTTGAGAGGTAGGTACTTCGCGCCGCATGCTCCGCAGCTCCTTAGATAAGGCCCATACGGGTAGCGTGGGTCTGTGCCGCGCGCTATATCGCCCCTAATCTCGCGGTATCTCCGTTGTCTCTTATCCTTAAACGCGTTAAGCCCCTCGCTAGGCTCTATAGCGCCTATGTTAAGCGAGAAGAACTCCTTCGCATGCTCCCATGTGAGCCGCCAGATGAGGTCGCGCCACCAGTTGAGGTGAACCTTGAAGTAATGTAAGCTCGTCGGCGACAGGTCTAGCATTCGGTCAATCATCTTCTTAATCCTTTCATCAAGCTCGCTATATGGTGCTACGTCATTCACGATTCCCCACTCAAGGGCTTGTCTAGCCGTTATCTCGTTGCTTAGCATCACTATCTCCGCTGTGCGTTTGAGCCCTATGTGGAGTGGTAGCCACTGGGAGAGGCCGCCTATGGATGTCATCCCCACACGCGGGCCTGGTGAGAGGAACCGCGCATGTTCCGCCGCTACCGCGAGGTCTGACGCTGCGACGAACTCAAACCCGCCTCCAGCTACTATCCCATTAACACGCGCTATCACTGGCTTTCCGCAGTGGAGTATCGTATCAAGAAATCTCCCGTATATCTCTCCCCATTTCCACCAGTCGGATGGCTTGCGAGCGTATATCTCTGCATACTCGCCCACGTTGCCGCCTGTGCAGAATGCTTTATCGCCGCTGCCCGTCAGGACTATGAACTGGATGTTATCATCCCACATAGCGTCGTCAAAGGCTGCTATAAGCTCGCGGAGCGTGCCGAGCAGGTAGGAGTTATGCTCGTGTGGCCTGTTTATCATTATGAGAGCGGTATGCTCGTGCCACTCCTTATCATACACCACGTCCTTAAAACTATGCAATTACCCCCACCTCCTCGCGTGCTGGTATCTTCTCCAGCCCAAGCCTCTTTAACGTCTCCTCACGCGGCCGTCCCCCGCTATCCCAGCCGTGCAGAGAGTAGTACTCGTCCAGCATGCGCTCAAAAGCGGAGCGGTCAAGCTTCCTGTTCCTCACCTTGGGAAGCCCAGCGTTGGTAGGCTCCGTGAAGTATCTCTCTGGCAGCGTGTCGTCCTTCCTCCCAAAGCCCTCGCGAATGTTGAAGAGCCTCTCCAACGTGCATATCCTCTCACCCACGTTCATCAACTCCTCACGCGTAAATTCCAGGCCAGAAGCATACTTGATTAGTGGAATCCACTCATTATACGATGGTGCGTGGACTGCGCAGAAGATTGTCTGGAACTTGCAGAGACCTAGAGAATCCACTACAGCGTATTGCAGCTCGTGCCACCAGACCATTCTGCTCTTTCCGTCGTATGATGTATAGTCTTGCGAGACCTCGCCGCCGTAGAGGTTTTTGAGGAAGTCGCTTGGGAGGCCGTAGAGGTCTAGGGCTGGCCTGCTCCTGAGATGGTCTGAGCCGCGCGAGGCTGTCGCAAGACCTAGAGCGAAGCTGGGCACCGCCCTATCATCGGAGAGTAGGTTCCCCATACCCTTAACATGAAGAGCATAGTAGAGTGAGCGCTCGCCGAAACGCTTGGAGGCGGCAAGTATGCCCTCCGCCAGTACGTCGCCTATAGACTCGCGGTTAGCTATCATCTCAATCAACCTATACGCGGAGTACTCATCACCCCATACTGGCTTCACACCACCTAGCTCGTCCTCGCGTAAAAGCCCCTTCTCGTAAAGCTCCATAACCCAGGCAATAATATTCCCAGTCTCTATCGTGTCCAGCCCATACTTATTGCATAGATACGTGCAGTTCATCACGGCTTCCATCTTGTTTATTCCGAGAAGCGTCCCGAAGCTTCCCAACTGGCTATACTCGGGCCCCTCTCCCTTATGCGGGTATGGGCCGTCGCTAAGCTCGTAAACGTGTCTGCATTTTATTGTGCAGGCCGAGCAGCCCGTCATCTGGATTGAGTATCGCTCCATATTCTCTGGCTCAAGCGTCCCTACGTCGGGTAGGGTTTGTGTCTGGAAGTTCTTGACGCGAATGAGCCCTGTGTGGTATGTGTAGTTGAATATCGCCATAGTGCCGTGCTTGGCTTGTGCCTGCGCCCACTTCGTACTCATAATCTGCTCTATCATCTGCCGCGCGTAGCGGTAGAGCTTGTCGGGCTCGCTCCACTCTATCCTCCCCTCGTTAACGGCTGTTATTGCTTTGAGCCTCTTTGCTCCCATGACCGCGCCCATCCCAGTCCTACCAGCGGCGCTCTTCCTCCCAGTTCTTACACAAGCATATCTGACCAGCCTCTCGCCAGCACGGCCTATAACAAGCGAATGGACATTACTCCCATGCTGTCGCGCTATCTCCTCCTCCGTCTCAAACGTGTCAAGCCCCCATAGGTCGCTGGCATCCATAAGCTCTATCTTCCCCTCATGCAACACTATCCTAACTGGCTTCTCGCTCCTTCCCCTTATCACGAGGCAGTCAAACCCCGCGCGGCGCATGGCCACGCCATACTGGCCACCTATGTTGCTATCACCCAAAGCACCAGTTAAGGGAGACTTGCCCGAAACGTTGCACCTAGCAGCGCCCAAGCATGGAGCGCCAGTAAGAAGACCTGCACCTACTATCAAGAGGTTCTCAGGCCCCAGCGGGTCTATCCCAGCGTCAAGAAGCGAGTAGAGAAGGAATATGTTAAGCCCCCTCCCGCCTAGGTAGCCGCGTCTCCACTCGTCGGGGATTGGCTTAACACTCGTCTTGCGGAGCGATAAGTCTATGAATCCAACCAGTTGCTTTTCTCTCATAGCTACTCAACCCTCCTTATCTTGGGCTGCTTAGGCGTTATCCATGTGATTTGGTAGCGCGTGTTGCATGATGGGCATGAAACTTCTTCTGCCTTCTCAGGGACTTCTATTCTGTTGGAGCAGTTGAGGCATCTTACGCTGGCTGCCTGAGAGCCTCCCGCCAGCATTGGTGAGATGATTATCGTCTCCCCTCCCTTAAGCTCCCGCTTCTCGTCGCGGACAACCTCACCATCAACCGAGACAACGATTCCACTGGACTCGCGGGGCCAGTCGCGGAGGGCTTCACCAACCATAGACTCGCTGCGGAGGCGTCTCAGCACCTCACTTAAGGTGGAGACACCCTCCAGCCGCATCTCAACCTCACGTTGCCGCGCCTGCTCTGCTAGGGGTCCTAAGAATAGGATTCTGACGGTGGGCTGCACGGGCCGCGTTTTTGGCTGTAACTTATATAAGTTTTAGGCAATTTATATTAGTTAAAAACCAAGCCGAGCAAGCATCTCCCAGCCCCTAGAGCGTAGCTCGTAGGCACGCGCCTCATCGCCAGCGCGCTTAGCCTCGTATGCGGCGTCGCCAAGGCACTGAGCCGCTAAATGCACGATGCCATGCTCAGCATAGACACCCGCTTCCAGCTCATACTCCAGAGCAGCAGCCTCATGGTCGCCGCGTGAGGCCATGCTCATGGCACGCCAGAAATGCGAGCCGCGACTACCGCCCAATTCCAGCAGTATATCACTATTCACAAAACCCGACAGGGGCGCGCGGGGCTTTAACGCTTCAAGGTCTTCACGCGTGTTTATGTTAGACAACTCCGAAGGCTCGTCAGTTATGTTGCCTGCATAGACTAGCAAGAGACGCGAAGAGCCTCGGAGTATATCCGAAGGCCTCGCAACATCGCGGCGTGTGCTGCATATATGCTCTGCAAGCCCAGCTACATAGCTAGGCTCTACAAGCTGAATCAGGGTTTCAACCATGCCATTACCCCAAACAACGCTCCCAGCATCGGCCTTTCCAGCAGCTACACGCTCAACAAAACGCCCCAAGGTGTCTGAAGTTATTGCTGGAATATCACCTGGAAGTATGAGCAACCTATCGCAGTTGAGCGATTTTACAGCTGTTATTATTCCACGCAGAGGCCCTTCACAGGCTACGGCATCGCTATCAACAATACTTCCTTTAACGATTTCTCTAACATACTTGCCCAGCTCGCTTGCACGCCCACTACTTGAGGCTGAGATATAGACTTCATCAGCAACCCTACTTGCGGCGTGGCATACCCGCGTTATCACGCTCTCTCCTCTAAATTTGGCGGTGAGCTTATCCCCACCAAACCTCCGCGAAACACCGCCAGCTAGGATGATGCAACAAATCTTCAAGGGAGTCTAATCCCCAATATACGGCATGAGATTAAAATGTGATGGTTTAGGCTTAATAGCCCATTAGCGCTCCTATTAGCTGGATAAATGTTTCGTGGACGGATGTCGGGCTTTCGCTCCCTCATATCTGCTGACGATGCCCTAAAACGCCTATTGGCGCATGTAGACCTGACGCCGCAGCCCTCAATAGCTATGCCACTTGAAGAGACGCTGGGTATGGTATGCGCGGACGACATACACTCACCCGTGGATGTGCCGCCTTATGATAGGAGCGCGGTTGACGGCTACGCGGTTATCGCTGACGAAACCCTGGGAGCATCCCCAACAAACCCTATAGAACTTAAACTCGCGGGCAGCGTAAAGGCTGGTGAAAACCCGTTAAGCGTTAAACGCATCAGAAGGGGGTTTGCAGTTGAAGTCTATACTGGGGCTCCGCTTCCAGAGGGAGCTGATGCGGTGGTAATGGCTGAACACGCAGTTAAGAAGGATGGCGCGGTGGAGATAACCAAGCCAGTGGCATCGCTTCAAAACGTCTCACGCAGGGGAGAGGACTTCAGCAAGGGAGAGCTGGTCATAAGGAGGGGAACACGAATAAGACCATGGCACATAGGCGCGCTGGCCTCGCTCAACATAACTAGAATAAGGGTATACGAGCCTATGCGTGTCGCTGTTCTATCAACTGGCGACGAGCTTATTGAGCTCGGCGATGCGCAAACGCCTGGTAAGGTTGTGAATAGTTCAAAGCCCATGCTCAAGGCTCTTATCCGCGAACATGGGTGCGAGCCCATAGACCTGGGAACCGTTGGGGATGATATAGACACGATAGCCGAGCGCGCCTCCCAGGGGCTTAAGAAAGCACGAATGCTCCTAATCACTGGCGGCACCAGCGTAGGCTCTGGAGACCTAGTCCCAGAAGCAGTAGCTAGGCTGGGAAAGCCAGGAATAATCTTCCATGGCGTCAGGATAAGGCCTGCAAAACCGACGGGGGCGGCTATAATTGATGGAAAGGCTGTAATCCTCCTATCAGGCTTCCCCGTCTCAGCCCTGATAGGCTTCCAACTCTTCGCAGCCCCAATCATAGAAAAAATATACAACTCTCCAAGCGGCCTGCCACGCCGCGTGCGTGGAAAGCTCACGCGGAGAGTGGCTAACCCCGTTGAGACTACATCCTTCATCCGCGTCAAAGTTATTGAAAAAGACGGCGAGTACCTCGTTGAGCCTCTCATGCTCACAGGCTCGGGCCTGCTCTCAACTCTCACAAAAGCTAATGGCATCTTGGTCGTTTCAGAAGGGGTTGAAGGCTTTGACGAGGGGGAAGAAGTAGAGGTGGAGCTCCTCTAGACGTTAGAGTCTATGTAGGTGGCTGCTATGGCTTTGGTCTTTCATAAGCTCGTGAGCGTTGAGGAGGCGATTAAACGTGTTGAGGAGGCTCTAGGAGGCCTAAAGCCGCGCGGAACCGAGATGATACATGTGCTGGATGCAGCTGGCCGCGTATTGGCGGAAGATATCTATGCTCAGGTTGCCGCACCGCCGTTTGACCGCTCAACCGTTGACGGCTACGCTGTCAACGCCAGAGATACCTATGGCGCTGCTGAGGGCTTCCCGAAGACGCTAAAGCTCGTGGGAAAGTCGGATGTGGGGAAGCTTCCAGAAAGAGAGCTGGGAGACGGCGAGTGTATGGAGATAGCCACTGGAGCGCCTATGCCGCGTGGAGCAAACGCTGTAGTGATGGTTGAATACACAAAACGCGAGGGCGATAATATAGTAATCTACAGGCCAGTGGTTCCAGGCGAGAACGTCGCTCAAGCAGGCTCCGACATACTTGAGGGAGACATAATCCTCAGACGAGGCCAGCTCATAACGCCGCGCGAGGTCGCGGTCCTCGCAGCCCAGGGCTATCGCAGCGTACCCGTCTATAAACGGCTCAGAGCAATAGTCTTCTCAACAGGGAACGAGCTGACACCAGCAGGCGAGCAGTTGGAGGCGGGCAAGATATACGACGTTAATGGGCCTACCGTCGTTTCCATGCTCCGCGAGCTTGGTGTTGATGCAGAGTTCAGGGGAATACTGCCTGACGATGAGCAGGCAATGTATAGGGCTGTTGCGGAAGCTGTTGAACAAAGCGACATGGTGATAACGTCGGGAAGCACGTCAGCTGGCTTCGGAGACATGATTTACAGAATATTCGGCAAGATAGCGGGGGGAGGAGTTATAATACACGGCCTCCGCCTAAAGCCTGGCAAGCCCACAGTAATAGCGGCCGCTGGTGAGAAGCTCCTCATAGGCCTGCCAGGTTTTCCCCTCTCGGCCATGATGGTCTTCCAGACAATAGTCAGGCCCATAGTCCAGAGACTCTTAGGGGCGTCGCGTAGCTTTGAGGCTGCGGTAAAGGCGCGTGTTCCTTTCAGGATTGAGGCTGGCAGGGGAAAGCGGGAGCTTATCCCAGTTCAGCTCGTTGAAGGAGTCAGCGGCCTCACGGCTTACCCACTACTCATGGGCTCAGGCTCAACCTCCGCACTAGCTTTAGCCGATGGATACGTGGATGTGGATGAGGGAAGGGAGTTTCTAGAAGCCAACGAGGAAGTGGAGATAAAGCTTTTGGCACAGAGCATCAGGCCAGCAGACCTGGTAATCATAGGAAGCCACTGCTATGGAATAAGCATGATACTTGACTTGATGGGTATCTCAAATAGTAAGGTGATTAACGTAGGCTCTCTAGCAGGCTGGTATGCTGTGAAACGCGGAGAAGCAGACATAGCTGGAACACATCTGCTAGACGAGCAGACAGGGAGCTATAATCTACACATGGTCAAGCGTCTAGGATTAGAGGGTGAGGTGGTGGTTGTCAGAGGATACGCGCGGCGCATAGGCTTCCTCGTCAAGAGAGGAAATCCCAAACAGATACAAAGCTTCCAAGACCTACTGCGTGGAGATATTATGTTCGTTAATAGGGTTAGAGGCTCTGGCGTGAGAACATACATAGACATAAAGCTCCGCGAGCTTTTGGGCAGAGATGTAAACG
>WAQC01000130.1 GCA_015520425.1 Candidatus Pelearchaeum sp. | reverse complement strand
TACACATGCTTGGGGCTAAGACGATAGTCCGTCTAGGCTCATGCGGCGCTATGGTGAAGGAGCTGGATATAGGTGATGTGGTTATAGCTACAGGCGCAGCATGTACGGAGGGCTCTCTCAAGATGTATATTCCAGATGGTATACTGCCAGCGGTTCCTGATATAGAGCTTACTCACAAGCTTATTGAGAAGTGCAGGTCTGAGAATCTCAAGCATCTTGCGTGTGTTGTATTTAGCTCCGACGCCTTCTATGCTGAGGACCCCAAGTTTGTGGAGAAATGGACTAGTAGGGGTGTGAAGGCTGTTGAGATGGAGTGCGCCACGTTATTCTCCCTAGGACTTCTAAGGGGCTTCAGGACAGCATCTCTCTTGGTGGTGAGTGATAGCTTGGTTAAGCCTGAGCAGATGGAAATGGTTACCGCTGAGGTCTTGAAGCCCTACGTGGATAAGGCCGCGCGCGTCGTGCTTGACGTGCTTACCGAGTAGCTCTTTACGCCATACACGCGCTCCGCCGTCTCGCGGCTTATCAAACCATACTGCAAGTCGCGTAGAACACGCTCCCTACTCCTTCTACGCGGCTCACCATACCCTCCGCCGCCAGCGGTTCTTATGATTAGCCTATCCCCTGGGCTTAGACGCGCTCTAGCCTTGGAGCTTAGGCGTATCACCTCACCGCTTCGCCGCTGGACGAGATACTCCGAGGGACTTGCCTCAGTTCCTCCCCAAAGCCCCCAAGGAGCTATCCTACCCCTCTCACCCACTATCGTCACATCTATCTCAGCGAGGGCTGTGAAGCTCCTCTCTATCCCACAACCCCCGCGAAACTCTCCATGCCCCATACTATCAGGCCTTAAGGAGTATGTGTCAAAGATTACTGGGTAGTAGAGCTCTATCACCTCTATAGGCGTGTTTAAGGTGTTTGTCATGTTTACGTGGATTCCGTCTACGCCGTCCTTTCCGCGTCTTCCGCCGTAGCCGCCTCCTATCGTCTCGTAGAACGCCCAGCGCTCACCAGTTCTTGGATGGACGCCGCCCATCATCAGGTTGGTCATGGAGCCATGCGCCGCCGCTGGTATTCTGTCTGGCACGGCCTGAGATAGTGCGCGGTATATGGCATCAACAACCCTCTGCGAGGTCTCCACATTACCAGCAGACACCGCGGCAGGCCAACGCGCGTTGAGCATACAGCCTTCAGGAGCATAAACCCTCACAGTCCTGTAGAAGCCGTCATTAACCTCAATAGGCTGAGACAACATACTCCTAACAGCAAACATGGATGCCGCAACCGTTACGCCATAGACGGTATTTACGGGCCCTTTCACCTGCCTCTCGGTGCCGCTGAAGTCCATCTCTATCCCTTTCGGAGATATTCTCACTTTCACGGCTATCCGTGCTGGCCTTTCTTCTCGCGCGCTTATCGTCTCTAGGTAGTCCTCTCCCGCGTATTCGCCTTCTGGCATGTTTTCATACTCCAGCCTCACCATCCTCTCGGTCTGGTCTAGTATCTCGCTACACGCTTCAAGGAAGGTCTCTGCGCCGTATCTGTTTATTATCTCAGCTATGTTTCTAGCTCCCAGAGTGTTGGCCGCGAGCTGGGCGTGTAGGTCGCCGAGCGTTATGCCTGGCATCCTGACGTTCCGCGTAATCATCTCAAGCACTTCTCTGCTTGTTTTTCCGCGTTTGACGAGCTTCGTCGGCGGTATTACTATCCCCTCCTGATGAATCTCGTCGGCATCAGCGCTTATGCTAGCTGGGGAAGCCCCACCCACATCAGAGTGGTGCGCCTTATTCGCGGCATATGCCACCAGCTCACCGCGATGGAAGACAGGCTGGATGAGCGTAATGTCGTTAAGATGCGTCCCAGAGATGTATGGATCATTTACTACGACTACATCACCTTCCTCAAGCTCCACTCCTTCCCTCTCTAGGTATTGTAGCGTGTTTCTGAGACCTACGGGAAGCGAGCCAAGGTGTACTGGTATGTGCTCCGCTTGTCCGATGGTTCTTCCATAGGAGTCTAGCACGGCGCAGCTATGGTCAACGCGCTCCCGTATGTTGGGCGAATAGGCTGAGCGGCGTAGGGCTACGCCCATCTCCTCAGCGGTGTAGATGAGGCTACGTTTTATCAGCTCAACAGTAGCCTTGTCAGACACCACTCATCAAACCACGCTTTACAAAGCCTGTTCTTATAGCCATTCCCTTACACCTGCTCTGGTAGTGAGAAGAAGGCTACCGCCTGTAGTATGGCTGCTACGACCATTATTATGAAACCCACCACGATTATCATTAATGCGGCCCCTATTAGGTATAGGAGAGCAGCGGTGCTGAACATGCTTATGTTGAGAGCCCTGGCTATGGCGTCATAGCTCTTTCGTAGGTATATCGCCGAGAAGAGCAGCAAAACCCATGCCACGACTATCACTATTAGGGCGACAAGAGCTAGCTGCATCATCCCCATAGCTGGCGCTGATATTAGTGAGGTTCCCATAGTGGCGAACGTGAAGAAACTGCCAACGGCGAATACGGCAATTGATAATGAGCCAACTACTGCTAAGATTACTGCGATGAGCATGTTCCTGAATATAGCTTCATCATTCACGGCATCGGCTATCTCCTTCACAGCTACAAGCACCAGGATTAATCCTATGAGCATTAGCAGCGGCCCTATCATGGGGGCTATGGAGAGAACCATGAGTATAGAGCCTACGCCGCCTAGGGCTTTGGCTTGGCTTAACGAGCTCACAGCGCTACATGTGCGTGTAGCCCCGTATATAAAATGGAGGTCGGTTCTAGGCGGCGTTCTTCAGGGTGTCAGCTAGCTTGGCAAGCTCATCGGCGACCTTCTTAACGGTCTCCGAGAGTCTGCTACTTCTTTGCTTCTCCTCTTCAAGCTGCTTTTTTAGCTGATTCACCTCTTCCTCCAGCGCCGCCGTGTCAAGAGACTTTGACGGCGATGGGAAAACGTCTGGGAGCGTTATATTCACGCCCTCCCTAGCGAACCTCTCATACGTCTCCCTCACTATCTGGCCTGCCTTAGTCTTTCCCTGCAAGTGGTTTCTGATTGTGGCCTCGCTCCTCCCTATCTCGTCTGCTATCTGGCTCACAGAGAGCTTGGCCTTCTCCCTAGCTAAAGCGGCGGCAGCAACAGCGAGACTATCAACCCAGGTCAAGCGCTCCTCTGGATTACGCAGCTCCTCTATAACGTCTGGCCTGAGTATGCTACCTATAAGCAGAGCAGACTCAAGCCTATGTATCTGCTCCCTACCAACGGGTGAGAGAGATACCTCGCTCATCGCTCTTCACCCGCCACAACTCTAACAGTCTCATCCGCCTTAATAACTATGCCCCTATCAGTAATCTCAAACGGGTGCCTATGCATGGAATGAGCAGTCCCACGCATCTTCCATACAATTATACTGCGCGTCAGCTCACCCTTAACCTCGTCCAAGTCAAGCCTAACTATCCCATCGGCCGCGTGCTCCACGCCTGGGCCCCCGAAGCCACGCTCAGTAACACTCACTTGGGAGATTAGTAGAGAAGTGCAGCCCATGCCAGAAAGTATCTTCTTAAGCTGAAGAACCATGCTACGCGCGAGCGCTGGCTTCGTGATGTAGAGAGTCGTTACAGAGTCAACTACAGCGCGGACAGCTTTCACATCGCGTATAGCTTCGCGAAGAACATCTATCAGGAGTTGGAAATCATCTGGCGAGCGTACGACATAGCGTTCGCGGCGGGCTGCTTCGCCTATTCCTGCCGTGAAAGCATCAACAATAGCAAGCTTCCCATCATTCTCAAAACGTGTGGGGTCCCAGCCGAATTGAGCCATGGACATCCTAACTTGGACTGGGTGTTCTTCAAGCACCACGAGAACGCCAGGCTCTCCCTTAAGAAGGCCATTATAGAGATACTGCTGGCCGAAGATTGACTTTCCAGTTCCAGGGCCTCCTGAGAGTAGGACCACATTCCTCTTGGGAATCCCGCCCCGTAAAATCTCGTCAAAGCCTGGGATTCCCGTAGATATTCTATCTATAGCCATAACCATAGCACCATAAAATAGTGCTCATAATTATGTCTTAAACATTCCTGTAAGCGAGGGTTTCATTTCCTGAAACCTCAACTGATTTATATTCTGTTAATCATTATTGATGTTTGTGCCTAAAGATAATTTACGCGCAGCATACTTACTTGTGATTATTGGGCTAATACCTAGTTTGCTTGTTTTTCTTGGAATATCTTCCGCGACTCTTATATTGTTAGGAGACTATAGGTTGGTTTTTTCTGAGTTTATTTTAACTGGTGCTGGTTTATGGTTTCTCTTCTTTATCGCAAGCTATTTACTACTGCTCAGACCCCTCAAGAATGGTTTAGAGCCTAATAATATTGCTTTCATAGCTTTAGCGGTGGTGAATTATTGGATAGGATATGTGGTTGGGGGAGTAATATACACACTGGCTTACTTTATGGTGCGTAGAGGTAGGCTTGATACACAGCAGATTTCTCATGATAACATAGGGTCTATTTATAAGCTAGTCTCAAAAGATGAAGCCCTAATTATTAATGCGCTGGTTAGGCTTGGCGGCAGATGTAGGCAGAGTGAGTTAACTGCTGTAACTGGGATGGGGAAGGTTAAGATGTATAGGCTATTACGGCGCTTATCTTCACGTGAGGTTGTTAAAATACAGAAAGGAGATGATGGGCGAAATTTTGTGGTACTTGACCCAGCTCTTTTAGATATTCTTCGCGAGAAATTATCTAATTAGATGGATGTTGTGGTGTTTGTCAATCTCGGCTCTCCAGTCCATGGGTATTATTGTTGTTGAGTCGTATTGTTCTATGATTGCGGGCCCCTCTATCACGTTACCATGCTTAAGGCGGGAGCGGTCGTAGACTGGTGTTTCAAGCCAGTTGTCTCTAAAGAAGGTTTGGCGTTTCTCTTTTAGTGCTTGGCTCTGGGGCTTCTCGCCAGCATAGGGATGTTCTATTAGCTCAGGCTTGCTTGTCTGGACATAAGCAGCTATCCGTATTGCGGTGGTCTCCACACGCTCCTCGGGCCTTGAATAGC
>WAQC01000129.1 GCA_015520425.1 Candidatus Pelearchaeum sp. | reverse complement strand
CCCACGCTGGAGTATAGAAGCCTCTTTGAAGCCAAGTCTGGCGATGAGATACGGCATAGAATGTTCACCCTGCAGGATGTGCATGGTAGGGTTTTGGTGCTTAGGCCTGAGGTAACAGCTTCTGTTGCCCGTGTTGTGGCTACTAGGCTGAAATCCGCGCCCACGCCTATACGTCTAGGCTATATCGCGGACTGCTATAGGTATGATGAGCCTCAGTGGGGTAGGAGGAGAAGGTTCTGGCACGGGGGGTTTGAGATATTCGGGAGCACAGACCCGCTGAGCGATGCGGAGATAATCATAGCCAGTAATGAGGTCTTCAGACGGCTAGGGCTCCCGAACATAAGGTTCAAGACAGGGCATGTCGGGATAATGCGGGGCATATTATCAGAGCAGGGTGTGGATGAGAGGATACAGGACTCGTTTCTAAACATGCTGGATAGGAAAATGGTTGATGAAGCTTTCAGCTTACTGTCAGAACACTGCCATGACGCTTCTGCGATTAACGCCATACGGGCGCTCTCTCAACTGAGAGGTGATGATGAGAAGATTTTCAGCTCTGCGCGTGATGTTGTTTCTTCGTGGTCAACCGCCGCGAGGGCTCTTGAAAATTTTGAAGAAATAATAGGAATAGCTAGGGATTTAATAAAAGATGAATCGCGCATAACCATAGACTTGGGGTTTGCGCGTGGTCTGGAATACTATACGGGCTTCATCTTTGAGCAGTATGTTGATGGGCTTGATATAGCGTTTAACGGTGGTGGGCGATATGATAAGCTTGTTGAGATATTCGGCGGGAAGCATACGCCTGGCGTGGGCTGCGCAATCGGCATAACCAGGATTCAGACATACTTGGTGCAGAGGGCTGGGGGCTCTACACAACCAGCGGCAAGGATTTTCGTCTCCGTACTATCCGACAAGGTGAGGAGCTACGCGTTTAAGGTTGCGCAGATAGTAAGGGCTAGCGGCATAGCCGTGGAGCTTGACGTAACTAGGAAACGTCTCCCAGCGGCTTTTGAATACTGCGAGAAGAAGGGAATAAAGTATATGCTGGTTATTGGTGAGAAGGAGGCCGCGGAAGATAAGGTAGCTCTACGTAACCTTGAGACGCGGGAACAAACAGAGGTCCCGCTAAGCCAGTTGGGTGGTTTGATGGAGAATTTACTCCACTCTGGGCGGAGTTAATCCCTTTTAATAAGCAGGCCAGCGGTATTGGGCTGAATAGCCTAGATGGAGGGAAGGGACTGTATTGATGGATATGCTCTTTCTGGAGGCTTCTATAGTAGTTATCGCATTAACGTTGGTGGCGTATTTCGGGAAGTTCCTAGACCTCAAGGGAGCTTTGGCGGCCACCCTTGTGGGATACATAATCTACCTCTTCGGAGGCCGCTTCTTCTTCATAATAATGTTGGTCTTCTTCGTAGTTGCTGGCGCTTTAACGCGTTACCGTTATGTGGAGAAGTATGGAGCTGAGGGGCGTGGTGCTAGGACGTGGAGCAACGTGCTGGCTAACGGCTCTGTAGCGTGTATAGTTCTGGTTATGGGACGCCTATATGGTGTGGGCTCTCCAGCCACTACTGCGGCATTCCTAGGAGCAGTATCGGCTGCTTTCTCAGATACTATGGCGACGGAGGTTGGTATGCTCAATAAGAGAAAGCCCCGCCTCATAACGAACCTAAAAACAGTAGAGACAGGAACACCTGGGGGAGTCAGCACATACGGCATAGCAGGAGAACTACTAGCAATACTGATTTTGAGCACCGTAGCGATGATGCCCTGGTTCTCACCATCACTAAAAATTGAACAATGGAGAATACCCGCGATAATAGCAGTAGCGGGCATCATAGGCTCAACAGCAGACAGCCTAATCGGCGGCCTCTTCCAAGCACGCTACACATGCAAAAAATGCGGCCGCGCAGTAGAGGTTAAACAACACTGCGGAGAGAAAACCCTACACCTAGGAGGCCTACCATACATAAACAACGACATAGTAAATATAATAGCAACAGCAATAGGAGCGCTAGCAGGCTACGCAATACAGGTAAACCTCCGCTAAAAAGGGAGAGGAAACATATAACTCAAAGAGCTGGGTGCTAGGAATTTAAATAGGCGCTAATAGCAACCCAAAAATGAAGAGGGAGAAAACAAACCAACGCCCTGGGCCCGTGGCCTAGTATGGATAAGGCGGCGGCCTCCTAAGCCGCAGATCGCCGGTTCAAGTCCGGCCGGGCCCGCTTTTCTATAGTGCTGATTTGGTGAAGTTGGCTTCTTCCACTACTACTGCTGGTGCTAGTACTGGTGTCTCTACTTCCCACCAGCTTATCCAGTGGCGTTCGCTTCCTACGTCTCTTATCTTGGAGAATAGTTTGAGCATGTTGTCGCTTAGTCTAAGCTCCTTGAGTGATTTTTCTATGCTTCCGTTCTTTATGAGGAAGAGGCCGTCTCTGGGTATTGTGGAGAAGTCTCCTGTTCTGTGGTTTTGGTAGCGTAGATACCAGTCGTTGGTTATCCATATCCCGTTGTCTATGCTGGATATCAGCTTGTCAAGACTCTTGTTTCCCTGCTCCACCACCAAGTTAAATGGGTGCGGGACTATTATCCCAGCGTTAGCCGTTGTCTGCGTGTTAAACTTCTTTGCGGTGGTGCTGTTATGTAAGTATGTCCTGAGAACACCGTTCTCAATTATGGTGTTTCGCCTAGTCGGGACGCCCTCGTCATCAAAGGCTCGCGCACCATAGGTTTCCGCGAGCGTCGGGTCGTCTGTCAAGGTGAAGTGGCTTGAGGCGACCTCCTGCCCCAGCTTCTCAGTCAGGAATGATATTCCCGCATCTACGTGGAATGCTGAGGCGGCCTCACCAAGCTCCTCCACTAGGTTTGCGAATGTCATGGGCCCTATCAGCGCCTCATAAACCCCAGGCTCGCCGCTCACAGGGTTGGCCGCCATCTTGGCTATCTCGCCAGCCCTATAACCAGCCTCATAAGGGTTGAACAGCCGCTCCTCAGCAGCTATGGAGACAAAATGCCCAGTAGCGTCATCACTAACAAACGCGCGCGTAGATATCTCTATCCCCCTAGAATGCGCTACAGCCTCAACGCCGCCAGTGGTTTTTAGATATGTTTTGTTATCATCGTAGATTAATGTTCCAGCCACGCGTGTTGCGCCAGCGTTGAGAGCGCCGTTTATCGTGGATTCAACATGCTTGACAAGCTCGTCAGGCTCGCCACTAACCTTACCAGGCTTCAGGAGATTCTTATCATACTTATACGGCCCTCTCGGCAGCGGGGAATAGACATCCGCTGGTGGGCTGTTCTTAGCCATATAGACAGCCTTCTCAACCATCTTCTTCAAAGCCTGGCTTGATGTGTCGGTCGTTGAGGCTACTGCCCTCTTCTCCCTTATGCAGACATACAGCATTACGCTGGTGTTGTTGAATGTCTTCGTTACTGTTATCTCGTTGTTGGCGTAACGTATCATCCTGCGGATGCCGCTATCAATCATAACCGCCGCGTCGGTGGCGCCTAGCCGCTTAGCCTCCCTAATTAGAGTGGAAGCCATCTTGCGCGTCTCCAAAAACACTCCACCTAGCTAGCTTGATAAATGGAGTGAGATAAGAGTTTTGTTGAAGTAAATCCCAGTGTTGGGATAGTATGGAAGAGCAGCCCGCAAAACAGCTTTTAATACAGGCTCTAGAGAGCCATCACATTTCTGATAAGCTCGTTTTTGCATTTTTAGAGGAGCTGGGTAGGAGCCCAGAGATTTTCGCTGTTGTAAGGGGTTTTGAGCCGCTGATAGACGCTTCGGAGAATACCGCTGACGGCCATAAGTATAGAATAACCATAGTTGATGAGGGTGTCTTCAGGCGTGATGTTGAAGAGTTTGCCCTAGCAGAGATAATGGCAAGCAAGCTACTTCTATCCTACACGCCGCTAATCAACGCAGACGAGGCTGAGCGCTACGGCCTAACATACAGGTCAAAGATAATCGTTGAGCTCCTCAAGTCGCTGGTGGCGGAGCATAAACTGGCTGCCCTAGGACTGAGGATAAAGCCAGAATACTTTCTATACGAGAAGCTGAAACGATTTGCCGCGGTATTCCCGCCAGCCAGATATAGGATATGGAGGGCTCTTCAGACAAACGTAGTAAAACACGCGATAGGCCGCTTTGTTGACGCTGCCCACGCTTTGGTGGAGGCTGGAATAATTGAGCGTGATGGCGAGTTCTTTAGAATAACCAGACAAGGATATGACTCCCTACATGAGCATCGCCTCATAGATGTGCGGAAGCTTGAAGATACGTTGAGGAACTATCTCTCATGGCCCTTCTTGACTAAGGCGGCTGTAAAAGTCTTCCTAGAGCAGGTTTCGCAAACCATGCAGTCGTTCAAGTTCTCCGACGAGCTGAAGCTCCCTGACTCCTCCTCATACATCTACATACAGACATCAAAAGGATTACAACCCTTAAGCGAGCAGCACGATATAATGGACTTGGCTAAGCATCTCTATGGGGATTGTAGAACTGAGATAAGCCATATAGGGGGAGCGCTAAACTCCACATACCTGCTGAAGGTCTATACGCAGCATGAAGAGCCCATCAAGATATTTGTGAAGAAGTATCTTAACTGGACGGATGTAAAATGGATAATCGCGAGAGTATGGGCGCTTGGTGTGAAGAACTTCTCACTAAGCTCTGGCTCGCGTATGGCTAATGAGATATACTTCATAGACCTCTTAAAAAACTATGGATTCAACACGGCCGAGATAATCCACGTAAATTGGAGAAGAAGAATACTTTTCCTAAACTATGTGGAGGGCATCAACCTTCTTGATGCTTGGATAAAATCAATAGAGGGGCGTGAGAGGTTTGCTTTTGATGTGGGTAGATGCCTAGCTGAGATACACGGGCATGACATAACTATAGGGGACTGTAAGCCCGAAGCATTCATCAAGACCAGCGGCGCGGAGATATACATAACCGACCTGGAGCAGGCCTCTCTACACGGCGATAAAGCGTGGGACGTTATGGAGATAATCTTCTACCCAGGCCATTACCTAGATGTTAAGGAAGCCCAAGCTATTGCTTGTGCTATAGTTGAGGGATACCTAAAGCTTGGGGATGTGAGAATAATACAAGAAGCGCTCAAGACCAAGTATATCAGAACCCTAACACCATGGACTCCTGTGTGGGTTCAGCGCTCAATTATTGAGGCTATCAAGCCTCTTTTAAGAGCCTGATATACTCGCGCTCCATCGCCGCTTGTGAGCCTATTAGAATGTTGAGATACTCCCTGTCTTGACGCCTATCTCTCACCAGCTCAAGCTTTCCCAATACTTCAACAACGTCTCCAGCGTGAAACAGCGAGGCGAAGGTGGTATCGTAGCATGTTAGCGTCCTGATTTCAACTCTCCTATCCCCTATCTTCGCTTCCCCCTCCACCTCATACACAGCGGGGGTAAAACATGAATCCCTGGAATTGGTTATGGTTAGCTCGGCTTTTGCGACGCCTATGCTTCTATAGAGCTTATCCCCATACCTCTCCGTCATCTCCTCCAAAAACCTAACAGCATGTACCGAGTATAGAGTGCCGCTCACCATTCCCCTATTCTTGAGACGCGAAGCCAATACCCGCGCATCTTCCAGCGTTATCGGGTAGCGTTTCAGTAGAGACTTGATAAAGGCCGAGAATATAGATTCCCTATCACGCTTGCTTTGTAGTTCGTTTATTCCAGATGCTATGCGCCAAAAGTTGTCGCCGCCATATACTATTAGGTCTATATCTGCGTGCGGGTTATGGAGCCCGACTAGGAGCGAGCCCGTCAACCCTAGGAAGCCCCTCCCAACGCCTAAGCTGGATTCAAGGATACCCGCCAACTCCCTGCATCTCTCCGAGAAATGCGAGTCGTTGTCTTCCAATATCTCGGAGAACCGCTCCTCACATCTATAATGCCTCTCCACCGCTCCGTGTGGTATGTATGTGAATGTCTCTCCTATCGTCTCGTCATAATGAACGTATCTTGGATTCACCTTCTTAAGAAGCTCTATTGAATGGACAATCTCCGCCATAGTATAGCTCTTCACAACACGCGTATAGCGCTGGCCGCCGCGCGACCACTCGCCATCACCAGGCATATACTTGAGGAATGCCATAACCCGCCCTGGGGGGTGGTTGTCTGACACCACGCAGAATATCCAGCCCTCAGGGGTTTCTATGTAGTCGTGGTCGCGATACATGTGGTTTTGGTCTCTAATGGTCGGCATGTTTGTCGTCCTGCTCCGCGTTTTGAGGGAGAATATAGTCATGAGGCTCGTTGCCCACGAATATGCGGTAGTAGTGGGAGTTTGGTAGGATTACTTTCTCAAGCCGGCCACATACCTTGATTGTCTCGCCACGCCTACCCATCTCGGCGAACCTACTCCTCATAGAAACCACCTCACAGACATTCTCCAGCCCACCCAAACCAGGGCTAGATGATAAAACCTCCACACCCAAGCGGTTGGGCGTGAATACTCCAAAAGCATCATCCACAACCCTAAACAGCCCCATAGCTAAGCCTAGGCTTATGCAACGCCTATCCCCATACCTCTCCCAATACTCATCCACCTTAGGGACGAGCTTCATCGTGTATAGTCTCCCATCAAAATAGCCTGTAAGGAGTTTCCGCCTCTCGTGCTTCTTCCAGTCTTCGGCCGTGAGTAGTGTGTCTCTGCGGCTTGATAATAGGCGGGGCGGCGGGCTGTTTATCGGCTTGGTCTCCCCCCTGGAGCGCATCTCCATTAAAGCGCGCAGCACGGCGCGGCTCTCTTCAATGCCATAAACCACCAAATCCATGTCCGAGCCTACGTCGGCAAGTCCTAGGAGAATAGAGCCGCTAAGCCCCAGCTCAACATGAGAGCCAGCGTAGTCAATTATCGTTGATATAAACCGCCGCGCATCGCTGGCAAGCCTGCGCGGCACGCTGGACGGAATCTCGGTGGACGGTCTTATGTAGCGCTTGACCGCGTGAGAAGGTATTGCTGGGATTATCTGGCCAGCATACTCGTCATAAACCAGATAGTCAGGTCTATTCTGCCTCATGAAGGCCAGCATCTCTCGCAGGCCTCCAAGCTTAGCATAACCAGCTCCGTCCCTGATGTATTTCGGAACCGCTACAACCCTCCCAGGGGGATGCGTTAAGCCCTTGACAGCGTATATATCGCCGTACTCGTCTAGTATAAAGCCGCCCTCCATGGGATATTCTTCCCGCATCTATTGGAATAGCCGCGTCCCACAGCATTAAAACCTTATAGATTCTCACTAAACCGTTAGAAGACATGACGCAGGATTTCCTAACATCATTCATAGAGCTTATCTCGTCAGCAGATACTCTAACCCAGCAGGTCATACTATTCTTCATAGCAGTAGTCATAGGATTCTTACTCGCTAAGGCCTTGAAGGTTTTGATAGTTGTGGGGCTTGTGGTCCTTATAGGCTATTACTTCGGCTTCATAACCATAAACCGCGAAAAGCTGGAAGCTCTAGCCACCCAATACGGCTCCCAGATACTACACGGAGCCCTTCTAGCCACGTCGTCAGCCATACTGGTGGTAGGGCTCTTGATAGGCTTCGTAGTAGGTATGCTTAAGTGATGGAAGGAGCTAGGAACACCTAGCCCTAGCAGGAGGTTAAGAAGAGGATTGTCCCAGCTCCAAGGCTACTCAGGAAAGGCAAAACAGTTGTTAGAGAGAGCTGGAGTAAAGATAGGCGATGAAATCAGGGTGGTGAGCGGAAAGGGGGAGATGCGCGGTATTCTAATGGCGCGCTACGAGCTAGCTGAGCCAGATTACATCGTGATAAAGCTCAGGAACGGATACAACGTGGGCATAAGGGTTGCTGACGGCGTTAAGGTGGAGAAGATAGCAGACGCGGAAGCCCCAGCATTTAGGCCTCCCCCGCCGCCAGCTATGAAGCCAAACCTGCCGCGTGTAGCTATAGTCAGCACAGGCGGAACGATAGCCAGTCGCGTGGATTATAGGACAGGCGGGGTCAGGGCAGCGCTCTCCGCGGCTGACCTGTTGAGCATAGTCCCAGAGCTGGCGGACATAGCGCAAATCTCGGCAGAAATACTCTTCAGCGTGTATAGTGAGAACCTAACCATAAGCCACTGGCGAGCTATGGCGGAGAAGGTTAACGACCTGATACGAAGCGGGGAGGATGGCGTCGTCATAGCTCATGGCACAGACACGATGGGGTACACGGCTGCCGCTCTTAGCTTCGCCCTCCAAAACCCGCCCATACCAGTGGTTCTGGTAGGTGCTCAGCGCTCATCAGACAGGCCGTCAAGCGACGCGGCAACCAACCTGATAGCAGCCGTTGATACCGCCGCAAACGCCCCATTTGGAGAGGTGGTGGTATGCATGCATAAGTGGCATTCCGACGACACTATAGCGATACACAGAGGAGTGCGCGTGGTGAAGCTTCACACAAGCAGTAGGGACGCGTTCAAGAGCATAAACGCCGAGCCTCTGGCTTTCAGGACAAAGGCTGGGCTGGTCATCAACGATAACCGCTTCAACAAGCGGGGCAGCGATAACTACCAGTTCTCCCCAACGTTTGACGACCGCGCCATGCTAGTCAAATTCTACCCAGGAATGCCGCCTGAGACACTCCAGATACTTAGGGAGAAGCTGCGGATACGCGGGTTTATACTTGAAGGCACTGGGCTTGGGCATGTAAGCTCCAGCTTCATTCCAGTGGCGCGGCAACTGGTGGAGGAAGGCGTGTTCATAGGAATGACATCACAGTGCAAGTTCGGGAGAGTGAATATGTACGTCTATGATAATGGCCGTGATTTGATGCGTGCTGGGATAACACCTCTTGATGACATGCTTGCCGAGACAGCTCTCGTCAAGCTTATGTGGTCTTTGGGAAAGCTCGGCGAGAACGCCGATAGAGAAGCGGTAGCGGAGCTTATGACCAGAAACCTCGTGGGCGAGATGAACAACAGGTCCATGCCCACTGGGTGGTGAGGGTGTGATAGACTATAAGGCGGTTGGCTTAAAGGTCGGGCTTGAAGTCCACCGCCAGCTAGATACATCAAAGAAGCTCTTCTGCGACTGTCCTACCGAGGCTGTGGAAGGAGGAAAGGTGGTGGAGTTTCGTAGATACTTGAGGGAAGCCCAGAGCGAGCTGGGGACGGTGGACCCAGCAGCAATCTTTGAGGCGAAGAAGCGGAAGGAGATAATCTACCAGGCGAATACTGGTAATGTGTGTCTTGTTGAGATGGATGAGGAGCCGCCCCACCCTATAAACAGGGAGGCCGTGGAGGTTGCTCTTATAGCGAGCCTCCTCATGAACGCAACGCCTGTTGATGAGGTTCATGTGATGCGGAAGATTGTTATTGACGGTTCTAACACTACTGGTTTTCAGAGGACGTGTATAATAGCTGTGGGCGGCTCTGTGAGGGCTGGGGAGAAAGAGATACCCATACAGACCATCACGCTGGAGGAGGATGCTGCGCGTATAGTTGAGGCGCGGCGGCGGGAAGCGGTATATGACCTCTCGCGCCTAGGAGTGCCTCTCATAGAGATATCCACAGCACCTGTTATACAGTCGCCAGAAGAGGCTGTGAAGGCTGCTAAGGCGATAGGCGATATACTGAGAGCAACTGGGAAGGTGAAGCGGGGGCTCGGAACGGTGAGGCAAGACCTGAACATCTCAATAAGCGGCGGGGCGCTCACGGAGATTAAAGGGGTTCAGGAGTTGGAGCTAATAGCGAAGGTGGTGGAGAACGAGGTTAAGAGGCAGCTCCACCTACTAGACATCGCCGAGGAGCTGCGGAGGCGCGGGGTCAGGGAATCCGACCTGGTCTTCAGCCCCGTTGATGTTACCGAGGTCTTCCGCAACACTGGCTCTAAGGTCGTCAAACGTAAGCTTGCTGAGTCTGCGCGTGTCTTTGCCCTACGCCTCCCCAGGTTTGCTGGCCTCCTCTCGCTGGAGAAGTGGCCTGGAATAAGGCTCGGCGCAGAGCTGGCTGCCCATGCGAAGGCCTGGGGGGATGTGGAGGGGATATTCCATACCGACGAGCTTCCAGCCTATGGAATCTCAGCCGAGGAAGTGGAAGAGATTAGAAAAGCCCTGGAATGCGGAGCGGATGACGCAGCCGTGCTAGTGGTGAGCGACGAGCACTCAGCAATGGATGCGCTTAAGGCTGTGCTGGAGCGCGCCAAAGAAGCAATAAGAGGCGTCCCCGAGGAGACTAGAGCAGCACGCCCAGACGGGACGACCACATACATGCGACCACGGCCAGGCGCCGCGCGCATGTATCCAGAGACTGACATACCTCCAATGACAATCACACAAGAATACATAGAGAGCCTCCGCAGCAGGCTACCGCCAACCCTAGAAGAGACCGCGAAGAGGTTGCAGCAGAAATACAACCTAAGCAAGCAGCTGGTTCAGCAGCTTATAGACCAGGAGGTCAATGATGTCTTTGAGCGTATTGTTGAGAAGTATGGTGTTCAGCCGTCGGTGGTTGCTGCTACGCTCACGGAGACTCTAACTAGCTTACGCCGCGAGGGTGTGGCTGTTGATGAGCTTCCAACAAGCCTGTTTGAGGAGCTTTTCCAGCTATTGAAGGAGGGTGTCTTCGCCAAAGAAGCCATACGGGACATACTCGCGTGGGCTGCGGCAAACCGCGGCAGGTCTGTGATGGATGCTGTTAATGCGCTTAATGTGCGCGCTCCCCCGCGCGAGGAGCTGGAGAAGGCTATAGACGAGCTTATAGCGAAGAACCAGGAGATGCTTAATGATAAGAAGATAGTGAGTAGGCTTATGGGTGATTTGATGAAGGTTTATCGGGGGCGTGTTGATGGGGCTGTCCTCAATAGGTTGTTGATGGAGCGTATAGAGGCTGCTAGAGCACGCGGTTGAGCGATTGTAGAAGCAGCTCCTCATTATTCGGCGTCTTCAGGAATACTGGGACGTTCTTCTGCTTGGTAGCCTTGTAGGAGACGAAGAGCCACTCTCCCGTGTCAAGCTCTGTGGTCCTTTCAACTACGCCATAGCTGAGCGAGAAGGCGTCGGCTATGACCATCCTATCGTAGAAACGCGGCAAGGTGCTTACAAAGTAGCTATGGAGCTGCTGTAGGGCATTAACGTTGAGATGCGCAACCCTCTGAGTAGCCAGCCAGCAGTGCGCCCTATACTTACGCCCCTGCCTCAAAAGAGCCTCAACCGACCTGTTGGAGCTAGCCGAATAATCAGCGTCCTTAGTCCTGTCAGGAATATACTCGTGAGCCTCGTCAAGGACAACGAGCACCTTCCTCCTAGCACCGCGAGTCTTCTTAAGAAGCAGAAGACTATCTATGAAGCGGGAAGCAACAAGACGCGCAGTATCAGGCTCAGGAAGATAGCATATAATGAGCTGCTCCGCATCTCCTGAGAGGACATACTGGGCAAGCCTCGCAGGTGTCATTACCTTTCTTTCAGAATCGTCGCTAGAGGGAGCCATCTCATCAATATTCTCTATATAATTCAACAGTGTAGATACTTCTCCATAGAGGCTTGAGCGCTCATTAACGCTTCCTAGAGCCTCTCTAAGAACGTCTGATAATATGGCGAGGTCTCTCTCCGAGAGTTCATGCAATGGAGTATTCTCGCTATAGCGATTATCACTTAACAGCTTATTCTCTATGTGATTCATTATCATAAGGGCTTGTGTTTTGCCAGACTTGCCTTCGCTCCAAACACTCCGTAGGACTTGGAGTATATGTTCTATTGTAAATGTTCCCCTCTCTCTGCTTTCTTTGATTAGGAGCTTGATTTTGTCTTGTCTAAATAATGCTCTGGCTATCTGTTCCAGCTTATCATTACCCAGCTTATCTTCAAGTGTTTCTGGTACTGTCTGGGAGTTTAGGAATCGTTCTATGTCTTCTTCGTAATTTTCGGTTGAGTAGAAGATTCCGCTCTCTAGTAGGATGTCTGCTAGGTGTATGGCGTATTCGCCTGCGATGTCTAGTATAACCACCCGTAGGTCTGGGATTGCCCTCCACGCCTGCCTCAGGAGGTATGATGTTAGGTTGGACTTGCCTGAGCCTGTGAAGCCGAAAACCCCTGTGTGATACCTGACTAGGCTCTCCATGTCTATCGTGAGGGGCATGTTAAAGCCGAGTAAGGTGCCAGCCACCGCCCCGTCATCACGGCATAAGAACTTCCTCACAGCATAGCTTGAGAGAAGACGCGCGGGAGAGCCTATGAGCGGGACGAGCTCAGACCTACTAAATATCGGCTCACCATCCTCGGAGATGTCCATCCTATACCTAGTTGGAACAGCTATGACGTCAATCCATGTCTCGTCGCTTCCTCCCCAGCTTGAGTGGATTGTCTCCAGATACTCGCGCCTAATCACGGTTGGCATAGCAACATCCATGCCGAGCATCTGGAAGTGCATCGGCCTAACCCCCACAACCTCATAAACCAAGTATGTCCTTCCATCTGTTGTTGGCCGCTCAATCGCAGCGAAGCACGGCTCGTGTAGCCTGTCCAGGACATCTAGGTCAAACCTAACCTCCAGTATGGCTTCTGTGCTTAGCAGCATTACCTCGCCTTCCCTAGTTCTTGACGTCTTCGCGGATATCCTATGGTCTCTCAGCCTTGCCTGGAACTTCCCACCCAAATCATCAAACACGCGGCTCAATACTCACCACCACGCGCAGCCCTAAGCCTGGCATACTCGGCTTCAGCCCTCATGTCGCGGAAGCTGCGTGCAATCAAGGGCATCCTCTCGCGCCTCACGAGCGTGCCCAGCTGGAGGTCGGCCACGCCGCGTAGGGTGGCTTTCATGGACTTCACCTCGGCCTTAACAGCCTTATCAGCGAGGTAGAGTAGCTGGTTATGGCCCAAGCACTCCAGAACCTCTGGGTTATCAGTCTTAAACAATATGTTGAGGATTAGAGTATCAAGCTCTGATGTTCCCCCAGCCTCAAAGAAAGCGTCAAACGTGGATAGCTCATTTTCTTCCCTGACAGTTATTCTATGGAGATGCTTAGAGTCGTAGCGTGGGTTGTATATTCTGTCGTAGGCGAAGACGAGAGACCTCATACGCGGGTCGTTCTTAAACTCCCGCGTCTGGAAATATGCTTTTATGAATAGACGCTCGCGCGAGACCACGCGCCTAGCTGGCCTGAGAGGCCCCTCATTCCCTTTTCTTCCCACATTCTCCACCAACGTGAAGAAACAAGCATCGTATGCGATTGTTCTCCAGGTGGTTCTTATATGGTTGGGGTTTGCAGAGCTTAGAATAGTTAGAAACGCTCTATCATTCTTCAACACTGGAATTCTAAGGCTTTCTGGTAATCGTCCTATGCTGTTCATGAAAGGTATGACTGCGCGAGTGAAGTCCGTCGCTGCGGTATCCTTGGTAATCCCTATCAGCAGCTTATCGCGAGCCTTGCTCTCATGCATCAACGCGTAGAGGAGAAAGAGGTTTATGATGTTAATCTCCTGAACAGATAGCCATCTACCATCGCCCAAATAGAACGGATGCCTGCCATGGAGTAGTATGTCGTCAACCAGCCTGAGAGACATCTCAAGAACCCTATCCCAATAATATCTAACGTCACTTTCTAACTCAATCAGGTCTCTCTCACATTTTGAGAAGCAGATATTCTTCCTAGCCTTGTTAAACTCCTTCAGTTGCTGTAGTAGTTTGGGTATTTTTTCTTCGGGTAGGTTTAGCCTAGCCGCAAGCTCCCGCGCATTCATGGCGCCGTGCTTAATGAGTAGCTGTATGGCCGCGTATGTTCTATACCCGCGTCTAAGTGGTATATGTAGGTCTCCAGGCCCCAGCATGGCGGCTAGGTCAAGGTCTAGGACTGTAACCCTCCCGCGCGATGTCTCCATTCTGGCTAGGCTTGAGGCATCCTCAGACTCAGTTACGAGATATTTGAGGAGAATTCTGGCTTCCTTGCTTAGAGGCGCGTGCGTACCGCTGAGCGGCCTGTCCAGAAACACTATGCCAACGTCATCGTTCTGCGCTGCTCTTAGGGCTAGGTAGAGCTCCGCCATCGTCATCAAGGCGAAGGGTATCTTCTCCACGTTTATCCTGAACTCATGCTCAGGACGCAGCGATTGCGTCCCAGAAGCTACGTTGGATAGGTCTTCAAGCCACAGCGGAACCGCGGCGGATGTTGAGAGCCTCTCGTCGCGCTCCACCCGCTTAAGGTCAAACGAGATGTCTCCACGATGTAGCGTGAAGGGGCACCTATACCCAGTGGCGGCGACGTAGAAGAAGAGCATCTCAAGCCTCTCATCATAGTCCATAGAGCCATCTATCCCAACGGCCGTATTCCCAGGGATGCTGACACCAACTTCCCCGCCCAAGCCGCGCGTAAGCACGGCAGCGGCTGGCTGCTCATGTAATGACATGACGCGGCTATTAAACAGCCTAACAAGCTCGCGGGTCTGGCTCATAAGCGCCCTAGCAACCCTGCTTGACAAAGAAGCCCCTCTAAGCTCTTAGCAGGCCTCTGGCTAAAATTAAGGATTATCCAACGCGGTGTGGGGGAAGGGTTTAATTCTAGGAGAAATCCCGCATAGGGGGTAGTCATGCCGCTTGAGAGATTCATAGACCTCCTATATGGCGGCACATACTGGCTCATAGTAGGAGCGCTAATATTGGTGGCGCTCTACACGATACATAACGCGCTGGAGAAAGGATAGAGGCGGGGTATGAGCTTTTTAAGCCAGGATGAAGCCCTCCTCGTCCATCACCTCTTTAAGGAGTATTATCGTAGCAGTAGAAGTCGTGATATTTTTGAGCCGCGTTTTATAGAGAGGCGGGAGTTCGGCTACATGCCGTTTGGCCAGAAGCTCATGGTGCGCCACCTAGGCTTTAAAGACGTGGCAGAGCTTAAGCGAGCCATAGAGCGCATCACACCGCTCCACGTATATCGCTCAGCAGCCCTCTACCACTTCCCAACAGCGCCGATGGAGGAGAAGGGCTGGATGGGCGCTGAGCTAATATTTGACATAGACGCAGACCACCTGCCGACGCGATGCAAGGAAGAGCACGACTTTGCCTACTGCTCCTCATGCGGGGCCATACTGGAATACGGCGCCAAGACCTGTGCTGGCTGCGGTTCTCAGGAAATCAAGAAAGTTGAATGGGTTTGCGAGAACTGTATAGATGCTGCGCGGACTGAGCTTCTAAAACTCATAGATTTCCTAGAGAATGACCTTGACATAAAGCCTGGAGATATGGTGATAAGCTTCTCTGGAAACCGCGGCTATCACCTGGCTGTCTATAGCGATGATGTTCTTGGGCTTGATAGGGCTGCGAGGCAGGAGATAGTGGAATACCTTACGGCAACGAATATGGATGTCTCTTTCCACGGCTTGGTTTTACGCTCCAAGCCTGGGGAGGCCATGCCCGATTACACCGACCACGGGTGGCGTGGTAGGCTGGCGCGCTCCGCCTATGAGGTTCTAACCCTCGTGAGACAGGGCGACCCAGAGACGCGAGACAAACTACTTGAGCTCTTATCCGAAGAAGACCTGAACGAGCTGGAGGAAATACCTCCTCTATGGAGTGAGCGGGCGCGTTGGGACACGCTAAAGACCAGGAAAGCCGCGCGCCATGTAAAGCAAGACCAGCTGTCAGCAGTAATAAAACACGCCATAGAGAGGAGCATAGCAAATATAGACAACGTGGTAACGATGGATGTACATAGGCTTCTCAGGCTCAGCAACACGCTGAACGGCAAGACGGGCTTGCTCGCGGCGGTAATGCCATACGACCAGCTCCAAGAGGTGAATCCATTTGACTACTCTGTGGCGCTCCCAGAGGAGCCTGCCATCAATCTATGGGTTGTGAGCTCGCCCCGCTTCAGCCTTGCTGGAAATAAATACGGCCCCTACAGGAACGAGAGGGTCAAACTACCCGCGTATGCGGCTGCTTATCTCCTCTGTAAAGGAGTTGCCAAGCTCGCTGAACACTAGGGGGAGGGTGATGTATTTAATACCCGCGTAGGTGGTGAAAGACTTTAACAGCCTCAAGTCTGGTGATACGGTTTGACGGCGGAGGATGTCTATACGAAAACCTTGGAGCTATGGACGCGTGAGCGCTCAACAGAGCAGCTAACAGCAATCCCCAACGAGCTTGTCCAGGAGCTCGCCACGTATGCTTCTGATATACGCCGTCAGATAAGGCTGACAGACCGCGACTCAATAACCGCCGCGCTCAAGTCAGCCGAGCTGGAAATGCTCCAACGCCTCCTAAAATCCCTCCTTGAAGTAAGATTCAGAAAAATCCTCGCAGCGGTTCTTAAGGGAGAAGAGCCAGAGAACCTAACACCATTTGAGAAGCGGGTCTTCCACTCCCTACAACGCACGATAGACGAGTATATGGACTCCATAGACATGATGGCGCGCCAGCTGAGGATGACCTTTATGGAGACCGACTCAAAATATGATGTCGTGAGCTTTTTACAGCCAGTTGGCAGGTTTGTCGGTGAGGACTTGAAGAGCTACGGCCCATTTAAGCAAGGTGATATAGCTATTCTCCCAGTTGAGAATGCGCGAAGCCTCGCCAAGAGAAGCATCGTGAAGCGTATAATACTATACTAGGGCCTCGCTCTTAACGGTGAAAAGCTCGTCTCCAAATACGTTTAGAAAGATGTTCCCAAGGACAACCTGCTTTAACTGCACTGTAACTGGCGTGAAGAGCCGCATCACGTTGCGCTTAAGGTCAATCTCGGCCAGCAGGCCTATTCCAGCATATTTGCTATTCACGTCAAACAAGTAGGTGAGAAGCCCAATCCTACCCTTAAGAAAGAAATCTCCCATCTTATCAACATCAAGCTCTGCCTGGGAGTTGGCCTCAACATACTGCTTAACAGAGCGCCTAAAGAACTCTACAGGGCTCTGCTTATCTCCTAGGGCTCTTGAGTTTATGGTGGATAGCTCAACCCAGTTTATTGGTATCGTCCTCAGCGTTGCGTTGCGCAAAAACCTGCGGTAAGCCATCTCGCGGAGCTTCTTCCTAGCATCCATGCTGCGGCGTAATGCTCTCTCAGAGCTACGCAGGAGGGTATAAGCTATACCCATCTCATTTACTCTCTCCAGCAGCGTCTCTGGAGCCTTCTCAAGAAATACTACGTGGCTGGGCTGTATTATGTCTAGGAGACGCGCCTTATAGTTTTCAGCCGCCTCACCCTCAATCCAGCCATCACAATCAACTATCAGGTGACTTAGACCAGCGTCGCGCAGCGCTTTCATAAGCTCGCTTGACATGCGGAGCTGATAATCAAGCACTGGTGTCGGTGATGTGGAGCCTATGGGGGTGACGTAGCTGGCCTCAGCCTGGGCCAAGTCGTGGAACGGCCGCGTTATCTCAGCCGCACCTATTGTGGTGGGGGGAGACAAATAGCTCTGGCCTGGGTCCAAATCAACTACAACACACCGCCCAGACTCCCTGACGGATACGTTACTCATCAACGTCGCGAGTGTGGTTTTACCAGAGTCAACGCCTCCTATCAGCGCCACACTCTCATCGCCACATAGCTTCTTAGCGGCCTCAAGCCAGCTCTGGTCTATGGGGCTCCCCTCAACCACGTTGTGTGAAGCCCCCTCGCCAAGCGTGAGCTCATACTCCACATCAGTCTCAGCGTATAGTGGGTATCTCCGCCAAGGCCTGAGTAGGTAGCTTCTCCTAACCCTGAGGGGGCATTCAAGTATCGTCGCCTCGCCGCTCATTATCCTGAGGGAGGCTGGCCCGTCTATAATTGCCGAGGTGCCTTTTT
Organism: Candidatus Pelearchaeum sp.; assembly: GCA_015520425.1. Taxonomy (GTDB): domain Archaea; phylum Thermoproteota; class Nitrososphaeria_A; order Caldarchaeales; family Caldarchaeaceae; genus Pelearchaeum. Next base: position 3,849 of record WAQC01000129.1, on the reverse strand, counting down.
TCAGGAACATTATGCGTTTAACCTACCCCCTTGAGACGCGTCTTAGCTTTTTGGGTAGCGCTGCGGCGGCCAGCTCGTCTGCGCGTCTCCTCCCTGGAAGCCACGCTGGCCTGCGTGAAGTCCCGTGCTCAGGGACGAGCTTCAGGGTAGCCTGCTCAAATAGCTTGGGAAGTCGTTTCCTGAGATATTCCAGCATCTCGTCGCGGTAGGGGTGGGCACCAGAGCCCGCGAGTATGAATACCCTAGCACCAGCGTGGTTATTGATGAAATCCTCCATACTTTGGGCTAGGTTCTCATAATCCGTGTGCGTCTCGGTTCTGATAACAGCCCCATCAACTATGAACGCCACGCCGACACGCTTACCAGGGTCTAGTGAGATAGTAATCTCCCTCACCTTCTCCTTCCCTGAGCATAGCTCTAGGGCTCTGTCTATTACCGCTCTGGTGGATGTGTAGTCTTCAGCGTAGATTATGTGGCCGTGCCCCTTCATCGGGTTATCTCTGCGCGTTGATATTATTACCTGCGTGGAGAGAGGTATCTCGTCCCACGAGAGGACGCGCTTAACCCTAACTCCCCTGCTGGCGGCTTCGTCCGCTATCCTGCTTGCTAGGCGTGTATCCGAGGTATAGACAGCTACGGAGCGCCGCTGCTGATGCCCGACAACCACGCTGGCGGCTTTCCCTCTCAGCCCTCAACACCCCCATCTAAGGCGGTGGATTTAAATCCCCCAACCTAGCATAAGTGTTTTCATTAGAGGAGAGGGGGACGCTTATGGGTAGGAGGCGTAGGAAGATTATTAAAAAGACACCCAAAGCGCCGCCGAGCATATTCGTCTGCCCCCTATGCGGCGCGCAGGCGGTCTCGGTAGCGCATGAGCCAGAAGCAGAGGTAGCCAGGGTAACCTGCGCCTCATGCAAAACATCAGCCGAGGTCAAATGGTACCCCGCATACACGCCAGTTGATGCATACTCAGAGTGGTATGACCTAGTCACAAAGGGAGCGCGGACAGTTGAAGCCGGGGAAGGTTGAGCAGTATCTCATAGATAGGATAGGGGAGAGGGGCTGCCTGCATATAGCCCTCTTGGACCCGCTTAGGGTGTCGCCGGAGGAGGCTGAGAGGCAGGCTAGGTTCTGCGAGGAAAGCGGCTCAGACGCGATAATGGTTGGAGGCTCAACAGTCCATACACAGCAAATGATGGACCACTTCATAAAATCTGTTAAAAACTCATGCAGCCTTCCTGTGATAATCTTCCCCAATAACGCGCAGTCGGTCTCAAGGTTCGCCGACGCTATATGGTTTATGAGCCTGCTTAACAGTGTTGATTGGTATTATATAATTGGTGCTCAGATGCAGGGCGCTCTTACTGTTAAGGCGTTTGGCTTGGAGGCCATACCTATGGGCTACGTAGTCTTCGGCGGCGATAGTACGGTTGCCGCTATGGGGCGCGTCCTGCCAGTGCCTCCTGAGAGGGAGGAGGTAGCGGTCTGCTATGGCCTAGCCGCGCAGTATCTAGGGATGCGCTTCCTCTACCTAGAAGCAGGCTCTGGCGCGCCACAGCCAATACCAGCCTCAACCGTGGAGGCTGTAAAGAAGATGGTCTCAATACCAATAATCGTGGGAGGAGGGATAAGAACGCCAGAAGACGCGCAGCGCATAGCCTCGGCTGGGGCTGACATAATAGTGACGGGAACAGCTCTGGAGAGGGACTCCAGCGTCCTACCCTCAATAATACGCGCCATACACAAGAAGTAAATCCAACCGTCCACTGCTATGAACACCAGTGCATTTAATAGTCATCTGCTCAAAGCTAGTTCAGTAAGGTGAGGAGAACAGGATTGACAATCTTACAGGAGCGCATATCAACTGGAATACCGCGTCTTGACGCTATGCTTGGAGGCGGCTTCATAACTGGAAGAACCTACCTAGTTACAGGCGAGACTGGCGTAGGTAAGACGATAATGAGCCTCCAGTTCTTGATGAATGGCTTGATGAATAACGAGACCTGCGTGTATGTCACTATTGATGAGCGTGTGGAGGGCGTTTTGCATGGTGCCGAGTCCCTAGGATGGGACTTCTGGGCATTCATGCAGGTTGGCCGCTTCATCCCGCTGGAGTTGCGTATCTACGCGGCGGAAGCTAAGAAATACGGTAAAGAGAGCCGCGCATTCGTTGACGCTATATACAACGCCATACGCGGCCGCAGGGTCTCGCGCCTAGTTCTAGACCCTGTGTCAGCACTAGCCCAAGGAGCGCAGGACGAGTTCTACGTCCGCGAGTATCTCCGTGAGATAATAATGATGATTGAGGAGCGTTTCGGTGTTACTACGCTTATGACAACCGACATACCCACAGGCGCTAACACCCTCAGCAGGTTCGGCTTGGAAGAGTTCCTAGCTTCTGGCGTTATCGTGTTGGGCGTGACGAAGGTGGGGGGCAGGCTTGTGAGGACGCTCTACGTGAGAAAGATGCGGTGGTCCAGGATGGATTCCACCGAGTATGTCTTCACCATAGAGCCTGGTAAGGGAATCGTGATTAGAGAACCTTTTGAAAAGTATCTTAATTCTCTGAAGGAATGGGGGCAGGGGAATACTTCGGGGCTTCAGCCGCCGTAGAACCATCCAGTATCCCTTAGAACCAGCGACCTGGCTTCGGCCTCCCTTAGGCCGACCTCCACGACCTCGCCCACGAATATTGTGTGGTCTCCGCGCTTAACTACATCTGTAACCAGCACCTCAAACCACGCTGGTAGGTCTATGAGTATCGGCGCCCCTGTTCGTGGAGCTGGCTCAAACCTGTAGCCGTTTATCGTCGTTCCCTCAACCTTGGAGGGGGCGAAGAACGCTTCCGCAACGCTCTTCTGGTCTTCGCGTAGTATATTCACGACGAAGCCCCTGCTCTTCTCTATCAACTCATGCAAGCGGCTCCCAGACTTAACAGCAGCCATGACTAGGGGAGGCTTGAAAGATGCTTGCGAAAGCCAGTTCACGGCTCCAGCCGCTATCTCGCCCTGACTCGCGGCGGTCATTATATAAAGCCCATAGTTTATGAGCCGTAATACGCGCTTCTTGGTCTCTTCATCCATAAGTGCCTAGCATGTTCGGGATTTTTTCTAGATTTCTCACCTACTATGCAGTGGCCAAACCCGCCGATATAGCTGTTTTGACAGCATACCAGCGCTCATGCTTTTGTGAAGCTGATATACCCCCCTTAGCCGCTTAAGTAAGGAATTGACGCTAACTGCCCAGAATATACCAGCTTTCCTACATGAATACTATGAGCGGCTTCTTAACAAGCTGCGGGAGGAGTATGAGCGTGCTCTGGAGTTTAGAAGAAGGACACGCTCACCCACGCCTGAGATTGAGAGCATCTTCGCTGATAGCATACCTGAGCGCGTGGAGCTTCTCGTAGGGCCGCGTGGAATAGCTGAGAAGATACGCGAGCTGATGAAGAGCCACTCAAGCGAGCAACTGGCATTCAAGCTTGCCGAAGAGATAGTCAGCACCTCGCGGGGGAGGATGAGCGATGAGGCGCTCCTGAAACAAGCCATATCAACCGCCCTGGCAATACTGACGCCCCCCTGCATAACAGCAGCGCCCACCGAGGGTATCTCGCATGTGAAGATAAAGACAAACCCAGACGGCTCCAAGTATCGGGCGATATACTTCGCTGGCCCCATAAGGTCTGCTGGAGGCACAGAGCTCGCGGCCGTGGTCGTTCTCGCTGACTATGTCCGTCGGCTCATGGGCCTTGATAGGTATAAGCCCACTGAGGAGGAGGTTAAGCGCTTCGTAGAGGAGCTGAGAACATACGTGAGGCGTGTAAGCAGGTTCCAATACAATGTCCCAGAT
>WAQC01000128.1 GCA_015520425.1 Candidatus Pelearchaeum sp. | reverse complement strand
GTCCTAGGTGTGGTTAATGGATACGTCATACTTGACCAGACGCTCTTCTACCCTGAGGGAGGCGGCCAGGTAGGGGATACTGGCGAGCTAATCTACGGCGGTGGTGATTGTAGGGTTGTTGATACCCAGATAGTTAATGGCGTTATACTGCATAAGGTAGAAGGAAATCCTCCGCGTGTGGGTGAGCAGGTAGAGGGTGTGGTTGATAGGGATAGGCGGCTGAGCATCATACGCCACCACACGGCTACGCACATAATGATTGGGACTGTGCGCCGCGTGTTGGGGCAGCACGCCTGGCAGGCAGGAGCCAAGAAGGAGCCTGATAAGGCTCGTCTAGACATCTATCATCATAAGCGGCTAACGCCTGAGGAGGTTCGCGAGCTTGAGCGCGTAGCTAACAGCGTCGTAGCGCGTAGGATGCCTGTGCAGATAAGCTGGCGCGATAGGAACGAGGCCGAGCAGACGTATGGTTTCTTCCTATACCAGGGTGGTGAAGTCCCGTCAGCCCAGATAAGGGTTGTTGAAATCATAGGCTGGGACGCCGAGGCGTGTGGAGGGATACACTGCGAGAACACGGAGGACGTCGGCTTCATCAAGATAATCAAGACAGAGCGCATACAGGATGGTGTTGAGCGGCTCATCTTCGCAGCAGGCCCAGCGGCGCTCCAATACGTGCAGAGCGCCGAGACCATACTTGAGAACGTAGCAGGAACAGTCTCGGCCAGCTACCAAGAGCTGCCGCGCAAAATTGAGGAGCTTGAAGAGGAGATTAGAGAACTACGCAAGTCCGTGAAGCGTCTGCAAGAGCGCATAATACCGCAGCGGGTACGCGAGATTCGCGAGATAGCCTTCAAGGTTGATGACACCGTAATCTACACATCCTACGAGGATATTGATGACCAGGAATACTTGATTAAGCTGGCGGCGGAGGTTGTGAATAGGCCTGGCCCAGCGGTCTCGCTTGTGGCTGCGGGTAGGCCTAATACGCGCGTTGTGTGTTATGTGAATGAGGAGGCTGTGAAGCGCGGGTATAAGGCTGGCAGGATAGTTGCGCAGTTCTGCCAAGCTCTCGGCGGGAGGGGCGGCGGTAGGGATAACCTAGGCCAGGGCGCTGTCCCCTACCGCGAGGGGATAGAGGAGCAGCTCAACGAGGTTATACAGTTCGTCCAGCCAGTCAGCCGCTGAAACCAGCCTTCGCAGCCAGAGCAGAGGCGAGCAGCTCAGCACGCAGCAGCAGGTTCTTAATCGTATCCTTATCAGCGTAGCCCGCCTCAATCGCCAGCTCCATAGCCTGACGCGCAGCGAGCATGATTATCGGCTTAATCGTCTCAGGCGTAACGTATGCGGCGAAGACCGCGACGTTAATCGCCTGCTGGGCTGCCTCAAGTAGCTGCTGCCTGAACGCCTCTAGGTCTAGCTTGAGGTCCTCCGCCTTGATTACCACGCCGTCCTCGTAGGCTGCGATGAGCGTTAGGCCTCGGAGAACAGCCTTTATGTCCAGCTTTACCAAGAGGCTGGCAAGCAGGTGGCTTATCTCCTCGCCCTTCTTCGCAACCAGCGTGTCCTTAGCAATCCATATCTGGCCGCCCTCTATGCGGGTGGGTATCTTCAGCTTGCCGAAGTCGCTCAACACGGGGCCAGGAGGCAGGCCAGTGTTGGTCTCAGGAACCCAGATGTCAAAGTCAGCCCTCTCACCAGCGCGGGCGTGCATGGGAACTTTATTCTGGTCAATAATCAGGCTGAGCTTGAACGAGTTTATCTTACTGAATATGAAGCCTATAGGCTTGTTTATGCCTTCAAGGAGCTTCTTAACATCTGGCCGCCCAGCCTTGTCTGCGGCTAGGTTGAAGAGCGTCTTCTTAGCGACGCGCACCACGCAGGTGTCGCGGAGCTTCTGCCGCATCTCATGGATTATGTTGGCGCGCGTCCCCGTGAGGTCAAAGACAGCTATAACTGGGTAGTTTTTTATCAGCTCCGCTAGCTCCGCTACCTCCTCTTCCTTCCAACCATAGCTCTGCCGCGTAACTAGGCGTTGGGCTGACATGGCTCTAACAACCAGGGGCTACAATCCCGCCCAACAGATTACTTAATAAAGTTGCAGCAAGTCTAGGGGCTGAATACTCTGGAAAGGAAGGGCTAGAAACCCAGAATTTTAGATGGCTACGTAACGGACCACGTTCCTATCTGTTATAGGCTTCCTTATGGTCTTCTTCTTCCCGCATCTAGATTTGTGTCTCCGCCATCTTCTGCGGCTTATAACCTTCTTGCACTTGGGGCAGACTGGCATATCCCGCTATTCTCGTGTGGGTAGATTAACCTTCACAGGCTTGCCCATCGTTGTCTTGACGTAAACCGACGCCACGTTTCTCTGGCGTTTCTCCAGCTTCTCAATCACGCGCGAGAGCACGGCCTCGGCGTTCTCCGCGAGCTTCTCGTCATCCATCTCCTCGGTGCCTATCAAGGCGCTTACCTGAGGTATCTTCCTCAGCCTCAGCGTAACGCTGTTGGCGTGCCGCTGGACCAGCTTCTCCAAGTCCTGGCCTGGTGGTATTGGTATGGGCGTCTTCCCGCGCGAGCCCAGCGCAGCTCCCAGGGCGCGGGCAGCTAGGCCCATCAGGGGAGGCTCAACTAGGAAGTAGTCGTAGCTGCTGGCCAGCTTCTTGGCTTCGCGCTTATTCCCGACCAGCGTCTCCAGCTCCTCGCGCTCAATAACCCTATCAACGCCCTGTATTCGTCTAGCCACAAGCGCGGTGTTGCCGCTGGCTATCACGCATATCTTGCGCCGCTTCTTCCCAAGGTCGTGGGGAAGCTCTATAACCTCACTAAACCTATTCTCAGGCTTGCTTAGGTCAACGCCCTTGATATTCACGGTTATCTCTAGCGACTGCGTGAATTTCCTCTCGCCCTTATTCTGCTTAGCCTGCCTGATTGCTTCCAGCATCCTTGAGGTGAGTGCGCGCATCATGGCCTGCTCAACAGCTCGTCATACTTGCCCTGTTCAACCTCCTTAATAACCTCCTTCGGGTTCTTATTATCCACCAGCACGCCCATGCTTACGCATGTGCCCAAAACCTGTTTGACAGCCGCCTTAAGCGTCTTGGCGCGCATATCCTCCTTCTTCGCAGCAGCTATCTTGACCAGGCTCTCCATGCTTATAGAGCCCACGAAATCATGCCCAGGCGTTCCAGAGCCTTTCTCGGCGCCAGCCTCCTTCACTATAAGCGCGGCCGTGCTGGGGGTTCCGACTTTGACCGAGAACTCCTTAGTATCCGTATCCACCGTAACCTCAACAGGCACGCGCATCCCCTTATACTCGGCGGTCGCCTCGTTAATCTTCTCAACCACCTGCATCACGTTAACGCCCAGCGGGCCTAGGGACGAGCCTATAGGCGGCCCCGCCGTGGCTTTCCCACCCTCAACTAGGAAGCGCAGCGTCTTCTCTGGCAAGACTCAGTGCACCGCTGGCGGAGTGCTAGCGCCTGGATTAATAAATATATAGCCAGCAGTGGCGTGGGCTGGGATACTGGGTTTCTAGCGGTATTGCGCTGTCTAAGTTATGTAGCCGCGTAGCGTAGCCTGCGCGGCAGCGTGATGCGCTGCTGGAGCTACCGCCGCCATTAGCGTAGAATTACTTTTAGAAGACGGGGAAAATCTCCACGATTTACGGCCGCTGTACGGCTACGACAACCTTATATATCCTCTAAAGCGGTGCTGGCTTAGAAGAGGTCTTACGTAGATGAAAATCAAGATTGTTCCCGCAGTTGGTGGAGGGGCTCCGCTGGAGCTGGAAGTTTCGCCCAACGCTACGATAGGCGCTATCAGGACGAAGGTGAGCGCGATAAAGAAGCTCCCACCAGATACGACTAGGCTCACCTACAAGGGGAGGGCGCTTAAGGATACTGAGACTCTCCAGAGCTTGGGTATTCAGGATGGTGATAAGCTGGTTCTGATAACGCGTACGGTGGGGGGTTGTGGCGGTGGAGGGCTATGCTGAGCTCCCAGAGGCGATGTGGTATAAGAGGCTCAGCATAGAGTACTCCCTAGTCCAGGAGCATGAGCCGAACTTCAGCCCGGTTGATGGAGACCTAACCCACTATGAGGGCGTGATAATCGGCTCTGGTCTCTACGAGTCAGGCTACTTCCGCGTGGAGATATTCATACCACGCTCATTCCCCTTCCACCCGCCAGACGTTGTGTGGCACACGAGGATATGGCACCCCAACTTCTCCGACGAAGTGCCAGCGCGGGTCTGCGAGTCCATCATTAAAGACCACTGGTCGCCCTCGCTCCACGTGATAACCGTCATAGAGGCTCTACGAAGCCTATTGAACGACCCTAACCCAGACGACCCGCTTAACGCCGTTGCAGCTATGGAGCTTAAGATGAGGCCAGACATATTTGAGGCGCGGGTTCGCGAGTATATTGCTCGGTTCGCAACCCCTGAGCAGGCGTTCTACGATGGTAGGCGAAGGTGGAGACTGGTCAGCCACGGCTAGGCTGGTTTTGGAGAGATACGACAGGCAGCTCCGTCTCCAGGGATGGGACCAGTCCAAGGTGCAGGCTGCTACTGTGCTGATTGCTGGCGTGGGCGCTCTAGGCTGCGAGGTGTCAAAGAACCTCGCCCTGATGGGGATTGGTAAGCTGGTGCTGGTTGATAACGATGTGGTTGAGCTCTCCAACCTGAGTAGGCAGATGCTCTTCTCCGACAGCGATATAGGAATGCCGAAGAGCGCGGTTGCCGAACGTAGGCTGCGTGAGATGAACCCCTACGTGGCTACCACAGCGCTTAACGGCGATGTTAGACAGTTACCGCAGGAGCTCTTCAAAGATGTTGATGTCATATGCGCGTGCGTGGATAACTGGCCCACCCGCAGGTGGCTCAACTCACTGGCGGTGGAGCTGGATAAACCCCTCGTTGACGTTGCGATGGAAGGCTTCTACGCCAACGTCCAAGTCATAATCCCTGGAAAGACCGCGTGCATAGAGTGTCATGGAGACTCAATAATCCCGAAGGAGGTGCAGGTCGCTGAGTGCACACTGAGGAAGCGTAAGCCCGAAGACTTGGTTAATGAGCTCAAGCAGCATGGTGTTGAGATAAGTGTGGAGCATGCGCGGGCGCTCTTTAGGGCTGGGATAAAGACGGTCTTTGACATAAAATACACGCCCCAGGCTAGTATGTCGGAGCTTGACAGCGATGTTGTTGGCTTGGTTAATAAGCTAAGGGAGGAGCTTAGGCCGAAGATGCCAGCGCTCCAGAGCGTTGCTGCCGCCATCTCTGGAATAGCCTCGGTGGAGGTTGTGAAGCTACTACACCAAGGCAGCCTTGGCAGGCCCTTCAGCGGCCTCATAATGTACGACGCCCTAGCTGCGCGCTCCACGCGCGTACCCCTCAAGAGGAATAGGGAGTGCTTCGTCTGCGGCGACTATGTCAAGACCTCTGGAATCACGATACATCTGAAGAGCGACGCAACGGTGCTGGACCTTAAGGAGATTCTGGCGAGTAGCTACATGTATCCAGACGCGGAGATACAGCACAGGACGCGCCTGTTGGCGGATGATGTACGCCTTTCTGAGCTAACGATTAAAGCTGATGAGGTGCTATACATACACACTACGCGGCGGGCGCAGCCGCTCGCGCTTAAGGTGGTGCTGGATGAAGATAGTGATAGGCGCTGAGAGGTCGCTGGGCTTCTGGGACCCTTACTACGAGGAGCAGCAAGAGCAGCAGGAGATTAAGCAGCCACGCAGAGAGAGGAGGATGGAGCCATGTATCGTCTGCGGACTAGAGCTGGGGGAGCAGACGATATACTCGTGCCCCCACTGCTCAGCAACTGGGCATGAGTCATGCTTTAACGACTGGCTCCTGATAAGGAACGCCTGCCCGCTATGTAGGAGGCCAATACTTGAGGAGGTGGGCTAAGCATGTCGGAGCAGCGTAAGCGTAATGAGGATGTCGTGGAGATTGACCTAAACTATATTGAGACTCCGCGAGGTAGGGTTGCGGCGTTTGAGACCGTGAAGCAGCTCGCCAACGCGATTGTACTGCTAAACGAGGAGGAGGAGAACATAAGAAACGAGCTTAGACGAATAGCGCGGGGCCCCGTAGATGAGCAGCGTGTAAAGAGTATTGAGGAGAGGCTGGACAGGATTGAGCAGAGATTGGATGATATGATGACGACGCAGGACTATATACTGGACACCCTACAGGAGCTCACCAACGCGATAGC
>WAQC01000127.1 GCA_015520425.1 Candidatus Pelearchaeum sp. | reverse complement strand
CCATAACGACATAGGGGTAACTAGGACGCATGTCTTACGGCTACGACGAGTTTGAGTCAAAGGTAGGACAGTTTATCTATACGATGGTGATGTATGAACGTCTCAAGGAGTATCTCTTAGAGAGGGTTAAGGGCAGGGGTAAAGTCTCTCTAAGGATAAACCTAGGGACAGATAAGTCTGGGAACACGGTATTCATGGATGTTATACTTACTACCGTGAAGCCTCAGATGATAACGCCGCCAGTGGAGGAATCTAAGTGGAAAGGACGCAAAACGCTAGTTATGGTTTTAACCAATAACGAGGATTTAAGCGGGGACCCGCGGCAGATGGCTGAAGAGATGGAGCGCTTGCTGATGGAGAGCCTGCGGTGGTGGCATGGTTATTTTGGAGAGCGTGATAAACTTAAGCTGGATAGCTGGAAACCCGATGTTGTTATGATACTTGATGCAGAGAACGCTGAGGTAGTAGCAGAAATACCCGTTAAGAGAATAGTCATTCCACCCAATAGGAGAGTAACGCTATCTCCTGAAACACTGGAGAAGCTTTCACAATACGTAGATTTACTCTCCCCCATAACTGTTAGAACCGCCGAATCAGGTTTTTACGAGCTTATAACAGGCTATCCACAGCTCGCGGTATATGTGGAGAAACTGGGAGCGGATACTGTGAAGGCGCGTGTGCTGGATATAAGCGAGGAGGATGCCGAGAGAATATACGAGGAGTCAGCCACCACGATGAACAAGCTCATAGAGCTTCTCACATCATCTTAATAGCCATCCAACACAACATAAAACAACCATGGATATAAGCAGTAAAATTAGGCGAATACAAGGGATATTCGTGGAGAAGCCAGTTAATTTCTCATGGGTAAATGATAGAATAGCGGCAAGCGGCCTTCCAGCGGGACTTAAACATCTAACATGGCTGAAAAAACAAGGGATAACCGCTATACTGACATTGACGGAAAAGTCTCTGAACTTAGAAGATATACGTGGTCTGAATTTTGAATACCGTCATATCCCGATGCAAGACCATAAGCCACCAACGATAGAGAAATTAATTGAGGCGAGCAATTTCATACGCTTGATAACCTCTAGAGGTGGGCGAATTCTTGTTCATTGCGCCGCTGGGTTGGGTAGAACAGGAACAGTCTTGGCCGCTTACTTTATGTTGGAGAATAATCTCAATCCAGAAGATGCGATAAGGTATGTGAGGCGTATTAGACCAGGTTCTATTGAGGCTGGTCAGGAGAAGGCTTTATGGGAGCTTGATAAGCTTAGGAGAGCTGGCTCTTAATTTGGTCTGCCAGCTTCGGTCCTATAGTTGGTATGCGTGCCAACTCCTCACGTGATGCGCGGCGTAAGTCGTCAAGCGTCTTGAAGCCATGGTCATAGAGGTTTCTAGCCCTAACCCTACCTATGCCGTGAAGCTTTGTTAAAAGGAGAAGTTCTTGCCGTACTCCATGTTCTAGTCTCCCTGTAAGAACCTCAAACGCCCTATGATATGATGCGCGCTCCAAGATGCGCGTAAGCTGAGAAGCAGCATAGGATATCCATGAGCATCTTTCTCTTAAAACTGCCAAATCACCAGGTTCAACTCCGAACCTCTCATACATTTCAGATTCGCTCATCTCATCAATCCAGGCCTTCATGATATACACAAGCTTCATAGTCTCCATAAACTCTTCATAACGCTCAGGCTCGTCTAGGGGGTCTGGAATATCAATGAGATAATCCTTATTGCCCTCTATGAATGTTTCCAAAAGAGCTTCACTAACTTTAACGGCAGATAGCTGGGGTATGTCGGGTGTAGAGCAGATTACCTGGAGAAGAGTTATGTCATTCATTTTATCTGGCTCATGGTCTGTAAGCTCAATTATCTTGACGGCGGTAAGCGGGTCTATGTAGAGCTCAGATACTCGTTTTCCTAATCTGGTCGCTACCAGGGTTTCGCCGCTATCAGCTATGAATCCCGCTCTTGTTAAGAAATTTAGGGCCTGAATTATCCTCTCATACGCTCCATAGCTTCCGTATTGGAAGGAGAAGAGGGTTTTAGAGAAGAAGCGTTTAAGTTCATCAATACTACCCACAGCGTTTGACGCCACCAAAGCCAAGACGTGGGTTCTAAGATGCTTCTCACTACCTAAACGAGACCATATCCGTTCAGGTTTCCCTAGGAGATACTTCTCAAAAATGAGGCGCTTATCATCCTCCCGCCGCGCTATTGTTATCGCATATCCCGTCTCGTCAAAGCCAGGCCGCCCAGCTCTTCCGCAAAACTGCTTATACTCCGTGACACTTATCTGCCTCATCCCCTGCGCTATCTCATAACGCCAAAGTTCAGGTATTATCACGGTTCGTGCAGGGAGATTAACTCCAGCCGCGAGTGTGGGTGTTGCGGCAATTATCTTCAGCTTTCTCTCACGAAATAATTTCTCTACAACTCTTCTATGCTGGTATCCCAGTCCTGCGTGGTGGAACGAAGCTCCGCGTGAGATTATGCGTGCAAGCCTTTCTGTGAAGCTTGATTTCTCTGTTTGCTCGGCCAATTCATGGACAGCTTCTCCAAGAGCTCGTACATCCTCTTCTGTTAAGGTGTCAAGACGGCGGGCTAAAGCATCCGCAGCTTTCTCGGCATAAGACTCTGCTCTCTTCCTGGTCATCGCAAATATTATAGCCCTGTCTCTTATACACATCT
>WAQC01000126.1 GCA_015520425.1 Candidatus Pelearchaeum sp. | reverse complement strand
TACTCGCCCATAAGAGGGCTGCCAAGCATGTGATAGACCCTTCACGCGTTCTTGAGAGCGCTAAATCCATATTTGGTGAGCGTATTGCTGGGATGTTTGGCGATACTCTTCCCGTTGAGGAGGATAGGGTTGAGGTTGTGGATGACGGCGCTGTGGTTAATGTAGGCGATGCGGAGCTTAGGATAATCTACACACCAGGCCACGCACCGCACCAGCTCTCGGTGTATGATGAGAAGCGAAGGATACTGATAACTGCCGACGCTGTGGCGATAAACTATCCCGACTTCCCAGCCATACTTCCAACAACCCCTCCACCAAGCTTTGACCCAGACGAGGCTATCAGGACGATTCATAGGATAGCAGAGCTTGATGCTGGGCTGCTGCTCACGCCCCACTTCGGCCCCCGCGAGGGTGGTGGGGATTATCTTGAGAGGAACGCGGAGCGTATCCGCGAGTGGGTAGAGAAGGTGGATAGGCTATCGCGCGAGGGTAAGGGGCATGGCGAGATAGTGGAGACGCTCGTCGGGGAGCTGGCCAGGGAGGTTGGAGCGCAGAAAGCCCCACCATACGTGGTAGGTTCGGTGCATGTATCAGTTCTCGGAATGCTCAAGCACCTAGGCAGACTCTAGCACGCATTCTTTTTTAGATAGATAGTATCGTTTGCTCCTGAGATGAAGAGTATGATAACTGTTGTTGGAGCTGGCCGTGTAGGAACTTCAGCAGCTCTCCAGATAGCTATGCGCGAGCTGGGCGATATAACCCTGCTGGATATTATAGAGGGGCTTCCCCAGGGGGAGGCCCTAGACCTAAACCACGCCTGCGCAATTCTGGACCTGGACGTTGATGTTAGAGGAACAAACGATTACAAGGATATTGAGGGCTCTGATGTTGTTGTGGTAACTGCTGGTATTGTGAGGAAGGCTGACATGACGCGGCTTGACTTACTGCATAAGAATAGCGAGATAATTAGGAGCGTTGCGAAGGGCATTAGAGAGCACGCGCCTAAGGCTAAGGTTCTGGTGGTTACTAACCCGCTTGATGTCATGACATACGTGATGTGGAAAGCCACTGGTTTTGAGAGCCGTAGAGTCATGGGGTTCAGCGGACTCCTTGACATGGGTAGGTTTAGATACCTCATACGCGAGAAGCTCGGCGTATCCTATAAGTCAATCAGGAGCATGGTTATCGGCGAGCACGGCGATAGCATGGTTCTCCTCCCACGCCTAACCTTCATAGGCGCAAGCCCCCTCTCCAGCTTCATGGACGAGTCTGTGATAAACGAGCGTGTGGAGAGGACTAGGAAGGCTGGTGCGGAGGTGATTAAGCTGAAGGGATGGTCAGCCCACCACGCCCCTGGAGCTGGGATAGCGCAGATGGTTGAGGCATTAGTGAGGGACACGAAGGAGGTCATACCCACATCAGCCTACCTAGACGGCCACTACGGCGTTAAGGACGTCTATACAGTCGTCCCATGCGTGCTTGGGGCTGGAGGCGTGGAGAAGATAGTAGAGCTCCAGCTAAACGACGCTGAGAAGGAGCTCTTCATGAAGAGCGTCTCCGTAATCCGCGAGGCAATATCCCAAGTCAAGTGGTAACCGCTGTACTTAAATCCTCCCACATATATTTTCTAAAGATGGTGATTAGCTATGTCCTCCGAAGAGAGGGAATTCAAATGCCCCTACTGCGATACTGGATTCAAGACCGAGAAGGAGCTGAATAAGCATATAGATAATATCCATATTGGGCGTGGGTTGTTGGAGGGGGACAGGTCTAAGTATTGAGAGAATTGCTGTGTAGCGTTAAATACGCCGCTGGAGAGCGTTAGCCTATAATGGCTGTTGAGGAGCTTTTCAGGCACATAGAGTCTAAGCGCGAGCGTTATCTTGGTTTTCTGAAACGTTTGGTGGAGCAGCCCAGCGTCTCAGCTACAGGCGAGGGTATAGAGGAATGCGCATCACAGGTGGCTGAGCTCCTTGAGGAGGTCGGCATACGCGCAGACATCTACCGAGACCATGGTGGAAACCCAGTGGTCTTCGGGGAGATTCAGGCGGAAGCCCACGCGACGCTCATGTTCTACAACCACTATGACGTGCAGCCTCCAGAGCCTCTGGATAAGTGGCTATCACCACCCTTCACACTAGCCGCGAGGAATGGCAAGCTATACGGCAGGGGAGCAGCGGATAACAAGGGGAATATAGCAGCTAGGATAGCGGCGGTGGATTCACTACTAGATACGCTTGGGGAGACGCCTGTTAATGTTAAGTTTCTCATAGAGGGCGAGGAAGAGATAGGAAGCCCAACTCTGGAAAAGTTCTGTGAGCTTCATAGCGATTTGCTCTTTGCTGATGGCTGTGTGTGGGAGTACGGGTATCGCAACAGGGCTGAGCGGCCAGTCATCTACCTAGGTGTTAAGGGTATTCTCTACGTTGAGCTTGAAGCACATGGAGCAGCGACAGACCTACACTCATCATGGGGCTGCGTCGTTGAAAACCCAGCATGGCGACTGGTGAAACTCCTCAACACAATACGCGGAGACGATGGGACTATACTCATAGACGGCTTCTACGATGATGTGGAAAAGCCAGGCGAAGAACTGCTATCTCTCTTGGATGATATAGACCCAGCGGAGGTGGATGTGAAGGAGCTATTCGGCGCTGAGATTACAGTAGGGGGGAAGAGGGGGAAAGACGCTCTAAGAGCACTGTTGCTGGAGCCAGCCGTCAATATCTGCGGCATTATAGCGGGCTATACTGGGGCTGGGAGCAAGACAGTTCTCCCCTCACGCGCATCAACTAAGCTTGACTTCAGGCTCGTGCCACGCCAGGAGCCGCTGGACATATTCCGAAAGCTTGAAAACCACATAAAGAAGCACGGCTTCACCGACATCTCCCTCAACATGGTTCAGGGCTACCCAGCAGCCAGAACTGCGCCCGACTCCCCCTTCGTCGCGGCTGTGGCTGAGACGGCTAGGGTAGCGTATGGTGTTGAGCCCGTTCTCTACCCCTCTGGAGCAGGCTCTGGGCCTATGTACGTGATTACCGAGAGGCTCGGAATACCATGCGTCTCCACAGGCGTAGGCTACCCAGGCTCACTCGCCCACGCCCCTAATGAGAACATTAGGGAGCAGGACTTCATCGCTGGGATTAAGCATATGGCGCTCCTGATGATTAGGCTCCACCAATACCTCCACTAGCCAGCTTATCCAGATACTCTATGAATGTCTCCTCCTCTCCGCGTGGTATTATTGCCGACGCAGCCACAGCGTGGCCGTCTGCTGCTCCGCCTACTCTGGACGCTGCCTCCTCAGCTATGCGCGAAGTAGGTAGCATGCTACCTGAGCGTATGAGCTCCGCAAGCTGGCGCGGCGCTCTCAGAGAAGCCTTAACCCAGCTACCCCCAACCTCGCCCAAGTTGGGTATGAGCGTCTCATAATTCATAAACCCAACAAGATACCGCCTCTGGTCTATGAATGAGCGATAGCTAAGCACCGAGGTATATGTCCCTATGACCTTGCTACCCATACTCCTGAACAAGTCGCCCACGTGAAACCACTGCACCCTACCCCTATTATTGAGCCTCTGCCGCGCTATGATGGCGTCGGCGCGCTTGAAGGCTTCTTTACGCAGATTTTCCAACTCCTCAACAATCTTCCTATCTATCTTCCTGTTTTTACAGAAGTTGAGAACCACGTTAGGCCCTTCGCGGTAGTAGCCTACGCTCCCCACCAGCGTGAATGTTGTGGAGAGTCTGTTCCAAAGCTGTTTAAACGCCTTTACGCGATACTTCTCCTCGTCCCCCGCGATTATCTCAACCTCCCCAGTAGCTACTGCAT
>WAQC01000125.1 GCA_015520425.1 Candidatus Pelearchaeum sp. | reverse complement strand
ATTAGGAAGCTGGTGGTTTTTGTTGAGGAGATTTATGGCGAGCTTGACCAGAGGTTGGAGAAGCCTGTAAAGAGGGCTGCCGCCGCTGCTGTAATCAAGAACCCCTACGCTGGCAGGTATGTGGAGAACTTACAAGTGTTGATTGATGCGGGCGAGTATCTAGGCGGCCTCCTGGGTAAGGCAGCGCGAAACGCTCTGGGAATAGCCCCTGAAGAGGTTGAGAACTACGGCAAGGCTGCTATAGTAGGTGAGGACGGAGAGCTGGAGCATGGCCATGCAATACTTCACCCAAAGTTCGGCGGCCCTCTCCGCGATGAGTGTGGGGGGAGAGATGTGTGTAAGGCGATAATTCCATCGTCAGCCAAGATGGGTGGGATGGGGACTGCGATAGATGTTCCACTACACTATAAGCGCGCCGCGTTTGTTCGCACACATTACGACGCCATAGAGGTAAGGATACCTGACGCCCCAAAGCGGGATGAGATAGTGGTAATAGCGGCGCTAACCAGCGGAGGGAGGCCATTCCCAAGAATAGGCGGCCTAAAGAAAGAGGAAGTGAAGGGAGAAGACGGGCTTAGGTAATCTACTGCCACCGCGATACTATTATCTTATGGTCGGTGAAGAACCTTATCGTATCCACTCTTGAATGCGCTCCGCCGAAGAAAGATTCGCGCCTTCCTCCTATGGGGAAGTATGCCATCGGCTGAGGTATCCCCACGTTTATCCCAACGTTCCCCACATCAACCTCAAGCGCGAATCTCCTAGCTTCCCGCGCGTTTGATGTAAATATCGCAGCGGCGTTCCCGTATGGTGTTTTCTTGTTGATGTATTCTATAGCTTCGTCAAGCTTCTCGCAGGTTATGACCGACGCCACTGGGCCGAAGATTTCCTCGCGCGCTATAGCCATGTCTGGAGATACGTCGGCGAATATTGTGGGGCCTATAAAGTATCCCTTGAGCGGTTTTGCTGGTCTGTTCTTCCTCCCGTCTAGGAGTAGTTTCGCTCCTTCAGCCTCTCCCCTCTCTACGTAGCTCCTCACCCTCTCTAGGGCTGACGCAGATACCAGAGGCCCCATATCCACGTCAGAATCCATGCCATACCCTAGCCTTAGGTTGGACGCCTCAACGAACCGCGAGAGAAGCTCGTCATTACCGCCGACTAGCACTAGGTTGGAGCCTGCTAGGCAACGCTGGCCACACATGCCGAAGAAAGACGAGACAAGGGCTCCCACAGTCTTCTCGCGGTCTGCGTCTGGCATGACAACGATGTAGTTCTTAGCCCCAGCGTTTATTGACACTCTCTTCCCCTCCTCCGCGGCCATGCGGTAGAGTAGCCTTCCCGTCCGCGTTGAGCCTATGAAGCCCACACCCTTAACCTCGCGGTGCTTTACCAGCTGCTCAACGACACTCGGCCCGCCGTGGACTAGGTTCACCACACCCTCTGGGACGCCTGCCTCGTGCATTATCCTGAATATCTCGTTACTTATGAGCGGTGTTACCTCGCTGGGCTTGAGAACTATGGAGCAGCCTAGAGCTATGGCGTATGGGACGTAGGAAGACCATGCGTGGAGGGGTATGTTGAACGGCGTGATTATCGCGAATACGCCCAGAGGCTCGCGTATGAGCGTTTGGTCAACGTCTGGTGAGACGTTTAGCATGTTCTCGCCCTTCGCGTATGTGTAGGCCAACGCTGCTGCGGATTCCACGTTCTCTATGCTGCGCCTAACTTCCCCCAGCCCCTCCGAGTAGGTTCTCCCGTGATTATCAACCAGCACGCGCGCCAGCTTGTCGGCATCCCTCTCCATCAACCCCCTTATGCGGAGGAGAAGCTTAACCCTCTCTGTTGCTGGCATTTTCCTAATAGTCTCAAACCCATATAACGCCGCATCAACCGCTGCTGAAACCTCCTCACGCGGCGTTACTGGAACTCTCCCCAACGGCTCGGCGAATGCTGGGTTATAGAATGTGATGAACTCGCTTGCATTAGAATCAACAAACCTACCAGCTACATAGTTTTGTAGTGCCCGCGTGTCTGGAGTCATGCTCCGCTGCATGGTTTTACTGAATCTAATAAACGTTCTACTCTATGGCTGGTGTTGAGAGTAGCCAGAGGCCGAACAT
>WAQC01000124.1 GCA_015520425.1 Candidatus Pelearchaeum sp. | reverse complement strand
TCTCCAGCGGGGCCTATTGAGAGGATGCGCGCATCACCATGCGCGTGGCGGAGCTTTACCACAGTCTCCATGGCGTCCAGCCCCCATAGGCTAGAGGCGTCGCGAATCTCCACCCTCTCCTCTGAGACGAGCAGGTAGCACGGCCTCTCACTAGCGCCCTGTATGACGAGGCCATCAAACCCAGCGCTCTTCAGCTCAGCTCCAGCATAGCCGCCAGTGTTTGTCCATGCTATAGTCCCCGTGAGGGGAGACCTGAATACGAGTGTGAGCCTATTAGCTAGGGGGAACCCAGAGCCAGTCAGCGGGCCTACCATGACGCATAGCAGGCTACGCTCGGCCAGCGGCTCTATGCCCCTCCCATGCCTATACATAATAGCCACGCCGAGGCCGCGGCCGCCCAGGAAGCCGCGGAGAAGCTCCTCACCAGGCTCCACATACTCCACACTATCCTCGGAGAGCCTCACAACGGCAATCCTGCCATTATACCCAAAAGCCATCCAAACCCAATAAGCTGGAAACCGCTGATAATAATAAATTGTAAGCCCCTGCTCCTAAAATAAAAATCATCGCGACGTTTGTTGGCTGGTGGTTTTTGTTGGCGTCTCTCGCTGGTAGGGCTGCGTTGATAACGGGTGGTAGTAGGGGCATAGGCCGCGCGGTTGCTCTTGAGCTGGCTAGGCGCGGCGCTGATGTTGTGGTGGGCTTCAGGAGACATGGCGAGGAGGCGCGCGAGGTTGCGCAGCAGGCAGAGAGCTACGGCGTGAAGGCAATAACAGTAAAGGCAGATGTGAGCAACCCAAGCGAGGCCGCATACCTTGTGGAGACGGCCAAGAAAGAACTGGGCAGCATAGACATACTCGTCAACAACGCGGGGCAGGGAATCGCGGCGCCACTACTCTCAACAGACAACGAGCTATGGAGAAGAATGATAGAGACAGACCTATCAGGAGTCTTCTACGTCTCGCGCGAGGCTGCTCCCCACATGATAGCCAGGCGCTGGGGCAGGATAATCAACATCTCCTCAATAGCTGGTGTGAGAGCAACGCCTGGGCTTGGGGCATATAGCGCGGCGAAGGCAGGGGTGATAGCGCTCACACAAACACTAGCGGCAGAGCTGGCGCCGCACAACATAACCGCCAACGCAGTATGCCCAGGGGTGGTGGAGACGAAGATGGGCTTAAGCCTGATAGAGCTTCTCAGAAGAGTCTCACCCAGCTACGCTGGCCTGGGCTTAGAGGAGGCGAAGAGCAGGTGGGCCAGCAGGCACACCCTACTGGGGAGGCTTGTGAAGCCTGAAGAGGTCGCGGCCCTAGTAGCGTTTCTAGCCTCTGAGGAAGCGGGGGCAATAACTGGCCAGACATTCATCATAGACGCTGGCCAGCTACTCGTGGGAGGTAAGATGCTGGAAGAGCTCTAAAAGACCTTGAGCTCATGCTTGATTTGCACGCTCCGCGTGAGCGAGTTAACCACTGGAGATGTGGCTATGCTATGCTCCACCAGCTCCCTAAGCTCCTCCTCACGCGCGGAGCTCCTCACATAGACCTTCAGGCTCACCTCCTCAAACCCAGGGTGGCCGCTGCTCTCCAGCCCCAAGAATGTTAGTATGTTGTTTATCCTGCCCTCAGCCGCCACCTCAAGCGAGTCCAGGCTAATGTTGCGTAGGGATGCGTTATAGACCACGCCTACGGCGACGCAGGCTGCTAGGCTTCCCAGCAGATATTCAACGGCAGTAGGAGCCTCGCCGCCAGCCCCAGGCTCAACAGGCTCATCAACCCTAAAGGAAGCCCTGCCGCAGAAGACACGCACACTAAGGCCACCGCCAGGCCAGATAACACGCGCCCTACGCAGGTTCATCCTAACACGGTTCTCGGCAACAGAAGCCTGCTCCCCAACAACACGCAGAGCATCACGCACCTTACCAACATCAACACCATTAACCACAACCATAACAACCACCCACGTCATAGTAGCTTGCCTGACTTGGGTAATAAGGCTAGGAAAAGGGACACTGGTATGAGCCGCGGCTCCTGAGATAGATTATAATCGTTTCTCGTTAAAATCACAGATGCCCTTACTCCATGCACATTATTACGCTTAATCCTGCCTATCTCTTCTTTATACTTCACCTCAAAACCAACCACGTTGTCTGCTGCTCTAAAAACTATGTCAATCTCTCCTTTCTTATCGTATGTGAAGCCCAAAAATGTGTCCTTCTCAACTAGGTATGGTGTTATTCTTGTTCTAAGCAGGTGAGACGCAACAACGCCCTCAACAAGCTTGGAAGCCAGCTCCTCATCATTTATCGTCTCCTCCGATAAGCTAAAGCCCTCCTCACCGCGCAGATACGCTGCTAAAGCATGATAAAGGAATGGGTCTGTAACGAATATCTTCTTATCCGACTTGGGCTTTATCCACCATCCCCTATTGCTTACATCAACCGCGTTGAGAGTAAATAGGATGAATCCTTCCTCAAGAGTCTCAAGATAGCTTAGGATGGTCGTATGAGAGTAGCCAGTTCTAGCTCCCAGCGATGTATAGCTTGTTCTCTGGCCATAGTTCTGTCTATCAATTACTTCACTTAACAAGACCTTAGCTATGGCCTCGCTTCTATTGACTGACGACAAATCTCCTAACACAACCTTGATAAGCTCCTCATATCTATCAAGGCTTATCCGACCATTTTTCAGATACTCATTTATGGTGTGGGGAAATCCGCCGCTCAGTAGATACTTGCGGAAGAGTATCTGTAGTTCATTTAAGTATAGTGATGCGTCGGTAATGCTTCTCAGGTCATCGCTTCGTGGTGGAATGCTTATTTCGTTGAGGCTGCTTATCTTCGTAGCTGCTTCGCGTAGAGGTGCGCTTAGCCCAGCATAATTGGAGAGGTTAGCGAGATACTGCCTAAACGTTAGTGGATACATGAGATAGTTATTCCCCTCTATGCGCCTCCCTGGAAGGCGTTCAGATTTCTCTCTTATTGATACTGGATTAGAGCCCGTCGCTATTATCGCCATGTTCTCGGCTTCAGGCCTTTCAGCAAGCTCTTTAAGAACGATAACCCACTCATCCTTAAGGTAAGTTATCTCATCAAGCATTATGAATGACTTTGCTGGAGTGAAGTTGTCTAGGAAATTCCTTATAGCGTTTAATAGGGCTTTCCTCCTACCTCCCAGCCTGTCGCATGAAACGTAGAGTATGCTTCTAGGGTCTTCTCCCTCAGATATTAGATGATATACTAGATTCTTGAGGTATACCGTCTTGCCTACGCGCCTGATTCCGCGAAGGATGTATATCCTGCCTAGCTGCAGCGCGAGCTTCTCCCTCTTAATCCTGATGGGGACTTCCCCCAGCCGCATTATGTCTGGGTCGTCTAGCTCAAAATCCACACCTCTACGCCACCAGGGGTTTATTGCCACTAAATCCTGCCAGCGCATATTTTTCGTAACTCCTCTGGCGAATAATATTACTTTTTCGTGTCTAGGGACACGAAAATGGCGTCTTTTTGGAGTCTATGGTTGCCAAAATGGGTTAAGAATTATAAGAGCTTAATAAGCTTATCGTAACCGTCCTATGCGCTCCTAAACTCCTCGCGTGTCAGCGCTATTATGTCAAACCCCATATTGGCTGGTGCTAGTTGCCTGAGCTTGGCCGTCCTCTCCCAGGGCTTCTGCGCAGCTAGCCTGTCCGTGACAACTATTATATCCACATCGCTGTCCTCCAGCCAATCGCCGCGCGCTAGGCTTCCGAAGAGGTAGGCCTCGGCATCAGGTAGCTCCCGCTTCAGGTTCTCCAAGAAAGCCTGTATAGCCTCTCTATGCCTTGATGAGAGGCTTGATAGCATCAACCACGCCCCCAGCGGTCTCTATAGCTTCACGCGCTTGCTCACTAGTTATTTCTTTAGACGGCCTCAAAAGCCCTGCGTTGGGATATCTGGCCTGCGTGTAAAATGCTGAAAGCACGGGTAGCTTATCGGCGCGTTCCAGTTTTATGAATTCGCGCACATACTCATAGAGCTCTACAAGGCCATTACTATGCTCTATGCGGTGAAGCCTTGCTACTATGAAGGCTTTCTCAGCGGCTTGCTGAGCGTGGAAACACGCATGAGCGTATCTCCTAGCCTCAAAGAGCTTCTTAGCTGTCTCCAAATCCTCCACCGCCTCATCAAAACCATACAGCGGCTCGCCTATTTACAGACATACACCCAACAATACCCAACGAAGGGGTCATGATTATAGGTATCGCTATCCAAAGCTGGGCATAACCTCGCGGGCGAACTCCCTAAGCTTAGCGATAAACTGCTGCTTAGGAAACCTCCACGTCATACAATAGAGCATACAG
>WAQC01000123.1 GCA_015520425.1 Candidatus Pelearchaeum sp. | reverse complement strand
GCTCCTCAACGGCTTTGTGCGCCGCCTCATGGCCATGGCCGCGTGGGGGTCTCGTTTCTGGGGCGTTGCCAGGGGTCTCCCCCTGCGCCTCGCGGCGCCGCGCCCCCTCCCGCGAGGGAGGAACTTCCTCCGGAGCTCCCGGTGGCCCGCCCGGCCGCCCACCCATCTATGTTATATGCTGGGCTGGTTCTTTAACGTTATTGGATGTTTATCCTCACACCGCGGCGTGCTGATTTCTTGGTGAGCTTAATCTCTAAGACGCCGTTCTGGTATCGTGCTTTTGTTTCCTCAGGCTCTATCTCCTCTGGTAGTTTTAGTTGGAGAAGATACCTGTTGCCATGCCTGCTAGTTGGAGAGGGTCTCTTGCATGGTGCTTCTAGGATTATCCTATCCTCCTTCACCTCAAGGTTAATCTCGCTCTTGTCAGAGCCTGGGAGGTCTACTGAGACGATGAACTCCCCATCGGTCTCTACTACGTCGTAGAGTGGTGTTATGCATCCTGTCTTTACCTCAATCTCCTTGACCTGCCTTATCAGCCTCTCCGCCTCTTCCTCAATCTCGCGCTCAATCTCGCGGAGCCAATCCCATGGAGACCTCCTACGCGCCATCATGCGAATCACCGCGCTAGAGATAGACTGGAGGTAGCTCTAGCTCTTTTGACTTCTGAACAGCGCCCATGCTCTCCGCTGTCCTCCTCATGAGGTCGCGCATCTGCATACGTATAGCCTCGGCGCTCTCCAGTAGCGGGGTAATATCAACCTCCTCTCCTATTATCTTTGGGAGGTGTTTTATGAGCTGGGCCGCGGCTCCTGGGTCTGGATAATTAAAGTGGGACTGGGCTAGGATTACGCCCACGTCGCTTCCCCTCCTAGCGCCCACCTTGAGGAGTTCAGCGTTTATTCCAGCTATATACCCGTCCTTTAAGGTTTCAGCACCTGTTGAGGAGGCTAGATACTCAGTAAAGCGCTCATTACTTGCTATGACAAAGACTTTCGGCGTTTCTATGTCCAGGCGCCTAGGCTCTGCAAGCCCTGTGAGGCAGACGACCCTGCCTATCTCATGCTTCTCAGCCCACGTAACGATTTCGCGCGAGAGCGGCCTAATCAGCGGCATGGGTATCGGTATCTCGGAGAACATCGCAACTATCCTATCACCCTCATAAATCCTTATCAAATCTCTAACACGCGTGTTGTGAATCGCCACAACTGGCGGTAGCAGGTCTGAATCAACATAACCAACCTCCCTGAGCTTCAGCTTCTCAATAAGGAAGGAAACCGCTATAGAGCCTACGAGACCAACGTCAGGGAACCCCTCTAACAACACCTTACCGCGCCCATCGCTTATATTGTCGTAAATTACCACACTACCCTCTACACTCATCCCAGAACAATAATAGTGATGATGTTGCTTATTAAAATGTTCAATCTCCACCCAGCTGTCCGCTCATCGCTGGAAGGGTATCAAGTATCAGACTAGGCCCATAATGAGCTATCACATCACCCTCAGTAACTATTATCCTATTTTGCCTAACAGCATCCACACCGCTCCATCCCCTATCATTAACCAACTTCATAAACCTAAGCCGTGCACCACTATCGTTGGGCTTGGGGTCGTAGATAATCACCTCAGGGTTGAGACGCTTCACCTCATCCATCACAGGCTCAAAGTAGCCCATGATTCTATCACCAAAAATATTCTCCAACCCCAGCGCTCTAACGAAGTCATCAACATAAGTTGCTGCGCCGACAGTTATGGGAGAGCCTAGGTCAATCTCAACATAAACGCGCAGCCTTCTCTTCTGCTTATTGATGTAGTAGCGCGCAAGCATAGCTAGTAAGCGCTGCTCCAGCTCAACAGCCTTCTCAACAGCATTCACCAGCACGCCAACACGCCTAACATTCTCCACAATACCCGCCAAGCTCAACGGAAGCGGGAGAGGATAGACAGGATAACCCCTCTTAAGAAGCTCAAGATTAACGCGACGCTGCGCCGCGCTCGTAGTGAGTATAAGGTCAGGCCGCAGCTGCTCAAGCCTAGCATAGCTCACGCGCAGATACGTCCCAACCCTAACACGCTCACACGCCTCCGCAGGCTTATGACAATAAGCGCTCACACCAACAACCCTATCGCCGACACCAACCATAAAGAGCGTCTCAGTCAAGTCCTCGGCCAAACTCACAATACGACGCGGCTCCTCAGGAACATCAACCTCAGCACCCAGCAGCTCATTATACACCCTCAAGGAAACGACCCCCAGCGTAATACGAAACCCCACCAAGGCCTAGAGCCAACTATTAAAAAGAATAGAGCCGCAAAACACGGAAACAGCCCTAGAACGTTTATTAATAGCCAAAACAATCCTACAACTGCCACACATACAATTATGACGGCCCCCATCCACTAGGGTGGGAGCCCGACGCGGGAAGAAGAGCATCACGCTCCTTCAATGACCGCGCCCACACAGGAGCATGGATGTGTCGCCAACCAGGCGACCCCAAGACGCCCATAGGCCAGAGAACGCCAGCCGGTGGATAACTCGGCTCGGGGGCCGAAGAAGGGCGTGGCAAGCTACGATAAGCCCCGGGTAGCCGCAAGCAGGCGTTGATCCGGGGATTCCCTAATGGGATTTCCTGCCGCCGAGCTGCTCGCGCGGCCGGCGGCGCTCCCGGGACTAGAGCCTGGGAGTGGGAACCGCCCGAACGGAAGCATCCAAGTAGGGCGAGGAAAAGAAACCAAAATGGGATTCCCCTAGTAAGGGCGACTGAACGGGGAGCAGCCCAAACCGAACCCCCATGGGAAACCATGGGGGAATGTGGGGTTATCGGGGCCGGGCGCCCTCCCCTGCCAGCTGAGCCGAAGCGGCCTGGAATGGCCCGCCATAGAGGGTGAAAGCCCCGTAGGCGAAGGCTGGCGAGGAGATGGCCCGGACCCAGAGTACCGCACCTCGGATATGGTGCGGGAAGTCGGGAGCCATCGGCTTCCAAGGCTAAATACCCCCCGAGACCGATAGCGCAGCAGTACCGTGAGGGAAAGTTGAAAAGTACCCCGGGAGGGGGGTGAAAAGCGCTTGAAACCGGCTGGTAACAGACGTGGGCGGCCCGGAAGGCACTCCCC